>DAORGN010000055.1:0-24572 GCA_035340095.1 Pseudomonadota bacterium | reverse complement strand
TCGATCGTGGCAACGTCGCGATTTTGGTCGCAATGCTCGATCGCAGTGAAGAACAGCGCGCCGCAGAACTACTAAAGGCCATCCTCAGCAGCGTCAGCGATGCCGTGATCACAACCGATGAAGACGGATCGATTGTGATGGCGAACGCTGCAACGGAGCGAGTGCTTGGCTATGCGCCGAGTGAGCTTACCGGACAAAACATCAAGCAGCTGATTCCGGTCGCACAGCACGCCAGTCACACTGCGGCGATGAACCGCTGGCGCGAACAAAACGGGTATCTGCTCGGTGACAACCGGCGCGAAATGACACCGCAGCGGAAAGACGGAACCACGTTTCCAGCCGAAATAACGGTGGCGTCGTTTCAGATAAATGGCAAACCGCATTTTACCGGCGTGGTGCGCGACCTGACGGTGCGTCGCAAGCTGGAAGATCAGCTGCGCCAAGCGCAAAAAATGGAAGCCGTAGGACAACTTGCCGGCGGGATTGCGCACGACTTCAACAACCTGCTTACGGTGATAAACGGACAGACTTCGCGGCTGCTGCACAAGCTTCCACACGATGATGTCCTGCACGATCCACTCACGGACATCCTTGCGGCAGGTGAACGCGCAGCGACGCTGACGGCGCAGCTTCTCGCGTTCAGTCGGCGCGCGATTGTCGAACCCAGACTTTTGGACTTAAACCAAGTGGTGATGGGAACCACGCGGATGCTGCGCCGCCTGATCGGCGAAGACATCACACTGCTAACCCAGCTTCGGCCTGGGCCGACGACAGTGAAGATGGATGCCGGTCAGCTCGAACAGGTGCTGATCAATCTGGCTTTAAACGCGCGTGATGCGATGCCCAAAGGAGGCAAGCTGACCATTGGCACCGCGCAACAAGACATCACAGCACCGTCGAGCGATCGCGATCGTGAACCGGCTCCGGGTTCGTACATTTTGCTGTGGGTAGCAGACACCGGTATCGGCATCACCGATGCTGTGAAGTCGCGCATTTTCGAACCGTTTTTCACAACCAAAGGGGTCGGCAAAGGTTCAGGGCTGGGTCTGGCGACGGTGTACGGAATCGTTCGCCAAGCCGGAGGATACATTTCGTTTGAAAGCGAAGCGGGCAAAGGAACCACGTTCCGCGTTCTGCTCCCGCAGCAAAAAAAGCTGCCGGTTTCCGCCCACGCTGCAAGTCGGCTCGATTCTCCGACGGGAACAGAGACGATTCTGCTCGCCGAAGACGAGGATGTCGTGCGAAAGCTCGTGCGGCAAGTGCTGGAGCTGCACGGCTATACGGTCATCGAAGCCAGCGGCGGACAGCATGCACTTGAAGTGGCCAGAGAGTACGAAAAGCCGATTGATCTGCTGCTCACCGATGTGGTGATGCCTGGCCTGGGCGGACGCGAGCTGGCCGATGAAGTCCGTCGACACCGACCAGACATCCGGGTGCTGTACATGAGCGGCTATACCGATGATGCCATCACCCGGCACGGAGTCGCGGCGGCAGTCGATGCGTTTCTTCAGAAACCGTTCGCTCCGCCGCAGCTCCTGCGGAAAATTCGCGAGCTGCTCAATCAGAAATCCCATTCCGACCGATCGTAGCTCGCAGCGTTCTTACATCACGAGACCGCCGTCGACGTCGACACAGCGACCGTTGAAATAGTCGCACTCGATCGCAAACTTGACCGCCTGCCAGATGTCTTCCGGCACACCAACGCGACCGACCGGAACCGCCGCGACCAGTGCATCGCGCGCTTTCTGGTTCATTCCCTGCGTCATCGGGGTTTCGATCATGCCCGGCGCAATCGCGACACAGCGAATGCCGAGCGGACCAAACTCACGCGCCCACGTCACCGCATTGGCCGCCAGCGCTGCTTTGGCCGACACATAGTTTGACTGGCCGCGGTTGCCGTACCGCGCGAGCGACGACATGTTCACAATCACGCCCGGACGGCTGTCGGTTTCGGCCATTTTGGCAACGACTTCGCGCACCATGAAGGTCGCGCCGTGCAGGTTCACGGCGAGCACGGCGTTCCACTGATCCGTCGACATCTTGATGACAGCGCCGGTGGCCTTGTCTTTTTTGACCAGCAGGCCGTCGCGCAAAATTCCGGCGTTGTTGATAAGACCGTTGAGCCCGCCCATCGCGCCGTGTGCCCAGGCAACAAACGCCTGCACATCGGCTTCGTCCGCGACATTCAAACGACGACGGTGCACGCCCGCCGGCAGCTCGGCCAGACCTGCTTCGTTTACGTCACCAGCAGCCACCTGCGCACCCGCCTCGTGGAGCCGCTTAACAAAGTGCGCTCCCATGCCTTGCGCGCCGCCGGTCACGATCACCTTCATATCACTCAGTCGCATGTCGTCTTCTCCTTGGAAGTAGCTTTTACAAACTGGCGGCGGCAGCCTATCACCATCATCCGGCAGTGTCCACGCGCGCCAGGGCCGCTGCGTAAGCGCGCAGACTCACTGCCTCGAAGCGCCGTCTCTTCTTTTGCATTCCCCCACCTCTGCGACTGTGATGAAATGGCTAGACGTCGTGGTCGCGCCCAAGCACAAAGCGAGCGATTTGCCGCACAGCGCTCTGTCCGAGGGCGAAGCTCCGTCGATCCGGTTTGATATCTGGGGCTGTCGCGGATCGCGCAACATCCTGCCGGCGATGTCCAAGATTGGGAACTGCACATCCTGCTATTCCCTGTCGCATGGGGATGTGCTGTTTGCGCTTGATGCCGGACGCGGACTGACGGCGCTTTCGACCCGTCTGTTTGGGCGGGGACGGCTTGCGCAGATCCGCCACGTTGTCGTGCTGGTCAGCCATTCCCATCTGGATCACTGGGAAGGAATCAAAGACGCAGAGTGGTTTTGGCGACGAGACAATGGCATTTCGCTGAGCATCTGCGGGCCCAAAGAAGCGCTGCAAGCGATCGAACAGGGGCTGCGTCATCCGTCGTTTGTGCCGCTGCAAATCCTGTCGCTGGGAACGCTGGCTGATCTGGAATTTCGCACGCTGCACGAAGGCCAGCGGCTGACTCTTTTTGGTTGGCAGGTCGAACCGTTTGCGCTTCATCACTACAGCGGCAGCGGGGCCCAGCGGCAGATGCTCGATGCGCTGGGTTATCGGGTCACAGTCCCGTCGGGGCCGACGGTGACATATCTGTGTGATCACGAACCAACCCAAGCGACGCGCGCAGCCGAAGAGAGAGCCCTTTTGGGCAGTCATCTGGCGCTTTACGACGCGCACTTTCCGCACATCAAAGAACAGACGTTCGGACACGGATCGATCGAACACGCTGGGATCATGGCGCGCGAACATCCGGACAAGCTGATCCTCGCTGGACACATAAACCCGCGCTACAGCGACGCCGAAGTCCGCCGATTCCTAACACAGCACGGACGCGGCACCCCCAACCTGCGGATCGCCATCGAAAACCAAAGCTACGCTTGGGATGGAAACCGCTTCCATCGCTGACCAAGTCCGCGGTGTGAAACGCCCCATTGGCAAGCCGTGGGGGCGAAGGAAGATCAGGAATTAAAACGAGTACATCCGGTGGGTTCCCTTCATTCCGGAAAGCGGATGGGAACCGGCTTCGCTCGTCGGCAAAAATCGCCCGAGCAGCTCTTTGGCAGAGTGGCTCATCATGCGGGTCAGGTTAAGCTGTGGCGCCAGCTTTTCCATCCGGAAGACGTAGTGCACGTCTTGTCCAAACAGCGGCGCTTCCCCGGTTGCAACCACTCCCCCCGTCGAAACGGGGCCAAAGTGAACGACAAAACGGAAGCGTGTTTCTTCGGTCGCTTGCAGATACGCAAGCTGGCGCAGACCTTCGGCGACTTGCATCGGCGAGACATTGTTCGACTGCCAGTACGCAAACAGTCCGTCGCCCAGATATTGGTTGATGGAACCTTTGTTGCGCTCGATGACTTCCTGACAGCGGGTAAACCACCGTCCGGTGATAAACGGCAGCGCATCCGAGCTGTGCGTCGTCACAAGCTGCGTCGATCCAATGATGTCTGCAACCAGCAGATAACAGTCCACCGAACGGACATGCACCAGCGTCTGGACGTTGAGCGATTCATCGAGGCTGGGCGGCGGAATCGAAGCGGCTTTTTCATTGCGACGGAATGTCAGCTCAAAGGGACCGACCGCTACCACGTCGCCGCTGCGCAGCTGCACGGGCTGAACGACGCGGCGACCGTTTACAAACGTGCCGTTGGCGCTGCCCAGATCAACCACGCAGAACTCGTCTTCCTGGCGGTAAATCCGAGCGTGCGCGCGCGAAACTTTGTCATCACGAAGCGGCAGCGTATTGCTCTGCGTCCGTCCGATCGAGCAGTCGTCCGCTAAGGGAATTTTCTCATCGTCAAGCTCTAACCAAGCATCTAGGTCGTTCACGGACTAATGCTCCATAGAGAACAATACTGTACGACGGAGTGACACGCTTTCGGCAGAGAACTTCGACCCGCGCCAAGCTGCGGAATTTGCTGCGGAATCTGTGTGAACAAATGCGAAGCGGGTGCGTAGCAACAAAAGCGAAGCCTCAAGACGGCGCATCTAGCGACGAGCAGATTCCGCCGCCACCAGACGCTGGACGGCTATTTTCATGAGCACCAGCGCCGACTGCGGAAACTGGAGCAAAAACGCGCGGAACCGCTGGTAATCAAGCGACAAAAGCACCGCCGAGCTGTCGGCTCGCACCGTCGCCGTCCGGAACAGGCCGATGAACATTCCGTATTCACCGAGCAGCTCACCAGGGCCCAGGATGCGCACCGGTTTTCCAGCGGGGTCCAGAAAGATTCCCAGCTTGCCGTCTGCCACGACGAACACCGAATCCGACGGGTCGCCTTTTTCAAACAGCACTTCCTGCGCAGACAGTCGCTCGGTCGTCATCATTTCCGCCAGCACAGAGAGATCGCGGCTCGGAATGCCTGCGAACACCACGCAGCGGGTCAGCACATTCATTTTTTCAGCGGCAGACAAAGGCATCGCGTTCATGTTTGTCGTAGTGTCCTTCGGAAGACCTCGTTGGTTTCCTTCAGTTCATCAAACGTCCCGCTGGCAATCAGCCGTCCCCCGTCCATCAGGAGGACATGATCGGCCTGTCGCGCAAACTCCGGATCGTGGCTGATCGTCACCACCACCCGATCTTTCTTCCAATCGGTCAAAAGCTCGACGACGCGGGCACGGCTTGCCGGGTCCAGCGCCGACGTTGGTTCATCCAGCACGATCACCTGCGTTTTGCGCAGAAGCGCCCGCACCAGCGCCACAAGCTGGCCTTGCCCACCAGACAGGTTCGCGCCCTGACGACCGATACCAAACTGGACTCCGAGCCGCGTAAACGCTTCGCGCAGACCGTCCTGTTCCTGAAACTGGAGCAGTGTCTGTTCAACCAAGCGACCGGCGCGGCTGTTCGGCAGATCGATGACACCGAATGTCAGATTTTCGCGCCACGAAAGAAACGGATGCACCGAATCGAGCTGGAACGGACGACACACCGAACCCAGCAAATCGCGCAGAAGCCGCAGCGATCCTGCCGCTTGCTCGCTGCGCCGCACCGTCTTGAGCTGCTCTGTCGATGCTGCGTTTTCCCCCAGTGATGAAGTCAGTCCAATCGTCAGTGCAGCCAGAAGCTCGCGCTTGCCGTCTGGACGCCGCGCCGACAGGTGCAGAAAAGACCGCCGAAGCTGCCAGACTTTTTCTTCCAGCGGCCACGGGGAAAGCTGCGAATACACATGGAAGTTGTCGAGCGACAAAAGACCGCTGCTTTCTGCCAGCACATGGCAGGCGCGGTCGATAAGCAGCTTGCCTTCTTCCGTGGACAAAAGCGCCGCCAGACTCCGCCGCGTCGAGTCCGCCAAAAGAAGTGACAGCGTGCGCGCCCGATCACAGCGACCCCCAAGCAGCATTTCCAGCGCCCAGTGTTTTGGATCGGCGTGTCCTTCTTCATAGCCGCGCACCGTCACTCCGCACTTTTCCAAAAGCCGCTGCCGCAGCTGCGAACGCAGCGCTGCAATGTCGCGGTAAAGCTCGGGTACTTCGATCTTCGGATCGGGCGCCATTTCCAGCGCTTTCAGACGACAAATCCGCCCAAGTCCGGACTTTTCCACCACATCAAAGTCTTGTGCATCCAGCGTGTCTTGGCCGCGCGGACGACCAAACAGAATGTTCTGCGCGATGCTCCCATCCAGAAGCGCAAGCGTCTGCGGCATCAGCGTACACATCGCCGCCAGCTCGCGCTTTTGCAGTGTCGCAAGCGTGGCATCACCGTACTGTACCGCTCCATCCTGCGGAACCAGTCGCCCGAGCAAGAGTTTGATAAACGTGCTCTTCCCGGAACCAGCACCACCGACGATGGTCGTGAGCTTTCCGGGCAGAAGCTCCGCTTGCACTGCGACCACTCCGCCTTGCCGACTCCCATCGGGACCAGCGTACTGATAGGTGACGTTGTGCAGCTTCACCGTGGTCGGAATCGGATCCTTCGCACTGGCTCCGCCCGACTCCTCATCGCTGTCGGTTTCATACTCGAGCAGCCGATGCACACTCGTCCGCGACAGCTGATAGTCCATGCTCAAATTGATGAGCTGAACCATGTGCTTGATAAGATACGGAAGCGTGTGAATGATGACGGGGATCAGCATCAGGGCCCGGCTGACCGCGCCGCTTTTGCGCATGTAAATGACGACGAGCAGCATCGCAACAAACGCGAGCAGATTCGCCATCAGGTTTCCCACCGCCACCGACTCGTTGATGATCACGTAGCGACGAAACGTCTGGCCGCGATGCTCTTGAAGCTGTCCCAGATGCGCCGTCACTTTGTCTTGCAGCTTGCCGACCTGCACTTCCTGAAACGCACGCAGATAGTCTTCGAAACAGCGCTTCACTTGGTCGTCTTCGTGCAGATAGCGCGCGTCGGTCTGCTTGACCCGTCCCGACATCGTGCTGGCCCAAAAACCCCCGAGCACGCAGCTTGCCAAAGCCACCAGCGACAGCCGCAGATCGTGCACCACGAAGTACGTCAGGTTGCCGATGATGAGCAGCGCCGACCACCAAAACATCATCAGGTTCGGCCTTCGCGCGCAGATTCGCTGCAGATCGATCGACAACCGATTGACCGTTTCCGCAGGTGAGTGGCGACCAAAGAAGGCGTCATCTTTGCGCAAAAGATGCGTCAGGATTTCACGTTCCAAATCAGCTTTGCCACGCAGATTCAGAACACCCGTGCAATATATCTGCCAAAAACCAATACCCGCAGTAACCAAGCGATTTACAAAGAAAAACGCAACCAGCAAAAAGGGTAGACCAATGCCCAATCGGTTCGCCAAGTCACCGACCAGCATCGGCACCGGCATTTCTTTGCCCTGGCCAGGGTCGGCCAGCGAGCTGGTGATCCAGCCAAGCAGCGTGTCATCGAGGTACACCAGCCCCGAAGCCGCCGTCCCCGCGAGCATCGCCTGGGTCAGCACGGAACGATAGCGACGATGAAAGATCGCAAACCACGAAAGCAGCGAACCCCCCTGCCGCGACGTCGAGCGATCCAAGTCGATGTCTCCCTTTGCGCAATTATCTTGTGATGGCTACTTCGTTTTCAATCATTGAATCGACAAATACCTGCGTTGCGGTCCATTGCTCATTCTTCATTTGTCCAACGTAGCCAAATCACTCAAAAAATGGTGCCGGCGCCTATCGCGAAGTGGTAGATCGCTTCGGCATGTGGCGAAGTCTTCGCAGCGCTTATAGCCTGCTTCTCATCTGCCTCACCGTCGTCGCAAATGGACTGTTGCGCCCGCCGCGCCGCCGCCAAAGTCATCACAAGCCATGAAGCGAGCGCTGTCTGCACTTCGCGTCGTGCCACGGGCCGCCAAGCTCCGCGTCCTGGCCTTGCTGTGTGGTGCGGCGCTGTTGATCGGACTGCCGTGGCTTGCGAAACCCAGTCACCCCGGACTGCTCTTGCTCGGCGAGCTGCTGTTTTTGTCGGCGCTGCTTGGCTTTCTGTGGTGCCGGATTCCCTGCGGGCTGTGGCTGGTGCCGCGCGATCTACATGGCTTTGTCGACGGCAATTCGGATGAACAGGTCGCGTTTTCGTTTGATGATGGACCGACCGCGGGCCTGACCGATGCGCTGCTCGATCTGCTTTTGGCCCACGGTGTCCGCGCGTCGTTTTTTGTGCTGCTGCACAAGGCGGAAACACATCCGCAGATCATCCGGCGCATCGTCCGTGAAGGCCACGTCTTGGGACTGCACGGCGAAGATCATCGCTTGCCGCTGTGGCAGACCCACACCCAGCTGACCCAGAGCCTGCTCCGCGCCAAAGAGCGGCTTATGGCCATCGCCGGTCAGCCCATCACGCTGTTTCGGCCAAGCCACGGCGTCCGCACCCCTGCCCTGCTTTCGGCGCTGCGCACAAGTGATCTGCGGCTGTGCATGTGGGATCACGGCGTCTGGGACACCGACGCGCCACCGCCCGCCACGCTGCTGTCCCGGCTTCACATCGTGCAATCGCTTGGGCGCAAGGCCGACCGTCCGCGGGTGCTGTTGCTGCATGACGGGCTCGGCGATGAACCCGGCATTCCGCCACATGCCCAGCCGCTGTTGTACGCCGTCCAGCAGTTTCTGCGCGATACAAAGACCCAATCGGACCGCACGCAACCAGGGGTGTTAGCGACGGCTGGCGAGCAGCTCGGACTGCGAGCGGTGGATCAGCCAAATCTCGCCAAAGTACGTCACGATGTTGCGCAAGTCGGCGACCTTGGACCGCCCTGACAGCCGCGGCACACACTCAATTTCCGTCGATCCGATCCGCTTGCCCAGCGCGTGGCTCTTGGCTGCAATCTCAAGCCCGATCGAACCGGCGGACCGCATGCAGACCAGGTTCAGCTCGTCGATGAGCGCCCGCCGAAACAGATACGGACCTTCCAGCCGATCGGCAAAGCCCGTCGCCAGCCGCACCATGATCCGCACCGTTTTGGACATCGTGGCCCGCCACAGGCCATCGGGACGATGCCGGTACGTCGTCAGCAGCAGATCCTCACCGCGGTAGGCCCGCAGCATCTTGTCGAGCTCGGAAATCGGAATCTGTCCGTCGGCAGGAATCCAGGTCACAAGCTCGCTGTGGGCGCCGAAAAATCCGCTGCGCAGCGCCGCCGTCAGCCCCAGGTTGCGCGGATGGGTGATGACCTGGACGCGCTGGGGATGGTTGGCGACGTACTCGGCGATGACAGAAGCGGTGCCGTCTTTTGAACCGTCGTCGATAAGCAGCAGGGTGCAGTTTACGCAGCGCTCGGACATGAAGCGCAGTGCGTCGGGAAGCACGACTTTTAGGTTGTCTGCCTCATTGAAGGCGGGAATCACCACGGTCAGAGACGGCTCAAACAAACTCACGTCTCCGCTTTACCACGCGGGCGATCGGTTATGGAAACGATCCCGTCGCAAAGAAGTCAGACAAGTCGGTGGTCGAGGCATCGGCGGCATGACCAAGGAGCGGCGTCACCGCAAAGATGCGCTGAATCGACTTCAGCACCGACGACATGTCGTAACGGACTTTGCTTTCGTAGCCAGACCGCTTAAGCCCACTGCCGATGACCAAAAAAGGCTGCGTCGTTGTGCCCTCGGTTTCATCCCAGGTCAAAAGGATCACGCCGCGGTTGGCTTTCGCATAGGTGATAAGCGACGGCAAAAAGCCTTTCAGCCAGGTGTCACCCTGCTTGACGTTCGACCCGCCCGAGCAGCCCAGCGCGCCGTGCATGTCGTGGCACAAGTTCGGGGTGATCAGGTTGTAGCGAGCGACGCTGCCCGTCGAAAGATCAGACGCAAACTGGGACAGCGGCTTGTTGTGGGCGACGCAGCGGCTGGCGGTCTTGCTCGGGGGATTGCCGGATACGTCTTTGAAGAACACAAACGGGTTGTGCTTGGCGGCGTAGCGGGTGAGCCCATTGGACGAAATCGGACAGGCGCCGCTGATGGTGGAATCGATGCCTTCCTGATAGGCCGCCCAGCTTATGCCGGCTTTGTCGAGCAGGTTGACGAGGTGCGCGGTGCTCGCGGTGCTGTTGCGCGGCGTCGCATCGCCATCGCCGCCAAAGGTCACATCGGAAAATGCGTTGGTGCCAGCTTCCAGCCAGATGTAGTGCGGCTCGCTCGGGACGCTCGATGGCAGACAGTCTTGGAAGTTCGATGCGTAGCCGTAGTCTTTCATCAGCTGATTGATGTATGGCGCATCGGGGTTGCCATACACGTCCTTGGCGTTCTGGTTTTCCATCATCACCACGAACACCTGCTGAATCGCCGACCCGGCATGCAGCGCCTGTTCGGACGACAGCGGTGCCGTGTCCGTTTCCGCCGGGGGAACCGGATCACAGGCGAGCAGCGTCGAAAACCCCATCGTCAAACCCAGCGACAGCAAACGTTTCGCAAGCATGAAACCTCCGAGCGTGATCAAAAGTTACGGGTTGGCTTTCTTTTTTCCGGCGACGATATATTGGTCGGGGAGGTCTTCGGGCAACACTTCGGCGACAAAGCCGGCGGTGGACAGCTCCAGGGACACAGCTTCGGGCAAGAGGCGGTGCTTTTTCGGCGGCCCGTGCGACGACTCCATGGTGAAGTCGACGACATAGACGGTGCCTCCTGGTTTCAGCGCCGCAAAGAGCTTCTGTGCATACTCGATTCGCGACGGCACATGGTGCCAGGTGTCCAGAAAGACGATCTTGTCGACGCTCGCCGGAGCCAGCTTGGGGTCCGTCGGCAGACCGAGCTGCGCGGTGACTTGTGTGAGCTTGGCTTTTTTGGCCCGCTCGGTCAGGTAATCGACCATCTTGGGCTCGATGTCGACGGCAATGACCTTGCCTTTGTCGCCCACCGCCGCCGCCAAGTGCGGCATCAGGTAGCCAGTGCCGGCGCCGATGTCGACGACCGTGCTGCCGGGTGAAAGCTGCAGCCGCTTCACAATCTCTTGCGGTTTTTGCCAGCCGTCACGGTCCGGACTGTCAAACACCGCGGTCCACTTCGCCGGATCTTCGAAGCGATGCACCATCGGCTTTTCGCCCGGCCCACCGTGATGCGCGTGCGGCGGCGGCGCTTTGTCCGCAAAAGCAAGCAGAGGCAGACAGGACAGCACAAGAGCCAGACCAAGTTGGGTTTTTGTCTTCACAAGCGCTGACGTTAGCACAGCGACATTTTGGTGTAGCGTGGCCGGATGGACGTCTTTATGCCGGTTCTGGCGACGCTGCTGCTCACGCTGTTTGCTGCGTTTGTGCTGTGGCGGCTTTTGCGTTCGTTTCGACACGGCCTGTCGATTCGGATGCAGGTGTTTGTGGCGATGGCGACGGTGTCGGGCGGCTTCGCGGCGCTTTTGGGACTGCTTGCGGTGCAAAGGCTGGAGCTGCGGGCGGCGCGGCTTTTGGCCGAAGTATCACGCGAAGAAGCCGCGATTCTGTCGTCTGTGATCTCGCTGACTGGCAAGACGCCGCAGGATCTGACCGATGTGCCGTCTTTGCAAAAGCTCGCCGAGGTCCGGCCCGGTGGCCTGCACATCGAAGTCGTCGATCCAGAAGGTCGGGTGCTTTTGGCCAGCGGAGCGCCGATTCCGCAGCGTCCGATTGAACAAGCGCTGCTCCGGTCGCCACAGGGCGCAGTCCTTGGGGCGGTGCGGGTTTCGCGGGAAAGCCTGGGCTTTCGACAAATTCTGCGGGAAGTGGCGTCGCGGGCGGCGCTGCTGACGCTGCTTTTGGTGCTGGGGACGGCCAGTGCAGCGGCGCTGATTGGCCGGGCGATTGCGAGTCCGATTGAACAACTGACCCAGGCGGCGTCCCGCATTGCGCAAGGTGAACGGCAAGCGGTGCTGCCACCGCCGTTTGGTCGCGAGGTGCGGACGCTGACGCACGCCGTGGAGTCGATGCGGCGCGAGCTGGAAGGACGGCACCTGGCGGAAAAGCTCGCGGCGGATCTGTCGCATGAACTGAAAAACCCGGTCGCGGCGATTCGTGCGGCGGCGGAAGTGCTCGCCGATGGTGCGCTCGATGAACCGGATACGGCGCGGCGCTTTGTGGCGCGGATTGCGGAAGCGGCGCAGCGGCTCCAGGGCATCTTGGGGAACCTGCTGATGCTGACCCGGCTGCAAGCGCGCGGGGTGGTGCGGGAACCCGTCGATCTGGCCGAGCTGACCCGTCAGTCGATCGATGCCCATGCGGCACAGGCGACGCAGCGGCGAATCGAAGTCCGTGCCGAGCTGCCGGGCGAGCTGATGGTCCCCGGTGACGAGCCGTGGCTGCGTCGGGCAGTGGACAACTTGGTGGACAACGCGATCGCGTTTGCCGATGTCAGCCACGGTGTAGCAGCCGAACCGGCGGTGACGGTGCGGCTCCGCCATGACGAGGAACGGGCGATCTTGGAAGTCGAAAACCGGGGGGCGGGGATTTTGCCGGACATTCGCGGGCGGCTGTTCGAGCGGTTTGTCACCACGCGGCGTGACACGGGCGGCAGTGGGTTGGGTCTGGCGATAGTTGCGGCGGTGGCGGAACAGCATGGGGGGCGCGTGGAAGTCTCAGACGCGGGCCCACCGAAAACGCAGCTCCGACTCACCCTGCCGGCCCTCGACTAAATCGGCCACTCCGTTACCGATCATCGACCACTCCGTTACCGATCATCGGCCACTCAGTTACCGATCATCGGCCACTCAGTGGCAGATCATCGACCACTCCGTGGCAGATCATCGACCACGCTGTGGCAGATCATCGACCACTCCGTTACCGATCATCTACGTCCTCGACCTCGATCATCTACGTCCGGCACGTCTTGCGTGGGGCCCCGCTTCCCTGCGAGTCTTTTTCCGTCCCTCAGGCGGTCCGAAAAAAGCTCTCCGGTCGCCCCCACGCTCACATACTTCCGGCACTTCTTGCGTGGGGCCTTAGCCGGTGGTGAGGGTGGCGAAGACGGTCTGGCCGTGGTGTTTGATGGCGGGGACAAGTCCGCCTTCGCGGACCAGGGCGGATACGAGCGCGGTGGTGGGCTGGGCGCTCCACGTCCGCCCGCTGGCAACATGACGCACGGTGCCCGACAGGTCGACGGACAGTTCGTCGTTGTCGGCGCACAGGCTGTAGAACTCTTCGTCAGTGACGACAAGGAACGGCAGCGCTTCGTTCACCAGGTTGCGCTTGTGGATGAAGGCGTAGCTCTTGGCGATGACGACGGATACGCCCGCACCTTTGAGCGCCCAGACGGCTTGCTCACGGCTGGAACCGGAGCCCCAGCCTTCTTCGGCAACGACGATGTTTTGGCCGGCGCGGACGGCACTCGCAAAGCCGGGACGCACGAACTCGAAGCAGTGATCGCCAAGCTCCGAAAAGTCCGTCAGGTGACAGAACTGGCCGGGGATGATGGCGTCGGTGTCGACGTGGTTGCCAAAGCGCTGGACGCGCCCCTGCACGGTTTGCGCCGCTGCTGTTTGGGTGGCGTGCGCGGCAGATCCAGTCCCAGCGCTGATCGAAACCGTCGGCTCGCTGGTGGTGACAGTGGGCAGGCTGTGGCCGCTGCGCCGCAAGATTCGCTGGTAGCGATCGGGGTCGATGCCAGCGAGAAGCTCTCGCGGATCGCGAACCTGCATCTGGATGGCCGCGGCTGCGACCGCCGGTCCCGATGCCAGCCAGGCCAGCGAGCCTTCGCCCATGCGGTTTGGATAGTTGCGGTTTTGCGACGACAGCCAGGTTTCGCCTTTGCCGGCCCGCTGGCTCGCGACCCCAAGGCACATCGAGCAGCCCGGCGGATCGACCTGGAAGCCGGCTTGCTCGTACACCCGCAAAAGACCCGCTTCGTACAGCCGTCCCTGAATCGACAGATCGCCGGGCACGACCAAACGGCGGCCCGATCCTGTCGGAACAATGCCGCGACGCAGCGCTTCTTCCAGCACCAGCGCCCCCAGCACCAGCTCTTCTTCGGTCGTCGTACAGGCCCCGATGAACGCGCCATGGATCGGCATGCCCTGGTGCTGCGAAAGCGGCACGACGTTGTCGGGTGAAAACGGCTTGGCAACGAGCGGTTCCAGGCTGTCGAGCCGAATCGTGTGCCGCGTCCGATACTCCGCATCGTCGTCCGCGCGGAAAAACAGCGCTTCGCCGGCCTTGGGCGGCTCACTGCGCTGGGCCAGCCAGGCTGCAGTCACGGCGTCGGGCTCGAAGATGCCGCTGAAGCCGCCAAACTCGGCGGTCATGTTGGCGATGGTAAAGCGCATGTCGGTCGAAAAGTTCCGCACCGCTTCGCCGCGATATTCGACGCTGCGCTCCATCGCGACCGTGTTGCGGCCCAGATCGCCGAGCGTGCGCAGGATGATGTCTTTGCCGGTCATCCCAAACGCCGGGGTGCCGACGTAATCGACCGCTATCGCCTCGGGCACTTCAATCCACGACTCACCGAGCACCATCGCAGCGGTCACATCGGCGCCGCCCAGACCAATCGCAAACGCGCCCAGGCCGCCATGCGACGACGTGTGCGAGTCCGCCCCAATCACCACCTGACCCGGCAGAAGCAGGTCGCGATAGAACTTGGTGTGCAAGATGGTCTGGTTGGCGTCGTAGAAGTGACGGAGCTTGCGCTCTTTGGCAAAGCTGCGCGAAAGCTGGGTCAGCTTCTGGGCTCGCACATCGCTGCGCAGCGTCGTTGGATCGACGGTGTGATCGACGGCCAAAAAGAAACGATCGGGGCTGTGCAGGGGCGGCCTACCGAGCGCTTCGTAGGTCTTGTCCATGCCGTTCCACGCCAGCTCGCTGGCAATGGTCCAGTCGACGCGCACGCGCAGGATGTCACCGGCCTTTACCCACGGACGCGAAAGCCCAATGGCATGGGCGGCCAAAATCTTTTGCGTAAGCGTCATCGCCCGACGCGGAGAGGTCTGCATCTGGATGGTCTCACCACCGAGGAAGCTTGCGCCTCCCCGGAGCTATGGGTTGTGGGAAAGAGAAACGCAGCCGGCTAGACGCCGCCGTCTTTTTTGGCGACGCAGGAATCGGTCGTCGTCCCGTACACGCGAATGCTGTAGTTGTTCATCGAGTAGCTGGACGGCTTGTCTGGCGAGTTCGTCCCGCGCACAACGATGTAGTAGTACTCACGCGGGCCGAGCGGCTGGAGGTTTGGCGCTTCGAGGCAGCCATTGTCCACCGCCGTCAGGTCGGCGAGCACGCGCTGCGGCTTCAGCTCTCCGGTGGCGTCGTCTTTGGCCAGCCGGAACAGCGCCACATCAAGGTCGCCGTAGCTGACCTTGTAGGTCAGGCGGACAATCACCTTGGTCGGCGAGGTCAGCCGGAACTTGAACACGTCGACATCGGGCAGGTCGGGCGAGCTCTGGTCTGGGCAAATTTCATACGAAGTGCCAGGGCCCGGCGTCGGATCGATGGGCAGCGGATTCGACAGGCTGATCGCCTGATCGGGCAGGTCGTTCGGCTCGAACATCCGCTCGATCTCGGCGGGCTTGCTCATGTTGAGGTCGTCGCGCTTGCAGCGCCACTTGCCGGTGTCGGGATCTTTGCCGGTCAGCATCGGATCGTTCTGGATGCCGGTGTAGTAGCTGCCCTTGATGCCAAAGTCCCAGTAACCGACGGGTGTGACCACCATGTCTTTCGGCGGACGCGGCTTCACACACGAGCCTTCGAGGGGACGACCGGTGCCATTGTCGATGCGCGGCATGCCGGTGATCGGATCGAGCAGCGCGTCGCCACACTCGTCACCGACGCAGCAGACCAGATCGCCGGGGCAAGCGGGCTTGTCGTTGACGTAGCAGCGGAACGCTTTGCCCAGATCCTCGTCGGAGCTGTAGCTTGGCTTATAGCAGGCCGCCGACAGCAGCAGCCCCAGGGTCAAAAGCTTCGAAAGACGCATCGGGAATCCTCCCACAACACCTTAGTAGTTAAACAGCGAGACGATCCCGACCGAGCCGGGGCTTACGACCGGCGCAATCAGCCACGACGTGGCGGGCTCCTCGACCTCGATCACCTTTTTGACCTTGCGGGTCTTCGGCGCTGGCGGCTTCTCTTTGCCATAGCGCTTGATGATGTCGTAGGTCAGCATCGCCGCGCCGCCCGCAAGAAGGACGCCACCAACGGCAGTCACCGCGGTGCCCACCTTGTCATAGAGCATTCCCTTGCGTTCATATTCCGCCGTCGCAGGCTTGAGCGTCTTCGACAGATCGGGGTTGTCGTTCGGGCCAAAGTGCGGACACTGCGGAACACCGTCGACCTTGACCTTGGTATCGCAGGCCGAATCGCTCGAAACCAAGTTGGCGTAGTTCGACGCCATCCCAAGGAACGCGCCGCCGGCCCCAAGTCCACCGAGTCCGAGAAGCGCCACCGCACCACCACCCCAGCCCATCGGCCCGAGCAGGGACTTGCCGCTGCCTTTGCTCTTCGACTTTTCCCGGTCGCGCATCTGCTGACGCAGACGAGCCATCGCCGCCGACTGACCACCCAGGTCAAACGTCGCCTGTTCGTTTTCGATGTCGCGCGTCGGGCCCGTCTTCGTCCGCTTGGCGACTTCATCGTCATCCGCGGTTTCGCCCTGGACTTCGGCACCAATGATCTGAGGCCGCGCCGTCGGATCGATCAGCACCAGGTTCGGCGACATGTCGTTGCCGATGGACTTGACGATGGTGCCTGCCGCGTCTTTGGCCTCGATGTAGTACTGGAATGCTTTGCCTTGCGCGACCGATTCGGGAATGCGCGCGACTTTTTCGTTGCCGCGACGCTTCAGCTCCAAGCTGTCGAAGGTGGCCTGGCCTTCCTTGCGGAAATAGACCTTCACCTTGACGCCCTTCATGACCGGCATTTGGACGCGGATGTCGACGGGCTGACCCGGAGGTGCCGCATCGACGGGTGTGTGTGCCCACTCGGTGGCCGACTTTTCCGGGGCAGCCGGGGCCGGGGCTTGGACCGCTTCTGCGGGTTTGGCCGCTTCCGTTGCCGGCTTGACCGCTTCTGCGGACTTTGCGGCTTCGACTGCAGGCTTGGCGGCTTCGACCGCGGGCTTGCCCGGTTCGGCTTGTTTGACCGCTTCGACCGCCGGCTTCACCGCTTCGGCAGGCTTGGCCATCTCGACGGCGGGCTTGGCTGGCGCGAGCTGCGGTTGGGCCGCGGCGCTGCGCTCTTTTTCCACTTCGCCAATCGCGGCCTCAATCGCTGGACGCTGCTTGTCGTCCGCCGGTGAGTCGGTCAAGTACTTCTTATAGAAGTAGATGGCCATCTCGTAGTCCTTGGTCTTGCGATAGGTCATCGCGATGTTGACCAAGATGGCCGGGATGCGCTTGAGCACATAGGCGCGCTTGAGTTCTTTGATCGCCAGGTCGTATTTGCCTTCGGTAAAGGCGTCCTGGCCGAGCTTGTAGTGCTTCTTGGCCTCTGCGGTGATCTCAGGATCTTCTTCCTGCGCCGAGGCCGAGCGGAGACCAACCCCACAGAGCCACTGGCTCTCGACGGGAATGGTCATCGCAACCAGGGCAACCGCGGTGGCTGTGAGAAGAGTTTTCTTGCGCATCTTGCTCCCTTCGGGCTTCCCAATAGCTCGTTACTGTGCAAACGGGTCGATCCAGCTTTCGTCCTTCTTGGACTTGGCTGGGGCTTTGTCGGGCTTGTCGGCCTTTTCAGGCTTCGCGGCGGGTTCGCTCTTGGCTGGGGCTTCCGCCTTCGCTGGCTTTTCCGCTTTGGCTGCTTTTTCGGGCTTCGCGGCGGGCTCGCTCTTGGCAGGAGTTTCTGCCTTCGCTGGAGCTTCTGCCTTCGCTGGTTTTTCCGCCTTGGCTGGTTTTTCTGCCTTGGCCGCTTTTTCCGGTTTCGCGACGGGTTCGCTCTTTGCCGGTGCTTCCGCTGCAGCCGCCTTTTCGGCTTTCACTGGTGCAGGCTCAGCCTTGGCCGCTTCCGTCGCCGGCTTGCTGCTCGTCGCCGTCGCTTCCGGGGCAACCGCCGCTGGCTTGGCTTTTTCGACTTCTGGCGCGGCGACCGCTGCCGTCGGAGCAGCCGTGGCCGGAGCCGTCGCCGCTGGCTGCCCAGCCGTCGTTTCCACAGGTGGTGGCACCGCAGCAGCCGGCGGGGGCGTCACTGTGGCGGGCGGGGGCGTCACTGCGGCAGGCGGGGGCGTCACTGCAGCAGGCGGGGGCGTCACATTGTTCTGTGAGCCGTTTTGGAGATAGTACATTGCGCCCACGGCAAGACCCGCCGCGACCGCCATGCCAATAACGAGCGTTCCTTTGCTCGTGCCCGACTTCGGCGGAGGCTCAAGCGGAACGGGCGCCACGCGAGGACGCGATTCCGATTTGACGGGCGCTGCTTCTGAACGGACCGGCGCTTTGGCAGGCGCTGCCACCACCGCGGCGGGCTTGGCGGCTTCGACCTTTTCTGGGGTCGGTTCCGGTTCGGTCGTAGTCGCTGCAGGTGCCGATTCCGACACCGGCTCTTGTCGATCGTCGCGACCTGGCATCGCTTGCGACTGCTGACGCTGACGATCCCGATTCTTTTTCTTGTTGCCCTTGTGTCCTGCGGGCTGGGTCGTCGCGCCGCTCGGTTCCGGAGCCGTCGCTTGTTCCACTTTTGCTTCGACTGCTGGCGCGGCATCGACCGCAGCGTCGACCACAGTCGCAGGTGGCTCGACAGCGGGAGCAACCACTTCTGGGGCCGAAGGAACAGCCTGTGCCGCCACGACTTCGATCGCCTGGGCGGTCGCAGGAGCAGCAGGGGATTCTTCCACCTGGGCCACCGTCGGTTCCACGCTTGCCACAGGAGCCGGCACAGACGCCAAAACGGGCTCTGGAACCGGCACCACGACGGGCGCTGGCGCCGCTTGCTCTGCGACGATCACGGTGGCGACTTGCGCGGCGGGTGCCGCATGGACCGCGACCGGTGGTTCATCCGAGATGATCTGCGAGACGTCGACTTCTTCAGCTGGGACGAGAAGATCCCACTGCCGGCTGCGGATCGAACTGACGCGCTGGTTGGCCCGAACGATAAAGTCGTCGAGCAGATCATCCATGCTTTGCCGCCGCAGATTGGGACGGCTGTGCGAAGCCACCTTCGGGGGCGGAGGAGGTACCGAACGGGGTTGTTTGCCTTGGTTCTGCGTGGACATCTTGGCTGCGCCTTCCAGTTCCCGCCCATTTGGCGGACACGACCCCCAAGGGACGAGGGACGCTAGCCGGAGGTTTTACCTTTCGCCGCGTAGCCATTTCAAGCCAAATGTACGCGCGACCGCACCCGCACACACAGCCGCTTACCCCTCTTGCCTGTACCGGGCTTGGCCCGTATGCTGCGCGCCATGTCAAGCTACGGTCCAAGCGACCATTCAGAGGACAACACTCCGCGGCCCAGGCGCAAAACCACCACGTTTGTTGCGCCGGCACCGCGTCTCCGCAGGGGAAGCGTCCGTCTGCCATTTGACGCCGCACGACGTCTGGCCGCCGGTCATCCCTGGGTATTTCGCGACACCATTGGCCGGCCTCTTTCGAGCGAATCGGGCGACGTGATCGAACTCTTCGATCCCGAAGGCAACTTCATCGCGCGCGGCATCTACGACGCTGAAGGTCCAATTGCGGTGCGGGCGTTTACCCGCGATCCCGACGAAGTATTGGACGAAGCGGCACTCCTGCGCCGGGTCCGCGCCGCGGCCAAGCTGCGCAAGACGCTTTTGCCGACGGATGAGCTGACCGCCTATCGACTGATTCATGGTGAAGGCGACTTCCTGCCCGGCATGACCGTCGATCGATACGGCGATCATCTGGTCGTCCACGTCTTTTCGGCGTCGCTCGCCAAGCTGACCGATCAACTTGTCCCAGTGCTGCGGGAAGTTCACGCGCCGCGATCGATTTATGTGCAGAAGCGCTATCGTCCGCTCGGTGGCGAGGCCCCGCGTGAACCCGCTGAGCTGGCATGGGGCGAAGTCGCGCCGGTCGAGATTGAAGTGCGCGAAGGCAAGATGCGCTTTGGCGTCGATGTCACCGCGCCGCTGGGCACCGGACTGTTTCCCGATCTGCGAAACGGTCGCAATGCCGTCACGGCACGCGCGCAGGGTCGACGGGTGCTCAACCTGTTTAGCTACACGGGTGCTCTTTCGCTGGCAGCCGCCGTCGGTGGTGCCAAAGAAGTCGTATCGGTGGACATTGCGGCCAAAGCCCACGCGCGGGCCCGTCGCAACTTGCAGCTTTCCGGGCTCAGCGAAGACATCCACGAGTTTATCGCCGCAGATGCACTGACGGTGATGGCGCGGATGGCCGATCGCAAGCGGCAGTTTGACATGGTGATCCTCGACCCACCGGCGTTTGCGCACTCACGCGAGCGTTCGTTTTCTGTCGAAAAGGACTACCGCGAGCTGGTATCGGCGGCGCTGCGGATCTGTGACAGCGGCGCGCTCTTGTGCTGCGCGGTCAATGCGCACCGCTTTTCGCTCGAATCACTGCTTTTGGAACTGGGCGAAGGCGCGAGTCGATCGCGGCGCTTGGTTCGCGTCGTCGAGCAGCTCGGACTGCCGGCAGACTTCCCCCTTCCTGCGGGATTCCCCGACGGAAACTACCTCAAATTCGTGATCTGTAGCGTGGTGTAGCAGTGCAGGCTGAGCCGTCGCGGTTTGCGCCGCCTTGTCGTCTGGTCGATCTGACGTTTCCGGAAGCCATGACGCTGCGCGCGGCCCAGCCGGTCGTGCTGTTGCCGATGGGATCGGTCGAAGCACACGGGCCGCACCTGCCGCTCGGGACCGATTCGTTTTTGTCGGAATCCCTGGCGCTGTCGGCGCAGAAGCAGCTACACCAAACACAGACGCTGTCGGTGATTGCCCCGACGCTAAGCTACGCGCTGACCCACTTTGCGTCGGAATTTGCGGGAACGGTGTCGCTTTCCGCAGCAGCGGCAACGGGGCAGCTACGCGGAGTTGTCGAAGCGTTTTTGGCGGCGGGTTTTTCGCGGATCTGCTTGGTCAACAGCCACCTAGAGCCCGCCCACATTCAGGGCATTCGCACGCTGGTGTCCGATCTGTGTACGCAGCACGGCCCAGTCGTCGCATTTCCCGATCAGACGGCCAAGCGCTGGGCGCGCACACTGTCGGCGGAATACAAGAGCGGAAGCTGTCACGCTGGCAGTTACGAAACGTCGCTGCTGCTGGTCGCTCGCCCCGATCTGTGTCGAAACGAAATCGCCCAGCAGCTGCCAAACAATCCGAGCGATTTTTTGGCCAAAGTCCGGGCCGGTGCGCAGACCTTCCGCGAGGCGGGTGGCGACAGCGCGTATTTCGGTCGCCCTGCCGAGTCGTCCCAGCAAGAAGGCGAAGCCCAGCTTGCGCTGTTGACCCAAATGGTGGTGACGACGATCGCCGAGACGTGGCCCAAGTCTTCGTAGGAAGACCGGCTGTCGTCGCTACTTGGCTGGATTCGCGAGGATTTGATCGATCGCGGTCCGGAGCTTGGCGATGTCGGCGGGACCGGCAAAGCCTTCATTTACCAGCCGGACGTTGCCCTGCGCATCGATCACATACGAGGTCGGCATTTTCGGCGGATCGTATAGTTCAACGATCTGGCCTTTTGGATCGAACAAGTTGGCAAACGACAGCTTGTAGCGACTGATAAGCTCGTCGGCGTTTTTGCGATCGCGATCGATGTTGACGCCAATGACGACGACGCCGCGGCTGGCAAGCTGTTTGTGGAGCTTTTCCAGCTCGGGCAGCTCGCGCAGGCAGGGTTCACACCAAGACGCCCAAAAATCGAGCAGCACCACCTTGCCGCGCAGATCGCTTAAACGAACCGTTTTCTGCGCCGCGTCGGGAAGCGAAAAGTCCGCAGCCGGCTTGCCCGCTTGCTGTCCCGCCGCTGCAACACCAAGCGAAACCGAAAGGCACAGCGTCGCAATCGCCAGCCGCAGCCCGGTCATTTGGCCAGCTCCGCATCGATGTAGGATCGAAGCTCCTCGATAGATCCCGCGCGCACTTTGCAGCCGTTCACCAGCATGCCAGGCGTTCCGGTCAGCTCGACTTTTTTGCCTTCGGCGCGATCTTTTTCGACTCGCTCACGCGCCGCCTGCATATCGGCCTGGAACTTGGTCACGTCGAGCTTCATCTCCATCGCGTAGCGAACCAGATCCGCCATCGTCTGCTTGTCCTGGTTTTCAAACAGCTTGTCGTGGTAGCTCCAGAACTTGCCTTGCTTGCCAGCAGCGACGGAAGCCATGGCCGAATTCATCGCGTTCGGATGCATCGGCAGTGGATAGTTCATAAACACCAGGCGCACTTTGCTGTATTCCGCCAGCACTTGCTTGAGCATCGGCTCGACGGCGCGGCAGGCGGGACACTCGAAATCGGAAAACTCGATGATCGTCACGGGTGCTTTGGCATCGCCCCGCACCGGCGCCTGCGCGATGTCGACGCTGTAGCATTTCCGCTGAAGGTAGCGCTCGCTGTACTTTTCCTCGATTTCACTCTCAAGGAAGCCGTCGATCACCATCTTGAGCAGCCACTTGCTGGCAATCCCCGACAGCTTGCAGCTTGGATCGGTCCGCAGCGACACCGCGAGCGAATGCGGCTTGCCACACGCCGACGGAAACTTTTCGAGCAGCCGCTTCAGCAGGCCCCGATCGCCTTCGGACAGCGTCTTTATGTCAAGTCCGGGGTATTCGCCCACAGCCGCCGGAGCTGGCGCCGCTGGCTTGGGTGCTTCCCCGACAGCAAAGACCGCCGAGGAAAGGAACAGGCCGAGGCCGAAAGTGACCGCAGAAGCGGTAGAGCGAAGGAAAGAAGCGCTGTGCGTCATGGTGTATGCAGTCTTGGACGGCTGAACGTCCCTTTCTATCACGAAATACGATCTCAACCCGTGGGGTTGTGTCCTTCCAAGATGCGCAAAATCGGGTTTGTGTAGCCCGGATGCCGAGCGATGACCCCATCGAGCCCGCGCCCACCATTTTCTGGACGACGGACATCGGCAAACTCACCGGCAGCGATCGCCGCAAACAGGCCTTCCTGAGCCACCTTGCGCAAGAGCGTCACCGCTTCATCGAGCACCTGTTTGGCCCGCGCCACCACCTGGCCTTCGGGATCGAAACGTAGCTCTTTTCCGAGGCTGCGGGCCGCCGTAAACACATAGTCGGCGCCTTTTATCGCCGCCCAGCGATCGTGCAACAGCGGCGTATGAATCGCTTCGGTCATCATCCCGAGCAGCTCGATGGTTTGCCCGGTCATCACCCCGAGCAGATCGAACAGCCCGTCGACCCGATGCGAAAAGAAGATGTCGCCCGTCTTGTGTTTCGTCGCTGGCATCCACTTGATCGGGTGTTTTGGAAAGAGCTGTCGAACCAAAAGCGCCTGCGCAAGTTCCAAGACAAACGAATCGGGCAGTGCTTTGTCGATCTCGAAAGCGTGTCCCAGGCCCATCTGTTCTTCGCAAAGCCCAGCCCGGAACGCGAAGGCTTCGTTGATGAACTGCGACGCCAATACGGTGTGCGCTTTTTCGACCGCGTCCGCCGTCGTCAGATAGTTGTCCTCGCCGGTGTTGATGATGATCCCGGCGCGGCCAATGATCCGCCTGGAAAAATACTGGTCGCAGAGCGTCCGCTTGGGATTGATGTCGCGAAACAAGATGCCGTACATCGCGTCGTTGAGCAGCATGTCGAGCCGCTCCACCGCGCCAAGGTAGGCAATTTCGGGCATGCAAAGTCCCGACGAATAGTTCACCTGCTGCAGATAGCGCCCGAGCTTTTCCTGTTCTTCGTCGAGCGCGCGACGAACGATGCGAAAGTTTTCCTGCGTCGCCCAGGTTCCGCCGTAGCCTTCCGTCGTCGCTCCATACGGCACATAGTCGATAAGCGACTGCGCCGTCGATCGAATCACTGCGATCACATCGGCGCCCACTTGCGCTGCGGCACGCGCTTGATCGGCATCGTCATAAATATTGCCGGTCGCCACGATCACGTATTTCAGCGGCGGTCCACCACCGGGACGAATCACATTCCCCGTCGCAGGTGCTCGATCAGGTCCAAGCCCCAGCCGCTGCCACGCGGCAATCCGCGCCGAGTGGGCCACATCAATTTTTTCGATCGCGAGCCGGGTCGGTTCCACAAGCACCGCTTCAATCGCGGCCCGCTCTGCATCGAGCGCCGACAACAGATCCGCGCCTTCGGGCAGCGTGTGGCCAAACGCCAGTTCCTCTGCCGCTTCTTGGATGGGCAGCCCCGGTCGTCGCACAAGCAACAGCCCGAGCAGCGCAGCAATGCCGTGCCCCAGCGCCGCCGAGCCACGGTATCGATCGACGCAGCGGTTGACGAGCGGAACGCCTTCCCCATCGACACCATCGACACCGTAGGCGCGCAACACCGTCCGTTCGATGCTGACCGTGGTGTGCGCAGAAATAAATGACTGGACCTGATCTGCAACTTGACCGGCCAGGCTGCGGCATTCTTCGACGATACGAGGGTCAATCGGCAGCGGGTGCATGACCGCAGCGTATGTCCTCGCGAAACGTGGATCAACTTCACGGCGGGGGTCTGAGCAAGAAAGCGCCCGATTGCGATATGATGGAGAGCGGATTTTCCTGACTTAGCGGAGCTTCTCGCGCCCAAGTGGCCACGCCCTACACGGAGGCAGATACTTCTATGGCTCAGACT
>DAORGN010000054.1:22679-24657 GCA_035340095.1 Pseudomonadota bacterium | reverse complement strand
CCGCGCGGGAACCCGCCGCGCCACGGGCCAGTTCGCTAGCCCGGTGGCCAGCCCAGTGGTCGTCCACCAAGCAAGTGGAAGTGCAGGTGACGCACCGTCTGACCGCCGTCTTTGCCGGTGTTGCAGACCAAGCGATAGCCGCTTGGGGACAATCCGCGCTCTTTGGCGATGTGCGCCGCCGCCGTGACAAGCTGACCCAACAGGGCGCTTTGTCCCGCCGCCGCCGCTTCCCCGATATCGGCAAAGTGCTGACGCGGGATGATAAGGACGTGGTGCGCGGCCTGCGGATTGATGTCTTGGAACGCGACCACTTCGCTGTCTTCGTAGACCAAGGGCGACGGGATGGCGCGGCTTGCAATCTTGCAGAAAATGCAGTCGGAACTCATGGCGCTTACGGTGCAGGCAGATGGCTTGGGAAGTCAACTGCGCAAGGTCGCGTTGACTTGCAGGGGCCTGGGTCACTAAAGTCGCGAAAACCCCGCGCCTAGGAGAACCGACGATGACAGGAGCCCATATCGCCAGACCGGCACCGGTCGCTGCGAGTCGGCCTCGCTATCTGGCGCTTTGCGCCCGCAACACCGAACCACTGGTCGCTGCTGAGCTGGTCGCGCTCCCCGATGTGACCGACGTGGAAGTACGCCAAGGCGCGGTGTCTTTTTCGGGTCCACGGGCGGCGCTGTATCGGGCCAACTTGTATTCCCGCTGTGCGTCGCGAATCCTGCAAGTGCTTGGGGATTATCCGTGCGAAGGGCCGGCGGATCTGTACGACGCGGTGCGCCGTCTGCCGTGGGAAGAATTCATCGATCCGTCGGGAACGATGGCTGTGAGCGCGATGGGCGAAGGGCCCGGTCTTGCCAACAGCATGTTCACGGCGCTAAAGACCAAAGATGCGGTGGTGGATCGCTTTCGCGATCGCGTCGGTCGACGGCCTGACATCGACACCCAGCAGCCGGATCTGCGGATCAACGTGCAGCTTTATTCAGGGGCGCGCGGCACGCGGATGATGATCGGGGCGGATGCGTCCGATCCGCCGCTGTTCCAGCGTGGCTATCGACAACAGGGCGGGCTTGCTCCGCTGAAGGAAACGCTGGCGGCGGCGATTGTGGCGCAAACCGGCGAACCAGCGCTTGGTGCGACGCCGATTTCCGAAGCGGTGCACACCACACCGGCGCACCAGCCACGCCCAGCCGAGCCGCGTCCGTCGACGATTGTCGATCTGTGCTGTGGCAGTGGCACGCTGCTTACCGAAGCGGGTCTGTCGGTGCTGCGGGTGGCGCCGGGACTTTCGCGTCGCTTTGGTTTTATGCGCTGGCGCGACTTTGATCCGCTGTTGTTTCGCAAGCTAGAGCAGGAAGCGAAAGCCAAGCAGCGAGCAGCGGCGGGTGTGTTCCTGTATGGGTCAGATATTGATCCGCGGGCGGTGCGGATGGCCGGGCAGAACTTGGCGGCGGCGGGCCTTGGGCGCCAGTCACGGCTGATTCGCGCCGATCTGCGCTCTGTCGAACCACCGCCGGCACAACCGGGCATCGTGCTGTGCAATCCGCCGTATGGCGAGCGGATGGGCGACGAACACGAGCTTGTCGATCTGTACCGCGCGCTTGGTGACACGCTCAAGCGGCGCTTTGTCGGCTATCGCGCCTACGTGTACACGGCAAACCTACAGCTGGCACGGCAGATTGGGCTGCGTCCGTCCGCGCGGCATGTGTTGTGGAACGGCATGCTTGAAGGCCGGCTGCTGCGCTTCGATCTCTACTAATCGCGGCGGAAGACGCGACAAATCGCGAGCACAAGCTCCCAAGCAGACCGCCGGATTTGCTAACGTCGAAGCCATGCGAAGACCGCTTTGCATTCGACATCCCCTGCGTGCGGTTGTGCTTCTGCTGCTTGGGCTTTGGGGTGTAGCGTCGATGGCGAACCCGCCGCGACCGCTTCCCGATCCCACCGTGGCGTCCGCAAGTCCAGTGGCGTCCGCAAGTCC
>DAORGN010000054.1:0-22579 GCA_035340095.1 Pseudomonadota bacterium | reverse complement strand
CGGCGCCAGCAGAGCCGGTTTTGCCGCCCGTTTCGACTGAAAAAGCCAAGCCAGCGAACGAACCTGGGGCCGCCTGTCCCAAGCTGGAAGCGAGCCGGCTTTTGTCGGCATATTTTGCGATTCCAGACGGTGACAAAGGCCGGGCGAACCACGATGCGATTCATCAGGCGCTGGTTTCGCAGGATGTCAGTGTTCAGTTTTTGGTCGCGACGGTTCCCGAACCTCGGCTCGGTTTCGATGGCACCGTCGAGTCGATTACCCGCGCACTGGAGGCGACGGGTTTTTTGCTCGATCGCTACCTTCTGCCGTGGAACCCGCAGGCCGACAAGCGCAGTGGCGAGTCAAGCTGTTCGCAGGATCAGCCCGGTGTAGCCCTGTTCCATCGCGCTGCGACGGCGAGTGGGCATGGGGGAAGCCGTCGTGGTCTGCTTTTGCTCTACCTTGTCGGCGAGTCGCCCATCGCCGGCATTCACAAACCGGCGTTCATTTCCGCCATCGACGATTTGCTGCGCATTCGCGCGCTGGTTCCCGACGGTCGCTGCGAGTCCTGTAACGAAGTGCGAATGGTCGGCCCAGCGTTTTCGGGCGCGGTGGTTTCGCTCGATCAAATCTTGGCGCATTTTCCGTCGCTGTCTTTTCGGATGCTTTCTGGACGGGCGACGAGCGGCGCAATTCGCGATCAAATTCAAAAATGGAACGACGGGATGCGCTCGGTTCGCTATCAGGCGACGGTGATTCCCGACGAAGCGCTGCAGACCGAGTTCTTTTGTTTTCTGACCGAAACGCTGGGCGCCGATGAACATGATGTGGCGCTGATTTCGGAATCATCGACGGGATATGGGCAAGCGGTGATTGCGGCGCAGGCTTCGCAATCGCAGGGTCTGCCGCCGGGCTACGATCGGGTGTTTCCGGCCCACAAGACGCACAAGAGCAACCACTGCAAACGCGCGCATCGTCCACGGCTGACGCTGCCGGTGCCGCTGCACATCGCCAGGCTGCACACCGTGGACGTGGCCAAGACTTCGCCGTCGACACCGCGCAGCTCGGAACCGCTGCTGCCCGATCTTGTGCCATCGCCGGTCAGTCGGCCTTTGCCAACGCTGCTCGATGACAGTCCGCGTACCGACATCATCCCGACGCTGTCGCCGCGCACGGTGTCTGCTGCCGAACGCTCGCTGGCCCACATCTTGAGCACGATTTACGCCGAAAAAATTCGCTATGTCGGAATCCTCGCCACCGACGTACAGGACAAGCTGTTTCTCGCCCGGCAGATCCGCGCCTACAGCCCCGACGTGGTGCTGTTTACGTTCGAAAGCGACATCCTGTATACCCATCCCGAGGCGCGCTCGTATCTCAAAGGGATGCTGGTGGTGTCGCCGTACCCGCTTTTTACCCGCAACCAGCAGTGGAGCTATCCGTTCCGCGGGCTGCGTCAGCGCATCCAGTTTGCGAGCGATGCCGACCAAGGGGTTTATAACGCCACCGTCGCGCTTTTGGGCTATCCCGAACAGCTTGTCGAGTATTCGCAAGCCGCACCCGGCGTCGACAAGCCGCTAAGCCGCCCGGCCATTTGGGTCAGTGCCGTCGGAAACGACACGCTGTTTCCGCTCGCGTTTATCAAAGACTACGACGCAGGCGGCTACGTGTATGAAAATCCGTCGATCCATCGCGGCCAGTTTGAATACCGCTACTCGCCGTACCAGCAAGGCACGCTGAGCTTTGTGATGGTGCTCATCGGAATTTTTGGCCTGTGGCTGTGCGCAGGCTACTTCGTGCACTACTACTTTCCCGACGTGACGCCGCCGATTTTGCTGTCGCCGCTCAAGATTTTCCGGCGCAGCAGCATTGTCCGTTCCCTGCTCGACGATGAACTGGCGGCGCGCGAATCGAACCGGCAGCCGATTTTTATGCTGTGTCTGTTCGTGCCGGCGTGGGTTGGCTATTTCGTGCTGACGACGACGCACTTTATGCAGCTTCGCGACGGCAATCTCGACGAGCTGCTCGACGAAAAGCGCCTGTCCCTCTGGCTGCGGTTTTGGTATCACTCGGGCCACATCGGCGTTTACCAAAACCTGTCGTGGAAAGTGCTGTGCATTGCGCTGTTTGGGGTGGTGGCGCAGCTTGCGTATTCGGCGGCGCTGCTCGACGCGATGCTGCTTTACCTTTTGCCGGGCTGGCGCAGCAAACTGCACGATCGCTTTGTCGCAAAGTGGCAGGGTCTCGGCAGTCGCTGGCGAAGGTTTTGGCTGACGGTGGTTGGGCTTGGTGTGGCCGGCCTTTTGCTGCTTGGTTTTTTCTTGTTCGTCGCTTTTGTCAATTACCTGCAAGTCGACTTCAATCACTTGCTGTTTCTGCGACGGAGCGCGCAGCCGGCCTTTGGACTGTCTCCCTTGATGCCGCTGCTTTTGCTCGGGCTTGGCGTGCAGCTGTACGGCTACTGCGAGCTACAGCGGATTCGCCTGCTCGAAAAATTGGCGACGGTGTATCTCGATTTGCTCGAGGAGCTTGAAGACGACCGCGGTCTGCGCGGCAAGATATCCGAGATCGCCGCCTATCTGGGAAGTCCGTCGGTGTGGCAGATTTTGGCCGGCTTTCTCTTGGCGCTGTTTCAAGCGGTGACGGTGCTGTCGGAACTGGTGACGCTCGAGGTCGCGCCGATGCACCTTGTGTTCCGTTTTCTGATCGCGCTGCAAGTCACGATGATCGGCTTTGTTTTTTATCGTTTCTTGCGCCTGTGGTCAGTGTTTCGCGAATTTCTGCATCAGCTTGGGCATCACCCGCTCGCCCAGTCGCTCGAGCGCTTGCCCCACAAGTTCATTCGCAGCCTTGGGGCGCTGTTTTTGGAAGACCTGCCAGAGCTGACCCGTCGACAGGCCGCGCAGGAACACTTCCGCCTGCTTATCAACCACATGAACCAGCTCGATTTCGATCGCGATCTGCTGCCGCTGACGACGGTGACGGACATCGAAAAGGTCAAGTCGCTTCTGCAAGACCTGCGCGAGCTTGTGCCCCACATCGAGCGTGAGACGATGCAGCAAGGCGCCGCGACGGATGTGCCCGAAGCCCAAGTCGTGCATGCGTCGCGGATTTTGACCCAGATCCTCAAGCGGTTTTGGCGGGCGCGGCCTCTGCCCGGTTCGCTCGTCGCCGGTCGGCCCGGTGAAGCGCAGCTCAGCGTGCGTCCCGGCCCCGAACAGAACACCGCCGAAGTCTACCAGCGGCTCTTGCCCGACACGCTGCACCTGTGGCTGCGGCTCGCCGAGGACTTTTTGGCGATCCAGGTCGTGACCTACATCAACCGGCTGTTTCCCCATCTGCGCAACGGACTGCTCAACGTGACGATCGGGTTTGTGCTGCTTTTGCTCGCGCTCATCGTCTATCCGTTTCAGCCGCAGCGGTATCTGGTGCTTCTGTCGACGGTGCTGCTGGTGATGACGGTGCCGACGACGATGTACGTGCTGGCGCAGATGAACCGCGACGAAGTGCTGTCGCGCATCGCCAAAAGCCAGCCCGGCAAGCTGACCTGGGACCGTGCATTTATTTCCCAGATCGTGATCTACGGTGTGCTGCCGCTGCTCAGCTTGATTGCGACCCAGTTCCCCGAAGTACGCGGTGCCGCTTTTTCGTGGCTCGAAACCGCGCTCAAGACCCTGAAATAACGAACTCGTCAGCAAAAACCGTCAAGCCCCGTCGCGCTGCATCGCGCGGCGTGGGTCGTGGGAACGGCTGCGTCCGCTCTGCGCCCAACCATCGGCTGGCGAACACAACCTTCGTCGCTGAGCAGCTTATTTCACTTTGAATTTTCCCTAAGAAAACCACTTTGGGTAAAATTCTTCTCAAATTGATTGACCTGAACATTTGATCCGAATAGCCTGAACGCATGTTTAGCAGTCTGGCGCGGCTGAGCTCGGTAGAAGACGGCGACTTCCAAAGCGTGTCGCTGGGATCTGACTCCGTCGACAATCGCCAAGCTGCAATCGCCAAGCTCCGGCAGGCCTGTCGCAGCGAAGTGCAGATGAGCAAAGCGCCGCCGCTGCCGACGGGTTTTGCGGTGATCGATGAATCGCTCGGTGGTGGACTGCCGCGCGGACAGATCGTCGAAGCGGTGGGCAAGGTCGGGCGGCTGTCGCTGGCGCTGTCGGTGCTGGCCAAAGCGACCCAGCAAAAAGAAACCGCGGTGTTCATTGATGGCGCCGATGCGCTCGATCCAGGGGGCGCGATGGCGCAAGGAATCGATCTGCGGCGTCTGCTTTGGGCTCGGGTGAAAAATGGTAATTCTGCGCTGCGAGCTGCCGACCTGACGCTGGGGGCCGGTGGGGTATCGCTGATCGTGCTTTACCTGGTCGGGGTTGCGGATGCGCAGCAGCTGGTGCGGGCGGCGCTGTGGTCGCGGCTTCAGCACAGGGCGCAGCGGGCCAAGGCGGCGCTTTTGGTGGTGACGGAAAAGCCGCTCGCGCAGAGCTTTGCGGTTGCGACGCTCGGGTTTGTCGATGACGGGATGCGCTGGCAAGCGGCGCCGGGCGGACGGCTTCAGCTCTGTGCGCGGCAAGCCCGCATCGAAGTGTTGCGCAGTCGGCTCGGGGCGCCCGGCGACGTGCAGCCATTTTGCCTGGCCAGGTAGTGGGGGTCTGTGATGGCGCTGACCTGCGAACGTGTCGCCTGCTTGTGGATTCCATCGTGGCCGCTGCAAGCGCTTTTGCGGGCGCGACCAGAGCTGCGACAGCAGAAATTGGTCGTCTGCGACGGCTCGCTGCCGTCGTCGCAAGTGCTGGGCGCGACGCTTGCGGCCAGGCAGCTTGGGGTGCGGGCGTCTCAGACGGTGGCGCAGGCGCGCTCGCTGTGTGGCGAGCTGGAAGTGCACGAGCTTAGCGAAGCGCATCGGCAAGCGGCGCACGACGCCTTGTACGACGTGGCGTCGTCGTTTTCCCCCAGCATCGAGTGTGGGGACGGTTACGTGCTGTGCGGCATTGGCGACATGGCCAAGCTGTTTCCCGACGAAAAGCTTCTGGGCAAGGCGCTGCTCGCGCAGGCGGAATCGGTGCGGCTGCACGGTCGGGTCGCCATTGCCAGCCAAGCCGCGACGGCAAAACTGATTGCGCGAGCGCGTGCCGATGTCACGGTGGTGGCGCCAGGCGACGAAAAACTGTACCTGCGTCCGCTTCCGCTCTGTGTGCTGCCGATGTCGGCTTCGCAGGCGCTGCTTTTGTCGCGCTTTGGACTGCGGACGGTGGGGGACTTTTTGGCGCTGCCGCGGACGAAACTGCCGACGCGGCTTGGCAAAGACGGGGTGGCGCTGCATCGGCTGGCCGCGGGGGAAGATGACTCGCCGCTCAAGCCGACGCCGCCGCCGCCAGAAATTTGTGAATCGCTGGATCTGGACGAGCCCGAAGCGAACTTGGAGCCGCTGCTGTTTCTTTTGCGCGGTCTGACCGACCGGATGATGGCGCGGCTGCGGGCGATGAGCCTTGCGTGCGGCGATTTTTCCGTCGAGCTTTTGCTAAAACCGCAAGGCGTCCAGCGCGTCGAAGTCAAGGTGGCGACACCGACGCGCGAAGTGGCGACGCTGACCGAGCTTCTGCGGCTGTCACTGCAAGCGCATCCGCCGGAAACCGAGGTGCGTGGTCTTTTGGTGCGGACGGTGGCGCAGCGACCCAGGCCGCTTCAGCTCGGGCTGTTCGACGGAGAACAGCTACTTCCCGAGCGTTTGATGACGTTGCTTTCGCGGCTGCAAGCGCTGTGTGGCGAAGGGCGAGTGGGGCAGCCGATGGCGTCGGATTCGCATCTACCGGGGCTTGCGGAAGTGGTGCCGCTCAAGCTGCCGTCGCGGCGCGATGCCGACGAACCGCCACCGTCAGACCCGCCGCAAAAGATGGCGCTGCACATGCTGCGACCACCACGAGCTGCCACCGTCAAGATGGATGGCATTCGGTTAACCCACCTGCACAGCGACGGACTGAGCGGCCCCGTCCTGCGCGCAGGCGGACCCTATCGCATCCGCGGCAGCGCCGGAAATGAAGGACTGCGCGACTACTACGACGTCGAGCTGCCTTCCGGCGAGGCACTGCGGCTGTTCTTTGATCGCGACGAGGGAAACTGGTTCCTCGACGCGCGCTACGACTAACGAGGTGTGGGCATGAGCGGCAAGGACAGTCCTTACGTCGAGCTGCGGACCAAGAGCTTTTTTAGCTTTTTGCAGAGCACGGTTGATCCCGAAGACTTGGCCAAAGCGGCGGCCTCGGCGGGCTATCAAGCGGTCGGACTTATCGACACAGCGAGCGCGTCGGGACTTGCGCGTTTTCACAAAGCCGCCAAGCACGAAGGCATCCGTCCGATTGTCGGTGGAGAGGTTCTGGTCGACGGTGCGCCGCTTGCACTCTTGTGTGAAACCGCGGAAGGCTATCGCAACCTGTGTCGGCTGATCACGACGCAGCACAGTGCGGCGCGCGGGGGTCGGGGACTGACGCTGTTTGATGTGGAACAGCATCACGCGGGGCTCATTGCGCTGAGCGGTGGCGGCGACGGAAAAATCGGTGGACTGATCGACCAGGGCGATGCGGATGCGGCAGAGCGCAAGCTTGATGTGCTGCACGGAATCTTTGGCGCGAAGAACTTCTTCGTCGAACTACAGCTTCACTTGGATGAACGCGAGGATCGGCGAAACGCAGTGCTGACCGCGCTTGCTGATCGCAAACAGCTGCCGCTTGTGCTGACCAATGATGTGCGGATGCTCGGTGGCGATGAGCTGCTTTTGCTGGATGCGCTGACGTGCATTCGCGAAAAAGTGCAGCTTCACGCGGCGGGAAAGCGGCTTTTGCAAAACGGCGAACGATTCCTAAAGCCCGCGCGTGAGATGGCGGCGCTGCTTCCCGATCTGCCGCAAGCGGCGCGAAATACTGTCGAAATTGCGGGTCGCTGTACGTTCAGTTTGGATGCGCTCGGCTATCGTTTTCCGCTGTATCCGCTGCCGGCTGGCGAAACCCCGGAAGAGTTCCTGCGCGCGGTGGTTTTCGACGCTGCCGAGAGCCGATTCCGTCCCTACGAAAAGCGCGCCAAAGATCAGCTCGAACGCGAGCTGGGACTTATCCAAAAGCTGGGACTTTGCGGCTACTTTTTGATCGTCTGGGATCTGATTCAGTTTTGCAAAAGTCGCGGAATCTTGGTGCAGGGTCGCGGCAGCGCAGCCAACTCTGCGGTCTGTTACGCACTGGGAATCACGGCGTGCGATCCGCTGAAAATGGATCTGCTGTTCGAACGTTTTTTGTCGGAAGAACGGGGCGAGTGGCCGGACATAGACCTGGATTTTCCGTCGGGAAGTCGGCGTGAAGAAGTCATTCAGTACATCTATCGCAAATACGGTCCAGCCGGCTGCGGACTGACGGCGACGTTCACCACCTATCGGGCGCGCAGTGCCGTGCGCGAGCTTGGCAAAATATTAGGCTTTTCAGATGATTCTATTTCGCAGCTCGCGAAAAAGCTGAGTCGATTTGGCGATGAATTCGGGGCGTATGGTTCAGGAATCCCCGAAGCTGAGCCGACTCCTTTTGTTGAACATGTGAAAAGCTGCGGACTCAATCCAGAAGACCGCAACGTTGCCCAGCTTGTCCGGCTGTATGAAGAGATCCAAGACATCCCGCGCCACATCGGACAGCATCCCGGTGGAATGGTCATCGCTGCCGGTCGGCTCGACGAGATTGTACCGATTCAGCCTGCCGCGATGCCCGGACGCGCGATCATTCAGTGGGACAAAGATGATGTCGGCGATCTGGGGATTGTGAAGATCGATCTGCTGGGTTTGGGAATGATGGCGGTGCTGGAAGAAGCGAGCAAAATGGTGCCGTATCACGACGGACAGCCTTTTGATATGGCTGCGCTTCCCAAAGACGATCCACAGGTCTATTCGCTGATTGCGCGAGCCGATACAGTGGGGGTTTTTCAGATCGAAAGCCGCGCGCAGATGTCTTGTCTGCCGCGCACTCGTCCGGCAAAATTCTATGATCTGGTGGTCCAAGTGGGTCTGATCCGGCCTGGTCCCATCGTCGGAAAGATGGTTCATCCGTACCTTCGGCGCTGTACCGGGGAAGAACCGGTTTCCTATCCGCATCCTTCGCTTGCACCGATCCTAGAGCGGACGCTGGGAATCCCGCTGTTTCAAGAACAAGTGATGCGCATGGCAATGGTTGCGGCAGGTTTTTCGGGCGGTCTGGCCGATCAGCTGCGGCGTGCCATGGACAGTAAGCGTGGTACCAAAAAGATGCGCATGCTCGTCGACAAACTGCGAGCCGGAATGGAAGCGAAGGGGATTCCCAAAGACGCAGCCCAGCAGATTGAACAAGCGATCACCGCGTTTGCACAGTACGGATTTCCGGAATCGCACGCGATCAGCTTTGCATGGCTTACGTATGCGAGCGCGTATCTGAAAGTGCATCATCCGGGTGTGTTTTATACTGCGCTGCTCAATGCATGGCCGATGGGATTTTATGCGCCAGCGACAGTGATTCGCGATGCACAACGGCAAGGTGTGGTGATCCGCGCGATCGATGTCACGGCTTCAGAGTGGCTCTGTTCCATTGAACACAGTCCCGATCGCGAGGTTGGATATTGGACTGCGGATCGACCCGACAACGTGATTCCGTTTGATAGGAGTCCGTGGCATGCGGCTCCGCACGGGGTCGCTTCTGCTCCGGTTTCGCGTGTGCTACGCATCGGTCTGCGTTATGTCGGCGGACTGAAGCGCTCATCGGCAGAAGCGATTCTGAAAGCCCGTTTGGCGCGTCCGTTTGTCGATCTGGATGACTTCATGAATCGCTGTCGCGCGCTGTCGCAGGAAGAGATTTCGCAGCTTGCCGAGCTGGGTGCGCTGTCGTCGCTTCAGCAGAAGCCGAGTCGCCGCGAAGCACTGTGGCAAGTCAGCAAATGGGAAAAGCAGAGCGAGCTGTCTTTGCGCGAAGGGGAACAGGAAGATCCATCGCCGCTGCGCGAGATGTCGCAGATGGAGGAGCTGCAAGCGGACCTGGCGGGCAGTGGTGTCACGGTCGGACCGCATCCGATTGCGCTTCTGCGGCGCGAGCTCGATTCCTATGGGGTGGCACGGATCGATGAACTGACCAAACGCAGTCCGAAAAGTCGCGCTCGCGTGGCCGGCGTCTGCATCATTCGTCAGCGACCACCGACGGCCAAAGGCTTTCTGTTTTTGACGATGGAAGATGAAACCGGGCTGCTCAACGTCATCGTCAGTCCGCAGCTTTTGGCCGAGCAGCGCACCGTGATTTACGGCACGCGCAGCTTGGTCATCGACGGGGTGATCGAAAAAAATGGTGAATCGGTACAGCTTCGCGCCGATCGCTTTCGGCCTCTCGATCAAGTGATCGCAGTGATTTCCGATGCGCCCAGCGCAAATACCGAGTAGCGAAGCGGCGCGGCTGCGAGTAGGTTTCGCACATGCAGCCAAGGATTTATCTCGATCACAGCGCAACGACGCCGCTTCATCCTTGTGTGGCCGATGCGATGCGCGATGCGCTGACGCTCTGTGGCAATCCATCTTCGCTTCATCACGAGGGGCGAGCCGCGCGCGAGGCCGTTGAATCGGCCCGTCGCAGCGTCGCGTCGCTTATTGGTGCGCAGCCCGCGGAAGTGATCTTCACGTCAGGTGGGACTGAGTCCAACAACACCGCGCTGCTTTCACTGGCTGAAGTGGTGCGCAAGCTGGGGCAACCGCTGCATGCGGTGACTTCGCCGATTGAACATCCGTCGGTGCAAAAGTCGATGCAGCGCCTTGCAGATCGTGGTTTTCGGGTCACGCAGCTTGCCGTCGATTCGTTTGGCCGAATCGATGTGCAGTCGTTTGCTCGGCTGTGTGAAGTCGATCCGCCGTCGCTTGTGTCGCTGTCGATGGTGAACCATGAACTGGGCAACATATTCCCGGTGGCGGAACTGACGCAGCTCGCCAAGCAGCGGGGGGCATGGGTTCACTGTGACGCGGTGCAGGGGGTGAGCAAGCTGCCGATTTCAGTGCGTGAGCTGGGCGTCGATACCCTGAGCGTGTCGGCGCACAAGTTTTACGGACCCAAAGGGATCGGCGCGCTGTTCATTTCTGGGCCCCAGCCGGGAAGCTGCGGAACGATGCCTGAACTTCCGGCATTTCTCGTCGGTGGTGAACAGGAAAAAGGGCGGCGGGCAGGAACCGAAAACGTGCTGGCGATCGTGGGTTTTGGTCGCGCTGCCAAGCTGGCCCAGGAAGAGCTGCTTTGGCGGGTCGATGAGCTGCGCAAGCGACGTGAGCGACTGGAGAGTGGGCTCTTGCGACTGCCTGATGTGACGGTTCACGGCGATCCGCAGCTTCGTAGTCCGACGGTGTGCAATGCGCGCTTTGCCGGGGTCGAAGGCGACATGCTGCTGGCCAGTCTCGACTTGGATGGGATTGCGGTTTCGACGGGCGCGGCGTGTAGTTCAGGGTCCAGCGAGGCGTCGAAAGTGCTGCGCGGGATTGGTCTTCCGCGGGATCTGGCACGCCAGGCCGTGCGTTTTTCGATTGGAATTGGGACGACCGACGACGACATCGATCGCACCTTGTCCTGTATCGCCGCGGCAGTTGGCCGCATCCGAGCACTCGGACCGAGTCCGCTTCTGTCTGTGCCGCCCAAAAACCAACAGACCGTGCAGATCCGCTTTTCCCGTCCGTGACACCGGAATCTTCCGCCGCCCAAATTAAAGCTGTCCGTCGCTCGGCTCGGTTCGCAGTTGGCTGAGTTTTTGGACAAGACCCCAAGCTGCGCCTACACTCACGGGCTTATGTCGCTGTTTGCTCGTCGGAAACCGGCGCGAAAGTCCGGTCGCAGTCCTCGCGGAGTGTGGCTGCGGGCGCTCTTGTTCTGGCGACCGCGCAATCGTCGGCTCGGACGAGCGCCGGTGCGGACGCCGCGTCCCGAGGAAAAATCGACGCCGCGGACTGCGTTGTCGGTGCTGCTGTCTGGGCTTACTTTGGTCGGGCTGTCGGCACTTTTGGTCGCGACGGTGGTGACGGGACGGCACTATCTTTTGCACAGTCCTCGATTTGCCGTCGCTGCGGTCGAAATTTCACCCACGCATCATGTCACCACCGAACGACTGCGCAGCTTGTCGGGGGTTCAGCTTGGGCAGAACCTGATTTCGCTCGATACCAGCGACGTGGCGGAGCGGCTTCGGCGCGAGCCTTGGCTGCGCAAGATTCACGTCGAAAAACGTCTGCCGTCGCAGCTAAAAATCGTCGTGAGTGAGTTTGAGCCCGCGGCGCTGGTTGCGCTTGATTCGATCTACATGATCACTGCCGACGGTGAGGTCTTCCGACGGGCGATGCCGACGGACTATGATCCGAAACTGCCGATTGTGACCGGGGTGGGTCGGGCGGCGTATCTGCTCGACCGAGAGTGGGCGCAAGGTCAGCTTACGCGGGCGCTCCATGTGCTGTCGCTGTATCAGCAAAACCCCGAACGCCCGATGGTGCGCGAGGCCCACATCGATCAGATCACCGGCGTTACGTTTTCGATGGCCGATGGCTCGACGATTCGGCTCGGGCAGGGCGACGACAGCGAGCTTACAAAACGGCTCCAGCGCTTTGATGCGGTGTGGCAGACGCTCAAGAAAAAAGGGGAAACCGCGCAGCTTGTGCTTCTCGACAACCGCGCCCATCCCGACCACGTCACCGTGCGACTGTCCCAAAAGCGTCCGTAGATCGTTCGACCTTCCCACAGGTCGCGATTGGGCGGGGTCGTGGGTGCTCGTCGTGCGCGGAGCGGCATGTGTGGTGCGGCAGCGCATCGATGGCCACCGCTTGTGCGCGTTGGCTAGCCGAAGTCGAAGTTTTTGGGGATGACGACGATGTCGTCGATGACCTGGAAGCGGCGGCGGTCGGCTTCCGGATCGAAGCCGATTTCGGTGCCGGCGGGAACGCGGACGTGCTTGTCGATGATGGCGCGCTTTATGCGGCAGTGCCGGCCAATGTCGACGGATTCGTGCAGGATGCACTGCTCGACCTGGGCGAAGCTGTTGATGCGGACGCGCGGGCCGAGCACGCTCTGGTCGACGTGGCCGCCCGACACGATGCAGCCTTCACTGACCAACGAGTTTGTCGCAAAACCGACGCGGCGCTGGCCACCGGGACCGTCTTCGTTGAAGACGAACTTGGCCGGTGGCAGCGATCGCACCCAGGTGTGCAGCGGCCAGCGTGGGTTATAGAGGTTGAACACCGGCACGATCTGCACAAAGTCCAAGTTGGCCAAAAAGTACTGCTGGATCGTCCCGACGTCGCGCCAATAACCTCGCTCGCGTTCGTCCATGCCGGGGATGTCGTTGCGCATGAAGTCGTAGGCGTACAGCGCACGCTTGCCGACCATGTCGGGCAGGATGTTGCGACCGAAGTCGTGCTGGCTGCTCGCGGTTGTTTCAGCGTCGAGGACGATCTGCTGAATCAGCGTCCGGGTGTTGAAAATGTAGTTGCCCATCGACGCGAGTGCCCAGCCAGGCCGGCCTGGGATTTCGCGCGGACAGTCGGGTTTTTCAGTAAACGACAGGATTCGCCAGCTGGCGTCGACTTCGATGATTCCGAACGACTTGGCTTGCTCGACGGGAACTGGGATGCAGGCGACGGTGCAGTCGGCGCTGTTGTCGCGATGGAAGTCGAGCATCTGCTGGACGTCCATTTTGTAGACATGGTCGCCGCCGAACACCATCACGTAGTCGGGATCTTCGTCGGTGATGACGTTTAGCGACTGGAAGATGGCGTCGGCAGAACCCTTGAACCACTCGCGGCCCCGTCGCTGCTGTGCGGGGACGGGCTCCACGTACTGATCGAGCATCGCCGGCAGCCGCCAGCCGCGCGCGATGTGGCTGTTGAGCGAATCGCTCATGTACTGGGTCAGCACTTTGATTTTGAGAAAACCGGAGTTGACCAGGTTCGACAGGACGAAGTCGATCAGGCGATAGCGGCCACCGATCGGCACCGACGGTTTGGCGCGATCGGCGGTCAGCGGCCACAGACGTCGTCCTTCGCCACCCGCCAAAACGAGCGCCAGGACGTTGGGATTCGGTCCGCGATGCGGGGAAAACACCGGGCTCATGCCGTCTCCATCCAGGTTCAGTCAAGGACACATCTTTGGTCCTGGCTGCGCACCGAGTGAAGACAACGAGCACTCAGTTTCGCAGCAGCAGATACCCCAAGATGCCCAAGAGCACTGTTACTACTGCCATGATAATCGGGACCAGCGGCGGACCGCTCGGTTTTCGTGAACGAAATCCAGCAGAAACCGAAGACGGCGGTGGCGTGGCCGGGGCGGATTCCACAGCCAGGGCGGGCTTTTCGGCCAGCAGCGACTCGAGCGGCGCGACGCTCTTGCCAAGCCCAGGACCGGACGTCGGTGTTTCCGGTGCGCGGGTCGGAATGCTCGACTGACTTTCGGCCATCCACGCGCGAGGATCGATGAACTGATCGGGATTGAGCGGCGCCTGTCCTTCGCTGGATTTTTGCTGCTCGTCCCCCACTTCGTCGAGCGAAGTGAAGCGCAGGATTTCGTCTTGGATCAGGTTGTCGATGAGCGTGCTCTGCGGCTGCGGCTTCGACTTCTGCCGCTCGGCGAGCACCCGACCGATGAGCTGCTCGATGTCGCGGCTCGTGACCTTCATGCCGCGCGAAAACAGATAGTGGGCGATCGCTTCGAGCAGCTCTTCGACGCGCTGATAGCGCTGGTTGCGATCGCGCGCGAGCGCCCGGCGCACGATGGTTTCCAGTTCGGGCGTGACGTCGGGATTTTGCGCGATAAGCGACGGCACAACCGCTTCACGAACCAGCTTCACCGTCGCATAGTCGGTTTCACCATCGAACAGACGCTGGCCGGTCAAAAGTTCGTACATCAGGATGCCGACGGCAAAAATATCGGCCCTACGATCGACTTCTTCGCCGCGCGCTGCTTCCGGCGACAGATAACTGAACTTGCCTTTGACGACGCCCGGATCGGTGTTTTCGACCTGTGACGCTGCTTTGGCCAGACCAAAGTCGGCCAGCTTGACCTCGCCACGCTTCGAAAAAAGGATGTTCGGCGGCGAGATATCGCGGTGCACGATGCCGAGCGGCTTGCCCGTTTCGGGATCAGCCAGGTCGTGTGCATACGCCAGCGCTTTGCAGACCTCTAGGATGATGTACAGCGTCTGGCTGACCGGCAGTCGCTGACCCATCGTGTGCAGCGTCTGCAAAAGCACCTTGAGGTTGCATCCGTCGATGAACTCCATCACCAGGAAGTAGGCGGTGTCATCGCCCGTTTCCGAGGAGCCGACGTCGTACACCAGCACAATGTTGGTGTGCTGAAGGTGCAGTGCCAGGCGCGCTTCGTCGAGAAACATCTGCACGAAGCGCTTGTTTTTGGTCAGGTTCGGCAGGATTCGCTTGATCGCGACCGCGCGCTTGAGGCCACCGACCGAGGACTCGGCAATGCCGCGAAAGACCTCTGCCATTCCGCCTGCATCGAGGCGGTCCGTGACTTTATAGCGCTGGGAATCCATCTGCTGACCTAACTTGCAAAGGCCTAAAAGGCCATTTTGGTGGGTTTAGAACGTCGCGCTGAGCGCGTAACTACCCAAGTCTATCACTCATCGTCCATGTGGTCGCTCATCGACTCATCGCCGCCGCCACCACCACGACCGATCGTCTGACTCTTGGTCAGCTCTTCTTTTTCTTTTTCTTCTTTGCAGTCGATGCACAAAGTCGTCACCGGGCGTGCCATCAGCCGCCGGAACGAAATCGTTTCGCCGCAGTCTTCGCATTCATCAATGGTGCGATTTTCCAGCCGCTCGATCGCAGCGTTGATCTTGTTCAGAAGGAACTTTTCGCGATCGCGAAGCCGAAGCTCCGTCGAGAACAGCTCTTCCTCCATCGATTCATCAATGGAGTCACGACCAATGCTGCGCTCGCGCTCCATGCTGAACTTGAGACCATCTTTCGCTGCCTGTAACAAGCGCTCGCGCTCTCCGAGAAGCACTTTCTCAAGTTGCGACCGCTGGCTTTCGTTCAGCATGTGTGCGAACCCCTTCTTACCCGTCTGAAAAAATCCGGCTTGCTGGCTCTGTGTACTTGTTGGGCGTCTGCCTTCACCGTCGAGGCACCCGCGAGCCAGCTAAATGTCATAAGGTAGCGTACTCTATAGGTCCGCGCCGCCGCTTGTCAACGGGGGATTTCGACACAGCCAGGCCGGCCTGGCGCCTTCAGTTTTCGGACAGAGTTTGGTTTATTTTGAGCACCAGCCGGGAGGTTTTTGGATGGCGATCGGGAACACGGATGCGCAAAAAGAGCGGCTCTGGCAAAGCGCGCGTACAAGCGAAGTCGATGCTGTGCGTCGGCGGCTTGATTCGGGGCAGCATGTGGCGCTTGTGGTCGGGGATGGCAAATCGGGGGACGGGCTTGGCGACCCGGTCATCGGGCGTGTACTCGGGGAGGAATGTGGGCGGCTGACATCGGGGCAGCGCCGACTTGGGGATGTGCGGCTGGTGGTGATTGACTGTGGGCTGTATCCACAGCCGCTCGGTGCGCTCTATGAGGCACTGCGTCGGGTCAGCGAGCTGCTTGGCACGGGGCGATCGGGTTCGCAGGTCGCAGCCGATCGGGTGCTGGCGGGACTGCGGCGTCGGCTGATGGGCGATGTGGGGGAACCGCCACCGCACCTGGCGCTGCTGCTGGCGCTTGAAAAACTCGGGCCGAAAGCGGGTGTCAGCGGGGTTCGCTGGGCGCTCGCCTTTGCTCGGGCGGAGCGCGCCGACGCCGATACCCTGCACGAACTGACCCAGCTTGTGGCGCGGCGGCTGTCGGTCCCGCTGCTGCTGCTGTTCGGTTCGTCGCCGACAGCGGGGCCGGGGTTTGACCTGCTGGCTGCGCTGCGTGCATGCGGAGGGGACGATGCGGTGATCGAGTGTGTCCAAGCGGGACATGGTGATTCGGGCGACACCGCAAAGCCGCGTTCGCTGCCGGCACTGTCGCCGCCGGTGATGGCGGTGTTGCGGGCGCTCGCGCTCACCGGTGCGGGCTGTGAGCTGTCGCTGCTCGTCGAACTGCTCGGGCTTCGGGACGATGAAGTGCTGTGGGCGCTGCAAGAGGCGTCCGATGCGGGCGTCGAGATCATTGACGACGGAAACGATCACTTTGAGCTAAAGCCCGAGCTGGTTTCGCTGTTGATTTCCCCAATGCTTCCGTCGCTGGTCCGTAGCTACCATCGCCGGCTGGCGGCGCTGCTTTCGGACCGTTTGCCACCAACGAACGTGCTGGCCAGCGCAACATCGGCGACAAAGACGGCGTCTCCGTCGGCGACGACCGCGGTGCTGGATTCATTGCCGGTGCCGACGCTGGGATCGGCGGACACCCCGGACATTGGCACAGAAGATGTGCCCGCTGCGACGACCCAGCCCGGTGCCGCACCGGATGTGACGCCCGACGCTCCGGGGCCTGCACCCGCGGGTTCGGAACCGCCAGCACTTGCGAATTCGGCAGAATCAGAAAAAGACGATCCGGCGACCCAGCCACGGACGACCGATCGCGAGGCTTCGACGGACAGCGCTGCATCGCCAGCGCTATCGCAAGTGTTGGTTGCTTCGTCGGAAAAAACGCCAGCCATCCCGGCGGCACCTGATCCGGCGGCTGCTCCGGCGGCGATGTCGGCGACGGTTCCACTGTATGCTGATGCGATGGCTCCGACGCTGCATTGGCCATACGGCGCGGGTCCGGCGGCGGCCCGGACGTCATCGGTCGGTCAATCCGCACCGACCCCAGCGGGCGAAAGTCCACCTGCGAATACTAAGACCGCGGCGGCGCAAAATACCGCGGTGGCGCAAAATACCGCGACGGCCCCCGCCTCAGATCGATCGGTCCGACGGGCCCAACCCGCGCGAGCAGCCCGGCACCTCATTGAAGCGGGCGAAATCGATCCAGGGATTGATCGCTATCTCCACGCGGTCGATCAAGCTCTGCGCGTCGGGGCGATTCGCGAAGCGCTGACGCTGGCCGATCGCGCGATGCAGCTTCTTGGCGAACTGCCGGATTCCCCGCTGCGGCGCACGCTTCGGATTCGGGCGCTGTGCGCGGTCGGACGGATTCGTTGGCTGGGCAATGGTCCCGACGAGCGGTTCACACTCAAGGGGGCGCTTACGGCGTTCCAAGAAGCGCGCGCGCTGCTGCGTCCGACGGATTCTGCGGCGCTGCGCACCACGGTGGTGTCGCAGCTATCGGCGGTGCTTTACGAAATTGGCGATCTTCCGTCGCTGGAAGCGGCGCTGACGGAGCTGTCCGATGCCAGCCGCACGCTGCTTGGCCAGGGCGAACCGGCGATGGCGGCGCGGCTGCTCAATGATCAAGCGGCGGTCTACGTGCGAATTGGCGATCCGGTGCGGGCCGCGCATCTTTTGGAAGAATCACGGCGCTTCTTTTCGAGCGGTCGCTTTCCGTCCGATGACGAGGAAGTCGCGCGGGAGCTGGCCGACACTGAGCACTTGCTCGCGAAGCTGCCGCTTCATGTGGCGGCGCGGCAGGGACGGCAGCTTGATGCGATTGGGCTTGGGCGATCGCACGCGCAGCAAGCTGCCGAGACGTACAAACGGCTGGGGATGCGGCGCGAACTGGCCCATGTAACCGAAACCTTGGGACGGCTGGAAACGATGGCTGGTCGACACGAAGCGGCGATGGCGTACTTGTCGACGGCAGCGGAGCTTGGCCGCGAGCTGCACGATCTGCTTTTGCTCGCGCGAACCACGGCGGCGATGTCGGAAGTGCTCGTCGCAGCAAATCAGCTGGCAGAGGCTATCGAGCTTCTGGTCGAGTCGCTGTCGCTCAATGTCGAAAAAGGATCGCTGATTGGGCTGGCCTTTGTCCGACGCAGCGTTGAAAAACTGGCGCAGCGCGTAAAGATTACTGAAAGCAGCGAAGCGCCGACCTCGCGGGCGCTGGCACGGCTGTACGAAGACCTGCTGGCCGCCGAGGATCAGCTCGGTCGGGCCAAACTGCCGTCCGATGGGTGAACCAGCCACGCAGCGTGGGTGACAACGCCAAGTTGCCAAGCCCGTTCCCCTATTTGCGCCGATCGCGTAGACTGGTTTCTACTCCACTTTTTAGGTTGGCCTGATGAGCACCGCTCTCGATACCAACGAGCTCATGGAGCTAGCGAGCAAGGTAGGCCCGGAAGAGTTTTCCGTGCGGTTTCCGCATCTCTTCCTGGTCTTCTATGAGACGGTGGATACGGTCGGCGTGTCCTCGTTTGCGACGCAGGTCATCTCGAAAGACGCCGCCCGCGGACGTCCAACGAGCCAGATTCGCGCCGTACCGCTCGTCAAAGCGCCCAACAATCCCTACTCGGATCGCATCTCGCTCGGGCGAGCCCGCAACTGCGACGTCGTGTTGCGCAATCCGTCGGTGTCGAAGCTGCACGCCCACATCCGCAAGGAGCCAAATGGCTCGTGGGTCGTGATCGACGCCAACTCACACAACGGCACCACCATCGACGGCAACCGCGTCGCTGCTGGCCAGCCCATCCCCATCAAGATCGGTGAGCCGATCACCTTCGGCGGCATGATTGTTCGCATTGCCACCGCGACGATGGTGCACCAGGCACTTCTTGGCCGCCCGCCTTGGGGCAGCCGCTAACTGGCAAAAACTAGGTCTCGCCTTTGAGCAGCTCGGCTTGGTGGTGGGCGCGCAGGGCGTCGATCACGTCCTGAATGTCGCCGTCCATGAACTTCTGCAGGTTGTGACGGGTCAGGCCGATGCGGTGATCGGTGACGCGGTCTTGCGGGAAGTTGTAGGTGCGAATCTTTTCGGATCGGTCGCCGCTCTTGACCTGGGAACGCCGTGCTTCACGCTCGGCGGATTCCTGTTTTTCGCGCTCAATGTCGAGCAGCTTGGTCTTGAGGATGCGCATCGCCGTCGCACGGTTTTTGTGCTGCGATTTTTCCTGCTGACAGCGAACGATGATGCCGCTCGGGATGTGCATGATCTGGACGGCAGAGTCAGTGGTGTTGACCGACTGACCACCTGGACCGCCCGATCGCATGACTTCGATGCGGAGGTCTTTTTCCTCGATTTTCACATCGACGTCTTCGGCTTCTGGAAGCACTGCCACCGTCGCTGCCGAGGTGTGAATCCGGCCTTGTGCTTCGGTTTCCGGCACGCGCTGAACGCGGTGGACGCCCGATTCGTACTTCAGCTCGGAATAGACCTTGCCGCTTGACTGCGTCGAGATCATCACGATCGCTTCTTTGAGACCGCCGGCAGCCGCTTCCGACATGCTCAGGATCTCGACGCGCCAGTTTTTGCGTTCAGCATAGCGGCTGTACATGCGGAACAGGTCGCCCGCAAACAGCGCTGCTTCTTCGCCGCCTGTGCCTGCCCGGATTTCGAGGACGATGTTTTTGTCGTCGTTCTTGTCCTTGGGCAGAAGCAGAAGCTTCAGCTTGTTTTCCGTCTCTTCGCGCAGCAACAAAAGTCGCTGCTCTTCCTCGCGCGCCATCGTCCGCAAATCGGGGTCTGATTCCCGCAAAAGCGGTGCATTTTGCTCGATGTCGTCGAGGGTTTTCTTGTAACCACGATAGGTGGCAACAAGCTCCTCGATTTCAGCTCGCTCTTTGGCCAGCTTGAGGAACTGCTGTTGTTTGGCCAAGACGTCGGGATCGGCCAACTGGACCTCGAGGTCCTGATAGCGATTCTCGACTTCGGCGAGCTTGTCGAACATCGACATGGGCGGGCAGCAAGGAAAGGGAAGAAGGGGAACTACGCCTTCGGCTTCTTGTCAGCCTTGGGGGCTTCAGCCTTCTTGTCAGCCTTGGGGGCTTCAGCCTTCTTTTCGGCCTTGGGGGCTTCAGCCTTTTTTTCGGCCTTGGGGGCTTCGGCCTTCTTCGGCGCTTCGATGCTGGTGCTCGCCGCGCCGGGCTTTAGCTGGTAGCGCTTGTTGAAGCGATCGATGCGACCCGCGGCGTCGAGCAGCTTCTGCTTGCCGGTGTAAAACGGGTGGCAGCGACCGCAGATTTCCACCGAAAACGAGCCGCGCGTCGAAGCGCTTTCGTACACCGCGCCGCAAGCGCAGGTGATGGTGGCGAGTTGATAGTTCGGGTGAATGCCGGCTTTGGCCATGGTGAGGTTTTCCTTGAAACAATCGGGCGCAGGGCTGCCCTACCAAAACAAGAGTGATTTACTTATCTTCTCTTTCTGCGGCGTGCAAGATCCTTTGCTACACTCCGCCACGATCGTGACTGTACCCCGCCTGCCTGGCCCGCTCGAGATCGCCCGTTTGCTGTATGAGCACTCTGCGCGCGGAGACCGTGGATTGATTGAAGTACCGACGGCAAAAGGCAATTTGCGGCTCCAGTTGTCGGTCGGTTTCGTGCTCGCGATGGATGTCGGGCCAGATGCACCCGTGGGTTCCGATTCGCAGGTCCGCTATGTTCTGCGCGCGCGCGGGCTGCCGCAGTTTCGGCTGGGACAGACGCTTTCGGGCCGTTTTGCGGTGGAACCGTTTCGTCCGGATGCGAGCATTCGCGCCCATGTCGATGCGCAGGCGCTTTCGGCAGAAAAACTGCGCGAGCGGATCGGGCTGCACAAAGTCACGCTGAGCTTTCCGCCGCATGCCTCGGCGCTGCACAGCGAAGAACGCAGGGTGGTGGCGCGGCTGTCCGATGCGCTGTCGCTCGAAGAACTGCACAAGCTGGGGGATCTTCCGCCAACGCGGCTGATTCGGTTGCTGCTGTTTTTGGACGCGCTCGGTGTGCTGGTGATTGGGCTTGGACGGGGCGAGCTGGCGGCGGCGTATGCGCTGCTCGAGCTGCCGGCCCAGGCGACGCGCAGTGAAGTCAAAAGTGCCTACCGACGGCTCGCGCGGACGCTGCACCCCGATCAATTTCCCTCCGCCGATCCTGCCGAGCGGCGGGCGCTGGCCGATCGCTTTTCTGCCATCCATGCGGCCTATCGCGTGCTTGTCACCCACCTGGCCGATGAAAAAAAATCGCCCGAGACCGCATGACCGAGCCGCAGCCGCAGCTTCCACCGTCGCTGCTTATCGCGTGTTATGCCGAAGCGCGGCGCACCTATCCGCGCGAAGCGTGTGGTCTGCTCTGCGGGCGACGCGGTGCGATGGCGATCGATACGTTGCGTGTCTGTGAAAACGATCAGGACCGGCTGCATGCGCTGGATCCGCTGGGCTTTCCCCGCGACGGACGAACCGCGTTTCGGCTGCGTTTTGTCGATGTACTTTGGCTTTATGAATCGCTGCAAACGGACGTGCCTGCGCGCATCTTGTTCCATTCGCATGTCGACGTCGGCGCGGCGTTTTCTGCCCAAGATCGAGTCGAAGCCCAGCGGCACGACGTGCTGCGCGAAACATTTGATCACCTGGTCGTTGATGTGTCAGCGGACGGCGCACGCGGGGCACTGAGATATCGGTTTGTCGACGGCGATTTTCGCTGCATCGCCCGATATGATGCCCAGGGTCGCTTTTTACAGGTGGACAGCGGGACCAGCTAGCTTGGGTTTGCGCCGATCTGCAACAGCGGCAAGCGCAGCCGACCGTCATCCGGCATCGTCTTCAGGCGTTCTTGCGTCGGTGCGTGGTAGGTTGCATACCCCAAAAACGCCCGACGCCACGCCGCAAATGATCCACCGGCCAAGTGCGCGGCATAGGCACGCAGCCCCGCATCGCCGCCGCCTTGTGCGAGCAGATATTCGACAAAGGCCCAGCGCGCTGAAGTCGGACGTACCTCGGCACAGCCACGCAGACCCGACTTGAGCCGCGCAAGACGCTGTTCCACTTCGGCAATGCCAGCAAACGGCGCACCGTCGAGCGGCGTGTTGCGCTTGGCGACAAACGGAGCGACGCCATACGCCAAACGGATGATCTTGGAGATTTCTTTGGCGAACGCGCACAGCTCGTCGATGTCGTCGTCGGTTTCATCGGGCAGACCGACCATCATGTAGACCTTTAAGGTCTTCATGCCGTGCTGCTTGGCCAGCTCGGCGGATCGCAGGATGTGACGGGCTTTGGTGCGGCGTTCGATTTTGTCGCGCATTCGCTCGCTGGCACCGTCGCTGGCCACGGTTAGCGTGCGATAGCCGCCTTTGGCGAGCAGTCCGACAATTTCGTCGGTCAACCGATCAGCCCGCAGCGAGCTGATGCCGACTTGGAGCCCTCGTTCATTGACGACGTGATCGAGGATCTGCGGCAGCCGGGGATGATCCGTCACGGCTGCGCCGACCAGGCCCACGCGCGTGATGCCGTCGGGCAGAAGCGACCGAATGCGCTCGGGCGATACCAGCCGCATGCCGCCGTTCGTCGACCGACGCATCACACAATAGGTACATCCGCGCGAGCAGCCCCGCTCGGGTTCGATCAAAAACATCGACGACAGTTCGGTGTGCGGGGTCAGAAACGCCGACGTTGCGGGCAGCTTGTCATCGTCTGCCGCCGCGACTTTGGGAAGCTGTTCGCCGTGCTCGCTGGGCACCCAAACACCGGGCAGTTGGCCAAGTGAGCGCAAAAGTGCCCGCCGCTGCGCTTCATCATGTGGCGCATCGCCGAGGCCCGACTGAAGCAGG
>DAORGN010000053.1:0-24726 GCA_035340095.1 Pseudomonadota bacterium | reverse complement strand
GCCGCACCGACCGCGTCCGCGCCGCTCCCTTCGACGCACTCGAACTCCAAATCGGCATCCTCTTCGGCGACGACGAAGACTAGATCCCCCCTGTTTTTGCCGATCCCAACGTCACGTCGGCGCGTATGATGCGTCGCTATGGCGATCACCGAACTCCGCATCGCGGGCCTGCGCACGCTGGCCGACGTGCGGCTGAGCCTGCGTGAGCTTACGGTCCTGATTGGTGCAAACGGCACCGGCAAGAGCAGCATCATCGAAGCCTGTGAGCTTTTGCGCAAAGCGCCGAGCCCTGACTTCCTCAAAGAGTTCCGCCGCACCCACTGGGGCTTTTCCGGCCTGCTGCGCCACGGGGCCGACCAGCTAAAGCTCGGGGTCCGCATCGAAGAAGACGGCGAAGTCATCGACTACGACTTCGCCCTGGCCGACCGCGAAGGCAAACTCACCTTCAAAGAAACGGTTGGCGCAGGCCCTAACCAACGTCCCCGCAGCACCGACTGGACTTACGGCGAACACCCAACTCACACGGAGTTGCTTGTTGGTTTTGCAGATCGAGTACAGCGATCCGGCAACCTTGAGCAGATGCTCGCCAACGGACTAGACGACGCCGCACGCAGCCAAGTCCGCGACCGAATCAGTGTGCTCGGCAAAGTCGCTCGGGCACTTCAAAGCATTGAGATTTGTTTGCCGTTTGAGACGCTGCCCTGGTGGGCGAGTCGCAGTCTGAAGCGGCCTTCGGCGATGCGCGAAGACAACATCGTCGAGCCATTCGAGCGCCTAGAGCCGCTTGGCAGCAACCTCGGCAGCGCGTTTTTCACGCTGCGCAACGAGCTGGGCGATGCCCACTGGCGCGAGACGCTGGAGCTTGTCCGGCTGGGTCTTGGGGACCACGTCGAAGATGTGCTGGTCAGAGCCGGGGGCGACGGCGGCAAGATATCTTTGCGGGTCAAGTATCGGTCGCAGCTTCAGCCGGTGCCGACGTTTGCGCTATCCGACGGCACGCTGGCGTTCCTGGCCTGGGTGGCGCTGTATCGAGCGCCGCGTCCCCAGCCCGCCGCGCTGCTCGCGTTCGACGAGCCCGAGCTGCACCTCCACCCGCACCTGCTCATGCGGGTGCTCGACTTTCTGGAGTCGCTTTCCCAGACCTCGCCGGTGCTGATTGCGACGCACTCGGACCGACTGCTCGATGGCCTGTCGCGCCCGGCGGACCAAGCCGTGCTGTGCGAGCTGGATGAGCAAGGCCAGACGCAGCTCCGTCGCCCCGACAAAGAAGCGCTCGACCGCTGGCTGGCACGCTATCGCGGCATTGGGGATCTGCGCAGCGCCGGTCACGATGACTCGATCTGGGCTGACGCCGAGCCCGCAGCGGACAAAGCATGAGCCGCAAGCCCAAGGTCACGATCCTGTACGAAGATGCGCGTGGACAGCGCAACGAGTTCGGGCTGCATCGGCTGGTGATATCGGCGGTGCGAGACGATGATGCCATCACAGCGCCGTACCACGAGCTGGCAGCCGCCCTGGAACATCGCTGTCAAAAAGGCGTCGACCAGGTACTGCGGACCTGCCGCGAAGACTTGCCCGACATCGCCCGCGATGGACGCAAAGTGGCGGTGGTGGTCGATGAAGACGTGATCCGCGACAAGCTCCGGCTAAAGCCATGCGCGACACTGCCGCAGGTTGCCCAGGCGATTCGCGCGCTGTGTGCGGCAGACATGGCACCGCACATCGAGGTCTTCGTGCTGTCACGCAACCTGGAATCGGTGCTCAAAGCGGCGCGTGACTGTGTCAAAGAACACCGCGCCGAGGGTCCAACCGATGAGCTGTTTGATCGGGCGCTGTGCAAAGACCAGCTTGCGCGGGATCTCGTGCTAAGCGGCGTGGCCAAAGAGACCCATGCCAAAGTCCGCCGCTGCATTCTGCACAAGATATCGGGCCTTTCCGATCTGGTGCAGTGGCTCGGTTCAGTGCTCAGCGCTTCCTGACCCAATCCACCAGCGCCCGGTTTGGGGATGAACGCTTCACCCCCATTCCAGCAGCGACCCTGGTTTCGGAGTGACATCTTCACCCCCATTCCGCCAGCCATCCGGTTTGGGGGTGAACGCTTCACCCTCATTCCAGCAGCGACCCTGGTTTCGGGGTGAATGCTTCACCCTCATTCCAGCAACGACCCTGGTTTCGGGGTGAATGCTTCACCCCCATTCCGTCATCACCCCGGTTTGGGGGTGAACGCTTCACCGGCTGATTGGGGATCGGTGGTTTATGGGGCAAGCGGAGGACTGGGGGCGGGATCTGGCGTGGCGGGCGGTCCGGATTCGGGACGGCGAGCGCTGGCGACCTGCTGGCGATGATTGTCGATGGGCCGCAGCGCATCGAGTGCGAGCGCGATCGATGCAGGATCATCGCTGTCCACGGTGCTGGCGACAGAGGTTGCATACTCGACCACCGACCGCTGAAGTGCGCGCAGATGAAAGGTCAGGCTGTCGGCTGGCCCCTTGTCATTGAGCCGTCGCGTGCACATCGCGCCATAGCGAAGATGGACGGCGCGGATCTCCAGCAGCAGTTCGGGTCCGACGACCGCATCAATGCTCTTGGTCAGTCCGCTTTCGTCGATGCGACGCAAGATGGTGTCCATCTGCACGTACTGCTCGGAATAGGGCAGACGCAGAAAGCCTGTCCCTTCGGGAAATACTGAAGAAACCAGCAGCCGCGCTTTTTTGGCGCGGTCATAAGTCGATGGCAAACGGCTGAGCGCATCCAAGATGTCACGCAGCGCGCTCCAGGCTTGGTCGGCGGCGAGGTCGATGTCGCGGGCAGTTTCTTCGGGGATCTGACCTAGCTCTTTTTGCCGCCTCGCGAGCGCCTTCTGTGCAGCGTCGGCGACCTTGCCGAGCTTTACAGCGGCTCGCTTTACGTGGGCGGGCATGGATTTGGGCATGGTGGATACCAGCGTCTGGCCGAGCAAGATGCCAGACTCGATGGTCATGCCAGGGGAGGTACGGAGATAGGGGAGCGGATCGAATGATATGTCGGACATAGTAGGTCTATGGATCGCGTTTGCCGGTCCGCCAAATCAAAGTTTGAACTTTCTTCACTTTTTCCGTTCTGCTTCCGCGGTCGCGACGGAAAGTCGGTCCTTGGTTGCCCCGTTCTTTTTCAGCAGAGACGGGAACTTATTTTCTCAAAGTTTTCTTGACGGGGACAGTGGCGCTTTGGTAGATGTGTCTCTCGTCGTTTCGGGGCGTGGCGCAGCCTGGTTAGCGCACCAGTCTGGGGGACTGGGGGTCGCTGGTTCAAATCCAGTCGCCCCGACAAGCCCTCCGCCAAAAGCGGAGGGTTTTTTTTTGACCGCGGTGTGCCTTCTGTAGCCGGCCATCGCGGACAAATTCGCGCTTGTGAGGGCGTTTCCCGACGAAGTAAGATCGTGCCGAGGAGTTTCCTTGTCTTCCCGCACATCTGTCCGGTTACGCAGTCGGGCGATGATCTTGGCTGCGTTGGTTCTGGGGTCGTGTCACAGCGGGCCGCCAAGCGCAGCCGGGATTTCTGAGACATCGACTTCGCAGCCGCTGCCGTCGCTGGGTCAGCAGATGTCGCTAAGCCCAGAGCTGGAGAGCTATTTGGCCGATGTGCTGGAAAGCCAGGATGTCCGCCGCATCGGTCGATACATCGCAGCGGTGGAACCATCGGAACAGCGCGATGACCTAAACCCGTCGCGGCACAAAGCGTCGGCGAAAAAAGAACTGGAACTGACCGAGTCGCTGTTTCAGGCCGGCGAGGAGCTGTTCGAAACCGAGTTGGCGGTGGTGCGCGGCTTCGGTCATGCCTGGGGGCCGCAGGGGCCGAAAATGCACCGGGTGCATCGTGGGGCCAAAGGCGGACCGGACTCGTTTAGCTGTCGGTCGTGTCATCACCGCGGTGGTGACGATGGTGCGGGCGAATACAATGAAAATGCGCTCGTCGGTGGGGATGGTGAGCGGGTCAAAAGTGCGCTCGAGCGCAATCCGCCTTCGCTGCAAGGTGGCGGACTTTTGCAGGTGCTGGCCAGCGAAGTAAGCGCGGCGCTGCAATCCAAAGTCGCCGGGGCCCCACCGGGCGAGCCCGTCAAAGTCGATCTAAAGGTCGAAGACGTCGACTTCGGGACGGTCGTGCGCATGCCCGACGGCACGCTGGACACGCGCGGACTGCGCGGCATCGATCCGGACCTTATCGTCAAGCCGTTCGGGTGGAAAGGCACCCACAGCACGCTGCGCCGGTTTGCCGAAGAAGCGTTCCAAGTCCACCACGGCATGGAATCGGGCGTGCTGAGCCACTACCGACGGCATTTTTCGACCGCACCGTTTTTTGCATCGGATGCCACCCGCGCCATCATGGCGGCGTTTGCCGGCGGCGATCCGCACGACCTCGATGGCGATGGCTCGCGCAGTGAGCTGACCGAAGCGATGCTGACGTCGATTGCGGTGTATCTGACGCTGCTGCCGATTCCGACGCTGGAACCGCCGCGGGCGCCCGACCTTCTGGCGGCATTCCGTCAGGGTCAGGCCGCGTTTGACCGCGTTGGCTGCAGCGGCTGCCACAAGCCGGTCTGGACTGTCCAAAATCCCGTCTGGACCGAACGTGGCGAAGCCCAGAGCGGCGGTTTTCGCATCGACATGGATCTCCGCAAAGACATCCGCAACGGTCCCTCGCTGATCAATCGCGACACCGAACACGTCGGTTTTCCGGTGCTGCTTTATTCCGATTTGCGTCGGCATGACATGGGCAAAGAGCTGTCCGATCCAGCGCCGGCCCCAGGATCACCCGGACCGCGGATTCCGCCGTCGCACTTTTTGACCCGACCGCTGTGGGGGCTCGCCGACTCGGCGCCGTACCTGCACGATGGTCGCGCCCAGACGATAAGCCAGGCGATTGTGATGCACGGCGGGGAAGCCGAGGAGTCCCGACGCAAATACCAAGCGCTGCCGGTCGAAACGCAGCGCGCGATTCAGGTGTTTTTGCTGTCTTTGACACGTCCGACGCTGCCCGAGGTGTCGCAATGAAACGGGCGATTCTCTCTGTCGGACTTTTGCTTTTGGGGCTTGGCCAGCTTGGCTGTCGTCGCGTGGCGCTGGTTGAGCCGATTGTCCCAGCCGAAGACCTGAGCCTGCGCGGCCTGGATGCACCGTCACCAAAGCAGCAGCTGCAAAAAGCGATTTCGGAACGGCTACGCAGCCGCGAGCAAATGCTCCGCGAAGTCTACGCCCCATCGAGCAAGTGGCAGGCGCTGCGGATTGGGCAAGCGGCGATTGACAGGCGACAGCTTTCGATCGGACGGCTGGTCGAGACCGGCAAAGAGCTGTTCCGCGTCGACTTCACCGTCGATGAGGGCCTAGGAAATGGGCTCGCGGCCCAAAAAAGCACGCTCGCGGGGGACCGTCCACCGCCGAACCTGCGGCATGTGCAGCGCGGGGAATTTGGTGGACCCGACGCCACTCGCTGTGCGGCCTGTCATCACTTGGGCGGGCTCGGTGGCGGTGGCGGCAAAATCGACACGGTGTTTTTGCTCGGCGATGGGGAGCGGCCAAGCTCGGCGCTGCCTCGCAACCCCAAAGCACTGCTTGGGGCGGGACTTTTGCAAGCGCTCGGCGAAGAAATGACCCGCGAGCTGCGCGTCCGACTGCGGGAAGCCGACCGCCAGCTTGCCCCCGGTCAAAGCGTCCCGCTCGAAAGCAAAGGGGTCGTGTTTGGCCCGATCAAGCGACGCCAAGACGGCAAGCTCGACTTGACCGGCATCCACGGGGTAAGCCCCGACTTCATCGTTCGCCCATTCGGCTGGAAAGGCACCACAGCGACGCTGCGCCAAGTGGTGGTCGAAGAACTTCAGCAGCATCTGGGCATCCAGGCCGACGAGCTTGTGCACAAACAAGATCCCAATCGGCAGGCGTTTTTGGGCGACGGTCCGTTTGATGATCCCGATGCCGACGGGGTAAAAGACGAAGCGACCGAAGGAATGGTGACGGCGCTTTCGACGTACATCGCAGCGCTGCCCCCACCGATGGAAGAAGTGCCCGAAGTCGCGACCTTTTCACTGCGAGCGGCGCGTGGTTTCGAGGTGTTTGAAAAAATCGGCTGCGCTAGCTGTCACGTTCCGACGATGAAGCTAAGCGAGCCGGTGATTTCGGTCGGGCCGTCGTGGGAAAAACGACCGCGCGTCGATCTGTCACCGCTTGTCACCGATGGACGCAAAGCGCACGAGCCGATTGTGGTGCGGCTGTATTCAGACCTAAAGCGCCACAACATGGGCGATGCGCTCGCCGAGCCGTATGGCTACCGCGGGGTGCCGGCATCAGACTGGCTGACGCCGCCTTTGTGGGGGATTGCTTCGTCGGGACCGTATCTGCACGATGGCCGCGCCCCCAACGTGAGCAGCGCCATCGAAGCCCATGGGGGAGAAGCCGCCGCAGCAGCCAAAGCCTATGCGGCGCTTTCGACCGACGATTCGGCAGCACTGCGGGTGTTTCTTCAGACACTCGCCCGTCCGCAGGTGCTGGAGTTTAAGCCGTAGTGTTTTTTTTGCGCGGAACCGAGCGCTCGCCCGGCACTCCAAACCGGCAATCGGTAGGATGATGACGATGCGCGTGTTTGGTTCCTCGTTCAAAACAATCCTGTGCGGCGGGCTGCTGTCTGTTTTTTCGCTGACGCTGCCGGCGGCTGCCGATACAGCCCCAGCCACCGACGCAAAATCAACGGACGCAAAACAGGCCGATGCAAAGGGATCTTCTGGCCCCGTTATCGAAGTCATCGGCCCACCGCCAGAGCTCACCGACTACGACAGTGTTCCCAAAGCGCTCGATGCGATCTTGCAGCGTGCCGAAAAGGACGCCGGCCAAAAACCGCGTGTCGTCGCATTTGGCGAATACCACCAGTTGAAAGGCAAGACCCACATCCCGAGCGCACTCAAGCGTTTCACGACGGAGCTGTGGGCATCGGTACAGCCCTTGTCGTCGGACCTGGTGCTGGAGACGTTTATCCCCGAGGGGAACTGCGGCAAAGAAGAAAAAAAGGTCGTAAAAGATGTCGCGACGACGACCAAGCGGCCCGAAGCGACCGAAAGCGAGCTGGTCACACTGATCAAGCAGGCCAAAGCACAAGGCGTGCAGCCGCACATCTTGCAAGTAAGCTGCAAAGAGTATCAGTCGGTGCTCGACGAAAAAGGCCAGGTCGACTACGTCAAGATGCTCAAGCTGATAAACGACCTGTTGCAAAAGCGAATCAGCGAAGTGCGCACCCGACGGAAAAAGGCCAGCGTCGACAAAGTGGTGATGGCGTATGGCGGTGCGCTGCACAACGATCTGTATCCAATGGCCGAGCTTGCCGAATACACGTTCGGACAAGCGCTCGACCACGAGTTTCCCGGCGAGTATCTGGAAATTGATCTTTACGTGCCGGAATACATCGCCGCCGACAAGCAGGTCCTTTCGCAGCCGTGGTATCCGGCGTACAAAAAAATGCAGAAGCCGGGCAAAGTCGTCGTCGTGAGACGCGGGCCGGCATCGTTTGTTCTTCTGTTTGCCCCGATGCCCGCCGCCCCAAAAAAGTAGCGGCTAGAAGTAATCGCTAAAGAACACCAGCAGCGCCGCGACGGTGCGCTTGCTGCCAAAGTCGCCGCAGCAGTTCGAGGCCCGTCCCCAGCTCGAACCGTGCTTGCGGATGTCGCCGTCGCCCTCGATGCGGCCAATGCTGCTGCCGTTTTTGCGGATTGTGCCGTCGTTTTCGACCCGCCCGACGCTGCTGCCGTGTTCACGGATGGTGCCGTCGTTTTCGACCCGGCCCACGCTGCTGCCGTTTTTGCGCACAGTGCCATCGTTTTCAATGCGGCCCACGCTCGATCCGCTGATGCGGATGGTGCCGTCGCCTTCGATGCGGGCCCAGCTTGAACCGTTGCGACGGACTTCGATGTCGGCAAGTGCGGTGCTGGCGACGGAAGAAAGGACAAGCGCGGTCAAAAGTGCAGAGAGCTTTCGCATGGTTTCTCCTTTGGCAGTGAACGTGTTCGGTCTGGTTTCGCGGCATGGGCGACGGTTTCACAGATCGGAACCGCACAGCCCAAGTGCCGATCGGCGTGGCAAACATAGACGGTCTTTGGGCGTTTCTACTCATCGCTTTGGCCGCCCGACGCTGTCAGACCCCTGTGCGACGATTCTTTTGGGGGGAAAACCCCATGTGCCTTCCTGGACCCCAAGGCAAAGGAGCGATCATGAAGGACCGACTGACCAAAAAGCAGCTTTCCGTTTCGATGTACGACCGAGGCATGAACGTCGTGGCGATCGCGAAACTGCTGCGCTGCGAACCCAGCTACGTCGCCAACGCACTCATCGATCAGGGACGGGTTCCGGCGTATGTCGACCTCTATACCTCGACGGGACCGCAGAACGAGGACGCCAAAGAGCTGGAAGGGGTGCTGAAATTTACCGACGCAGCGTCAGCGCGGGATTCGGTGGCCAAGATTGAGAAGCTATGGCAACGATTTTCGGCAGAGCGCAACCGTCGGGGAATGCATCAGTGCGAGGTGGTGGCGCTCATCGGTCGCAACCGCGCCATCGGAATTGGCAAACACGTCGAAGCGCAAGTGTTCGCGGACTGGCTTTTGGAACGACTGCGCAGCCCAGCGACGAAAAACCCGTCGCCGAAAGCTGCGTAACCGTCGAAACCACTGCGTGCGCTAGTCGATCGCTTCAGGCGTCGGCGGCGGCACGCTCGGTGGCGGCGGCGCGCTCGGCGTGCTCGTCCGTCGCCGGTCTTCCTCTGGCTCGTCTGACTTCGATCCCGAACCCACCGCAAAGCGATAGTTGAGCGTCAGACCGCTGTACATCGACAGTTCGGTAAAGCCAACGCTGCGCCGAGTCATCGTCGCATCGGTGTATTCAGCCCCGACGTGCGAGACGCGCAGACCGAACACTTCAGCACCGATTGAAAAGCCGGTCCCCAAAAAGTACTCAGCGCCGATCGCCAGCGTGCCGCCCACCGGGCTCGACGTATCGGCTTGCGCTGACGCCTGATCGCCAGTGACCGCCGTGTTGGTCGTCGACACCGACGCAAAATACTTGAACACATCGACGTAGGCGTAAGGGGCAATGCGATCCTTGCGCGGCTCGCGCAGGTACATTTTGAAGCCCAGGCCCAGACCGAACTGGAGATAGCTGTCCGTCGCGGTTAGCGCAGGATTTGCCCCCATCTGCTTTTCGGTATTTTGCTTCGCCCACCCCAGATCGAGCCCGAGCACAAGCCCGTAGCGCTGCGAAAAGAAGGCGCCAAAATAGGGCGACAGCGACGTGGTCTGGAAGCTCTGATTGGCCACCGCAAGGTCGCCAGCCGCCGTCGCCGCATTGGGAAACTGCGCCATCGTGTAGCGATACGGCTCGAAGCGCGAACCTATCGCCAGATGTACTTCCGCATGGGCCGCGCTCTGCGCCAAAAAGAGCAAGCTCGCCGCGGACGCAGCAAGAAGCAGGCGCTGGCTCTGCATACGGGACTTGTCACCACGCATCGTAGGGATCCTCCGAAAAAGCCGGGATTGAGACGGTAAACGCACAGACGACTACAAGTGCGTGCTGGCTATATACCGTGTCTTGGGCGGCGCGTGGCGCGAAAAAATTTGACTTGTCAGCGGTCTGACGAACTCGAACCGTCGTCGGCACGCGGCGAAAACAGCGCGCAAGTGCGCACCGGCTGCCGCGGATACTTTTCGGGAAGCAGCGGACACAGGACAAAGACGCTGCCTTTGCCAGAGCGAATGTAGCGGGGCGCTTGGCAAAGGTGGCACAAGCTGGCCGGAAACGGCAGCTCGTGGGGCGGGATGCGATCGCCATCACCGTCGCGATTTGAACCAGTCGACATGCGCACAGGGTAGCGCAGCAGGCCGCGGACAAAATCAATCTGGCCCGCAAAAACCACCAAAGTGGAGCAAAGCACCATATCGCCACTCTGCAAATGAGTAGTTCGTGTTACGATTCTTTGTATTTCCGTGCGCTTTGCCCGCATGGCGTAGCCCAAGATGAGCGACCAGCCTGAGAGCGGAGAAGACCTAGAGCCCGCGCACAGCTCATTCCGTCGAGCCCCTAAGGGCGGCGATGTGCTCGACAGCATCTATCGACTCGATGCGCCCCTGGGGAAAGGTGGCGTCGGCGTCGTGTATCGCGCTTGGCACCTGCACCTGCAGCGGCCTTGTGCGATCAAATTTCTGCACCCGCAGCTTGTGTCAAACCCAGAGCTGCGCACTCGCTTTCGTCGAGAAGCGCAGAGCGCGTTCCAGCTCGGACATCCGCACATCGTCGCCATCACCGATTTCCGCGACGACGGGACAAACTGGCCATATCTGGTGATGGAGCTGGTCCAGGGTCAGTCGCTGCGCGATCGACTCGAAAAAGGACCGCTCGATCCGCAGCTATCGGTGCGGCTGATGGCAGAGCTGGCCGACGCACTGGTCGTCGCCCACCGCCGCGGCGTGATCCACCGAGATCTGAAACCGGAAAATCTTCTGCTCGCGAATGTCGAAAATCCGCCACCGGGAGAGCCGGCGCTGACGCTGAAAGTGCTCGATTTCGGTCTGTCGAAGATGCTCGACGGGGTGGAAATCACCGGATCGGGTCGGTTGGTTGGATCGCCGTCGTATATGTCGCCCGAGCAAGCGCGCGGTGACTCGCATCTGGTCGATGCCCGATCGGACATCTGGTCCGTCGGTGTGCTTTTGTATGAATGTCTGACGGCGGAAAAGCTGTTTTCGTGTGATGACTTCGAGCAAAAGCGGCAGATGATCATGGCAGCCAAGCTGCCGCCGCTCCCGTTTACCGAACGCGGTCTGCCGACGATGATTGAAAAGATCATCACCCGCTGCTGTCAGCAAAAACCCGAACATCGCTATCAGTCTGCGACGTCGCTGCTGCACTCGCTGAACGCGGTGTATCCCAAGCCGCAGCCACGGATCGACACGCTGCCACCGGGAACCAAGCTGCAAGGCGGCGTGCTGGTTCTGGGACTACCACCGTCGGGTGTGAATCCAACGGGATCGCAACAGCACGAAGCGCTTGTCGCAGCACCATCGGCAGGTGAGTCGCAGTCCGGACCGGAAATTGTCATCGTCCCGGCGGTGGTCAAGTCGATGCTGCCCGACAGCTCGACTGCGTCGGTGATAAAAAATGGCGAGCTGGTGCAAGGTGGGGCGCCGAAGCCCGGTCTGCGGAAATCGCACGTCGCCATTGCGGCTGTCGCGGTGTCTGCGGCTCTTGGATTTACCAGTTTGGCCGGTTATACGCTGTGGCAGAGTCAGCAAAAGACACCGATTCCAAACCCCAATGCGGCGACGACGGTTCCCCAAGATCCGCTCATCAAAGTAAGCGGCGTCACAGACCCCAAACCAGCGGACCCGACAGGTGTTGCGAGCAGTCCGGATGCCAAGGCTGCACCACCGGCAGTGACGCCGGATCTCGGGGTGGCAGCGCTGCCCAAAGACAGTCCGTCGCCGGTTTTGCCGACGGGGGATGAAAAAGACGAAGCCAAGGACGCTGGAGCACAGGGTCAAACTGGCATCGCCGCAGCGACGAGCCCGCGCGTACACACTCCGCCCAACCTGCCGCTGCGTGGACCGCGGGCGAAAGCCATCGGCGAGCCACCGACGCATCCACTGCGTTTTGGACCACCGCGCCACGCCAACCTGGCGATGCTGGGACTGCCGGCGCCTGCCTCGGCGGTGCCATTTGCCGGCCCAGCGCCCGATGCCAAGGATGGCAAAGAGTCCGCAAGCGCCGCGGGCAATCCTGTCGCTGCCGAAAAACCCGCCGCCAAAGAAGCGACGAGCAAAGACGCGGCCACGGCTGCCGAAAAAACCGCAGCGCCCGCAAAAGACGGTGCGGCAACGTCAGCCAGCAAAGAAGCGGTGGTCAAAGAGGCCACGAGCAAAGACACCGCGAGCCGCGACGGCACGGCCAAAGACGACAAAGACGGAGAGCCGGCCAAAGCCGAAAAACCGGCACGCAAAGCGACTCCGGTGGCCGATGCGAAAAACGAACCGGTGACCACCCAGGAAGCAGCCATGGCCGCCAATGCCATCTTGCGCAAAGCCACACCGCAAGTCGGTCGCTGCTATCCCGCTGAAGTCGTACCACCTACCAAAATCAGCGTCGAGCTTACCGTCGCCAAAAACGGCAAAATCACCGAAGCCAGCGTCGAAGGTGCCGGCGACCAAACGGCCTGCGTGCGAAACGCGGTGAAATTGATTCGTCTCGGGGCCATCAGCGACGCGGACAGCTACAACCTCCAATATGATTTCGTCAACATCCGCCGCTAGCCCCGACGCTGCAGACCAAGTCGCAAATTTTCCCGACCACAGGCCGACGTGGGACTAGGAAGTTTGATAAGATGACCTCGATGCGCGTCTGGATCGGCCTTTTGTCCCTGCTGCTCCTGGTGGTTGGTTCTTCGGGAACAATTGATATTGCTGCGGCGCGCCGTCCGCCGAAAAGCGCTACGCCTGCCGTGGCCCCGGCGCCACCTGTGGCCCCAAGCGCTGCCCCGGCCCCAAGCGCTGCGCCCGCGACGCCGGCAGCAGCAGCGGCAGCACCAAGTGCCCCGAAGACGGCCATCAAAGTGATCTGCGCGACGGAAGGCGCAGAGCTTTCCATCGACGGCGAACTGATTGGCCAAACGCCTTTTAAGGACATCGTGCCGCTTTCGCCCGGCGAGCACACCATCCGCGTCTCTCGGCTTGGCTTTACGCCTTACATCGACGTCATCAAGGCCAAAAACGGCCAGACGAGCAAAATCGAAGTCGATCTGACCCCGATTTCCGGCGTGCTTGGCATTACCTCGACATCGGTCAAAGACGGCCCGGCAGTCCGGGTTTTCATCGACGACAAGTTCTTTGGCAAAGCGCCGCTGGAAACCGAAGTTCCGCTCGGCAATCACCAAGTTCGCGTCGAGCGTCCGGGCTACTACTCGGAGACCTTTGCCATCAAAGCCGAGCCCGGCAAGCGCATCGACAAAGACGTCGAGCTAAAGCCACTGCCCGCCGACCAGAACCCGTATCTGGTGAAGCAGCCGCAGGTAAAGTGGTATCAAAAGTGGTGGGTCTGGACGATCGTTGCCGTCGGTGTGGTTGTGGTCGCAACCGCCATCATCGTTCCGGTTGTGCTGTCGCAGCAGACGATCTGCAAAGATGTCGATGTCTGCACGACGATCCAGGCAGCGCCGCTGCGCATTCAGCCGTATAGCCTGACCCAGCCGATCGAAAATCCGCGTTTTGTTCAGCCGATCGGCGCGCCGCAGCCGACGCAGCTTGTGCCAAGCCTGACGCTCCGCTTCTAGGGAAAAAAGCACAGCCTGCCCCAATTCCGCGATGATGAGGAAATGGGTCGCGTCCGCCTGCAAGCCGATTTTCTCGACGACAAAGATCAAGCAAGTGACTGTCCCGATTTTCTCGTCGGGGACGATCTGGTTGCGCAAAAGACCTTCGCGATCACAAAACCGCAGCGGCTGCGACTGCGCGTCGGGGCAGAAGCACCGATCGTCGCGCTGTATCTGCTGTTTGCCGGCGAAGGCATGGTCGACACCTGGAATAGCTGGCGGCGATCACCACGACCGCCCAGGGAAAACGACCTTCGGCTGGATGCAAATGGATCGCCCTGCCCTTGCCGGCGGGAAACGCTGCCGCTGCCGCTAACGCTGATTCCGCCCCAGACGCGGGCCGTTTTTCCAGCGACGATCCTGGCGTTTTTTCCCGACGAACCGATGGCCCCCGAAAGCGAGCTTGTGATCTGGCTGCCGGCGGGTCCACATCAGCTTGCGCGGGTGATTGTCTCGACGGAAAAACTGGCGCTGCAGGCCGCACCAGCGCTTCCACTTCCAGCCGCGCCGAGCCAGCCCAAGTCCAGTTCACAGCTCCCCAAGCACGGGGATCAGCTCACCGAGACGCTGCAAAAGCGAACAAGCGATCCGACGGTGGCTGATCTGCACCAGCTGCATCTGCCGTTTCGCGGTGGGGCGCTGCTTGGGCAAGTCGAAGGACCGATCGCGTATCAGCTATGGGACGGCGGAATCGTGCTGCGGCAGTGGGGCGAAGGCACCGATCGGGCGCTCTATCGGTTGGCGACCGACTGGCTACAAACCAACGAAATGCACGGCCAGCAGCGGCTCCAGCGCGGCTATCTGCCGATCGCGGAAGTGGAGCTTTCTGCCGGCGACAAAACGCTGACGCAGCGGGTCTTTGTCGACCACGAGCACTGTCTGCGCGCACGCTACACCCTGCGGGGACTGACGAAAGAACGGATCGAAGACGAAGTCTGGCAGTGCGGTCTTTCAGGCTGCGAAAACGACCCAAAAGCGCTGGCACAGCGCATTTCCAGACAGCCTGGCGACGCCCAGGAACTGACGATTTTGCTTTCGCAGCGAACGGGAACGCGATCGCTTGAGCGCGTCGACGGGGGAGTCCGGCTCGACGTGACGATTCCGCTGGCCGAACACTCGCCGCTGCGCAGTTTCGAGGAAGCCGAGCAGTTTCTCAGCGCCGATTGCGAAGCGTATCTGCAGCGTGGCGCCGAGCTGTCGTTTCCCGATCCGCTGTTTGCCAAGCTGTGGCGTGCGCTTCTTTTGCACAATCGCCTGTTCGTGCAGGGCGGCGTGATGCGGTACGGACTGTTCCCTGGCGTCTACGATGGTGGGGTGTTTGGCGTCGAGGAAGGCTGGAACATCGTCGCGCTTTCGCAGTACGGACACCACGACGAAGCGGCGCGCGTGCTGGAGCGGACGTTTTTCGATCCGCAGTTTCTCGCCAAAGAGGGTCAGCACCATCAGTATCGCAACGGTCTGGCGCTGACGTATGCCGCCGACGTGTATGCGCTGTCCCAAGATCGCACGCTGCTGGCAAGGCTGTGGCCGCAGATCGCCGAAAGTGCCGAGTGGATCGCCGCGTCGTTTCGCAGCACGCAGCAGCTTGTCGACGGAAATAGACCGATTCATTTCGGACTTTTGCCCAAACATACCTATGGCGGTGATTTGACGACGCCCGCGTTTGGTTTGTATGGCAGCTCGGCGTGCTGGCGCGGGCTGCGCGATGCGGGTCGACTCGCGAAAATCACCGGCGATGGGCGCGCCGATTCATGGCTTGCGCAAGCGGCAGAAACGCGACGCAACCTGCTGTTGGCGGCAGAGCGGTCCTTTCAGCACAACGGCACGCCGCCGTATCTGCCGTTTCGCACCGACGAAACCGGAAAGACACCGAGCGCAGGCGACTATCATCAGCTGTTTGCGTCGCTGATTCTGGAAACCGCGCTGTTTGGCTGGCATGGTCGCTTTTCCCACGAGATCACCGACTACCTGGAGCAGACCGGACGACAGGTGCTGCAAGTGGCTCGCTTTGACGACTGGTTTGGTCGTCTGGGCGTCGATGCCGAGTATTCGCGCGGCACCCAGCTCTGCGCGCTGCACCGTCGGGATTTTTCCCGGTTCTACCTGGGCTTGCTCGGACAAGTCGCGCTCAGCTGTGATCCGTACACGTTCGTTTCGCCGGAAACCGCGATCGTGCTGTTTGACGACACCGAGTGGCGCGACCGAATGAAAGCGCTATCCCAGCAGCCTTGCCGGTTCGATTCCGACCCCTGTTCGGCGGGCACGGCGGTGATGCTTCAGTATCTGCGCTTTCTCGTGGTCAGCGAGGAACGCGACGAAGACGATTTGCCAACGGGAACGGTGCTCGTCGGCGCGGCTTTGCCCAAGAGCTATTTTGCGCCCGGTCAGCACTTTGCAGCGCATAAGCTCCCAACGCTGTTTGGTCCCATTTCCGTCGACTGTGAATCGAGCGAGCGTGAAACCATCTACCGCATCGCTTATGACCAGGCATTCACCGTCGAGCTTTTCTACTTTGACCGCGCTGGGCAGCACCGCACCCACAAGACGCAGCTTCCCGTTCCCGCCCAAACGACGCGCCCCCACACGCCCACCGTCGTCCGCCTCTTTCGTTAGCTCTGCGTAGCCACCCCGACGAAGGCCGTTGACTTTTCCTCTGGAAATTATACGCTTAGCGACAGTCGCAAGCTGCGACGCTCGCAAACGGTGGATAGTTTCCAGCAACCAGCTGCGTCCGGACAGCGAATCCTGATCGTCACCGAAGATCCGGTGCTGCGACAGCGACTATCCCAAGTCGTCCGCACGGCAGGAGTTCAGCCCGTTGCCGTCGCTGGTGTCCACGAAATTGCCGGTCCGCAAGCGCCGCATCGTCTGGTGATCGCGGCGTGGGACGGCAAGCTCGACTGGATGAAGACGTTGTGTCGAAAGCTTCGCGACTCGGCACAGCTGATTGCAATGGTTCCGCAGCGCAGTCTCGCCGAGCAAGTCGCGCTGCTTTCCGATTCGCACTGCAATCACGTACTGACCGCCGACGAGCGCGGCATGTTCCTTTTGCAAGTGACGATCGGCAAGTTCGTTTCCGGCGAGCTGTTTGGTCTGGAACGCTACCTGCCGCCGGGAACGCCGATTCAGCTGACGCGGCTGCGTGATTTTCAGGGCAGACAGAACGCGATCGACGAAGTGCTGTCGTTTGCCGACAAATCGGGCGTGCGTCGACAGGTTCGCGCGTCGATCGGGCAGGTCTGCGAAGAACTGCTGATGAATGCGCTCTATGACGCGCCGGTCGACGCAAACGGCAATCCGCTGTTTCATCACGTCGAAGTCAAAGAGCGAGTCGACAAGCTGTCGCCGCGTCCCGTCTCGATTCGCTATGCAGTGGCCGATGATCAGTTTGCTGTCTCGGTGCGCGATAGGTTTGGTCGGCTCGAAAAAGCGACGATCCTGCGCTACATCGAAAAGTGCCTCAAAAGCTCGGACCAGATCGATCGGAAGACGTATGGTGCCGGGCTCGGGCTCTATTTGATTGTGAACGCCGCGACGCAATATGTGGTGAATGTCGCCCCCGGCATGGCCACCGAAGTCGTCTGTACTTTTGACAGAGGAACGCGGCAGCCGCTGCGCGCGCTGTCGATGTTTGTCCACCCTGGCAATCCGACGAGCAAGGAATAGCCGCCACGCGGCTGGCTAGGCACGCGCTCTCCGATGATTGACAATGTCTAATCGGCAGCCGCTCACTTTTCCGCGAGCCGTCAACTTCGAGGGACGCATGTGCTGACGGGGCAGCTTGGTCCATATCAGCTCGTCAAGAAGATCGCCGTCGGGGGAATGGCCGAAATCTATCGCGCCATCGTTCCCGACACCGAGCCGCTACGGCAAGTTGCCATCAAAGTCATTCACCCGAACAACAGCGAAGATCCCGACTTCGTCCGCATGCTGCTCGACGAAGCGCGACTCGCGGTGCGGCTTAAACATCCCAACATCGTCACCACTTACGATCTGGGAAAGGACAAAGAACAGTACTACTTGGTGATGGAGCTGGTCGAAGGCGTCGACCTGTTCCGACTCGAACAGCGCGCGACCGATCTGCGGCTGAGCATTCCGGTTCCGCTCTGCGCCTACATTGCGCGCGAGCTTGCGCGCGGTCTGCACTTTGCCCACGAGCTTGCCGACCCGGCGGGAAAACCGCTCCATGTCGTGCACCGCGACGTGTCACCGCAGAATGTGCTTCTGTCCTATGAAGGCGCGGTCAAGCTGACCGACTTTGGCATCGCGAAAGCAGAAGGCCGATCGGAACAGACGCAGCTTGGGATCATCAAGGGCAAGTACTACTACATGAGTCCGGAACAGGCGGCGGGAGAGCCGCTTGACCGACGGACTGACATCTTTGCATGCGGCATTTTGCTGTACGAAATGCTGGCGGGCGAGATGCTGTACTTTGACCAAAACATCGAGCGGCTGCTCGACAAAGTACGCAAAGCAGAGGTGCCGCAGATCGTGCGGCGCCGTCCGGATACGCCGCAAGAGCTAGAGCGAATCATGATGCGGGCGCTGCGTCGCAAGCCCGATGATCGCTACAAAACGGCGGAAGACCTGGCCCAGGCGCTCGACGGTTTTTTGCGCAGGCACGCACCGACATTTCAAGCGAGCGAGCTTGGCAAGTTCGTCGAAAAAGTGCAGACCACGCAGGTCAAAAAACGCGGTGCCGATGAACCGACTGCCGCGCTCGATCTGTCACTGGCAGCCAAGCAGAGCATGTCCGCGCCCGATGTGGATGAAGAGGACGCGGATCGCTCGCCAAGTCCGACGATGGGCATTGATGCGGCGCAGCTTGAGCAGATGCGGGCGCTGGGGATAAAAGACGACAACAGTCTGCTTTTTCAGTCGGGCAATCTGAAAGCCCTGCTCGAACGGAAAGCGCCGGGCAGAAACGATGAAGACGACGCCGACGACGCGCGCACGGGCACCGATCGCGGACTGCGGCCCAGTGATCACTCCGATGTGACAACCCACAGGCGGATTTCCGGACGACTGGTTGAAGCGGCGCCCCCCAAAGCGGTCTTTCCAGCGATTACTGCCGATGGTGAAGTCTTTGGACTTTTGACCGAAGGAGCCGACCTTTTGCCACGCCCGACCGAGCTTGGCCAGGTCGGCGCAGCGATCCGACGCGACGGCAGTGGATCGCTTTATCCGAAGAATCAGGCCGATGGTCTGGGCGATAGCGTCACCGCGGTCGCACCTGTCTCTGTGCTGCCGCCAGGGGTCGAGCGATCGAAGCGAACCCGTCGCCCATCGTCGCAGTCTTCTGGCGAACCGATCAGAGAAACCCAACGCCCGCGTCAGTCGGAAGCCAAGCTAGAACTTTTGCAGAGCGATGTGTCATACGATGACGGCGGCAGCGCACCAGGACGACCTGCCGTTGAATTGGCGCAGAGCGATGACTTTGCTCCGCTCGGCAGTCTGGCCAAACAAGAACAGAAAAAACCTCCACCAAAGGCCGGACAGAGCAGCGGTGAACGCAACGCTGTATCGATTGTCGCCGAGCCATCGGGACAGATCGACATCATATCGACCGAGCTTACGCACGAAGCGCTGAGTGCACCTGCGGATCTCCGCGCCCCCCAACCTGATCCAGAAGCGTCCGTCGAAGTGGGTCCATCACCCAATCGCTGGCTGTTTCCGCTTGCCGGCGTCTCTGCTGCGCTTTTGTCCGCAGCCCTGACATGGTTTTTGGTCATTGGTCCGCAGCGGAGCCAGCGCAGTCTGTCCCCGGATGATCTGGCGGTCCAAGACCTTGCACCGCTTTCGGATCTTGCGGACAAACCACCAGCAAGTGATGCGGGAAGCGAAACCACAAAGCCAAACGGAGAAGCCGGTTCTCCCGTCGCCACAACCGACAAAAGCAAACCTTCCGCAGTGCCAGCGGAAGACAAACAGAAGCCGAGCGCCGGACAAGTCTTGGTACGCAGCGAACCACCGGGAGCATCGGTGCGAATCGACAAAGAGGAAGTGGGCGTGACGCCGCTCCTTCTGCTCGGTCGCACGCCGGGAGAAGACTTCAAGATCGAGCTGAAGCTTGAAGGATACAAAAAGGGTCGCAAGCGGGTGAAATGGAAAGACAAAGACCGGCTTGAGATCAAAGTGAAGCTGCAAAGCGAGAGCGCTGAAAGTGAAGCCAGCAGCGACGAGAAGACTGAAGAAAAGGAAACCAAGTAAACTTTCGGAATGATGATCCGTTTCCTGATCGCAACCTTGGTTTCATCCAGTTTGTTTCTGTCTGCCGGCTGCGGAAGCGATCCCCAGCAGAGCCCAGACCAGCCGCCGCCAAACCAACTTTCCGATCCTGCGACGTGCGGAAGTACGCAGCTACCGCGAGTCATTGTGCGCGGGAATCAGCTCGGCGTGGTCTGTCATGGCAGCGAAGTTCCGGTGCGATTAAAAGGAATCAATCGATCGGGTCTTCAGCACAAGTCATCGCTGGGAAACGCCGGCTTTCCGTCCAATCCGCAAGACGAGCTGCATCGCTTCCGAAGTGAATGGAATGCCGTCGCTGTTCGACTTCCCATTGCGCAAGACCACTACATGGGAAGCGCGAGCTATCGCGATGACATCGGCAACATTGTCAGCGCCACACAAAGCGAAGGACAGTACCTGATCCTGGAAGTCCACGGCTATTCCTACAACCTGAATCCGCCGCTTCCGGATGGGCAGACAAGCGTTCTATGGGATCAGCTGGCGCGCCGCTTTGGCAAGGAATCCCATGTGCTGTTCGATCTGTGGAATGAACCGCGTGCCTCGTCGTGGGATGTCTGGAAAACGCAAGCAGAGTCGCTTATCAAAACGATTCGGAGCGCGGGGGCACAAGACACCGTGGTGGTGGTGGGAGGACTCGATTACGCCTACGATCTATCGGCGCTTGCCGACGCGAACAATCGCATCAGCAGCGGACTCGGACCGATCATCTATGCAACGCATCCGTATCCGTTCAAAGGAACGCCGCCGCACGTCGAGCCGGACTGGGATCGCTACTTTGGGAATGTATCGCGCGATGTGCCCGTCATCCTGGGGGAATACGGCGTCGATGAGATGATCATGGATGCGCAAGCGGCGCGCGACTGGATGGCACGACTGCACCGTTACATCGACGGAAAAGGACTGTCTGCACTTGCGTGGTCGGTTGGCGATATGCCGCATCTTGTGCTTGGCACAAATGGCAGCGGCGTGGTTCTGCCGTCGAATCCTCCCGACCCAAGTCGCCCCACCGATCCGTTCGGAATCGCAGTGAAAGCCTGGATGAAGTAAGCGCTATGGTGTCGGATTTCGCAGAGGAACCGCGGTGACAGAGTTTTTCGGCGAGCCATCGATCAGCTTGTCGGAATAGACCAGATAGATCAGGACATCGCGTTTTCTGTCGAGAAACCGCACCACCTGCATGGTCTTAAACAGCAACGAGGTGTCTTTTTTGAAGACTTCCTCTCCATCGGGAAAGGGTTCCTTGATCTTGATCGGGCCGACCTGTCGACAAGCGATCGATGCATCCGAGGTATCGGTCGCCACGCCGAGTCCGCCCTTGATTCCACCTTTTTTGGCGCGCGACAGATAGCAGGTGACGCCATCGACTTTGGGGTCATCAAATGCTTCGATCACAATCTTGTCGTTCGGCCCCACCATCTTAAACACCGTCGACACGCTGCCAATTTCTTCTGCGTTTGCGGTTCCCACACCCAAAAGTCCCAGCGCACAAGCCAAAAGACCAACACAAGCACCGTGATTCCGTTTCATACGTCACCTCAAGACAGAAATAGGAGTCCCAAAAGAGACTATGTTCGGAATCCCAAAGACGCAAGGAAGTTGCCAGCGGGCAGACAAATTCCACTCCGCAAAGCGGCAGCCGAAACGGAGACAGAGGGGGGATTTTTCAGACGATGATCGTGAAGGAAGCGGATTCCAGAAGACGCCGCAAAACTAGCTGGCGCTGTGCTGGAAACGGGACTGCTTGTAGGCATCGCGCGAGGTCACATCATGGAACCAGCGCGTCACGTTCGGAAAGGAGCTGGTGTCAAGCCCGCCCCACTGCGACAGGTGAACCGACTCTGCAAGTGCGATGTCAGCGACGGAGAAGTTGCTTCCACCAAAGTATGGCTGACCGGCCAGCACGCTGTCCATGACCTTCAGCGGAACCCTGGCATCTTCATGCGATTTGGCAAGACCCGCTTCGTCCAGCGGCTGACCCATCATCGGAAACAGAACTTTCACATACCACGGACGCGACAGCGGACCATGACCTTCCGATGCGGTCCAGACCAGCCACTGCACGGTCTGCCAACGATCTTTGCCGCTCTCTGCAATCAGCTTGCCCTTGCCATACGTTTCGGCAAGGTAAAGCAGGATCGCATTGGACTCGATCACCACCGTGTCACCATCAACCAGCGTCGGCGTCTTGTTGCCGGGATTGAGCGCCAGATATTCCGGCTTGTGCTGCTCGCCTTTGGTCAAATCGACGGTAATCATTTCATACGGCAGACCCAGTTCGATAAGTGCCGACTGAACCTTGCGCGTGTGAGCGGAGAGCGTCATTCCATACAGCTTGATCATCGCGTGTTCCCCCTTCGGTGATTGGGTGAGCCATGTGCTCGGAAGGCTGTAGCGTATCACGAGTTTGGCGCAGAACGAACATCAGCAATCAGCGACGACGCAGCCGCAAAGACAGCGCCAGCAAAACCGACAGTCCACCGAGCGCTGCCCAAAAAGGGGGATTCCCAAACTGGACCTGTGCAGACACCGTGCAGCCGCTCGCTACCGACGGAAGCGAACAGACTTGGGGATCAGCCGAAGCAGGGTGTGTCGTGATCACGCCAGCCAGATCATCTGCCGTAGGAATCCGTCGCGAGTAGTCCCCCGCTGTCGTGGTTGGATACATCGCGGCTTCATAAGCAGTCTCTGCATCTTGCGAAGAAAAGCGCTGTCCATCGAGCGTTGCACAGGTGACAACTTGCGCACCTTTGTGATCGGTCATGCAACCACTCGATCCCCCATCAATCAGACAAGTATGGTCAAGTCCCATCACATGTCCCAGTTCATGGGTAAGCACATTCCACAGATCGACAGGAGAGCGCCGATCCCCAGTTGAGAGAGGCTTCGACCCGTCGACAAAACGATACCCAACGGCGTTTAGATCGATGTCTGTATCGACGATTTGGCCATCCAGATCAGGCTCTGTCGGTTTGTTCAAAAACGAAACGGTCGTCACTGCGGTGGCCGAAGGATCAAAACAGACAGGACTGCTGCTGCTGTCTTTTGGCGGCCTACACCATGAACCAAAGCGGAACTTGATCCATCCCAGGCGATCGGTCTGGCTCGCTTCGCGTGAATCGGTCGGCGGCAGATAGTGGAGCTGCAAAAAACTCGATGGTGCGAGCCGATCATTCCAAGCGGCGATTGCACTTTGAATCGCCTGCAACGTGACATCGGCAGGCAAGTCATCGCGAAGCAGCTCCGCATCCGGTTGAAGAAAGATACAAGTCTGAGCCCAGCGCAGTGGCCGACAGGAGACTTTGGTCCGTGTCCGCACGTAGCCATGTCCGGACTGCGGCGAAAAGACCGTTCCCGCGCACGCACTGATGACAAGGATGCGGAGCAGCCTACGCATGATGGTTTCTCACCCCTAAGCTTAGTCTGGATTTTTTGCGGTCGCGCCAAAAGTTGGAATCGTGACGGGGGTCTGTCGGGTTTGGGGCAAAGCGTGATAGCGTCGATTCATGATGAGCATCTGGGCCACGGCAAACCTATTTGGTCTGCTTGTGGCTGCTGCGGTAGGACTTACGGAACCAGAACTTGAGGCGGCGCTGCGCGGTGACACTCCGACCCGAATGGAGTCCTTCACCACAGAGACCGGCAAGGCATCGGGACGCGGCGTCGGAGCGATTGTCATCGACAGACCCATGGCTGAAGTCTGGAGCGTGGTCAGTCACTTTCCCGACAAAGCGGAATACATGCCGCGGCTGGAAAAAGTCGAAGTGTTGGAAGCGACCAAAGAGCGACTCCGCGCGAAAATGACCGTCGATGCCGCTGTGAGCACGGCGCGCTACACAGCCATTTTTTCGATAAGCCAAGCGCAGCACACGATCGACTTCCAGCTCGACAAGAGCGCCAGTGACAACACGATCAAAGACACGGTCGGCGGGTATGCACTGTTTGAAGTGTCGACTGAAAAGACCCTGCTTGTCTATCGCACCTGGGTGGATACGGGTCGCGCGATTCCGCGCTTTGTCGCCGACTACATGTCGCGCAAGTCGATTCCCAACTTGCTGCACGCGATCAAAAAGCGCGTCGAAAGCCGGGGTCTTTATCGAAAATAATTCCCGCCCGCTGGGTTCCTTTGGCAAAGTCGCTGCCCGTGAACTCACAGCTCGATTTCTTTTCATTGACGCCGGATGCAGTGCTGGGAGCGGTCGAGCAAGCGCTCGATCCAACCGGAAAGATACGCGCCACCGGACGCTGTTTTGTCCATGCCAGCATGGAAAACCGCGTCTATGAAATCGAGCTAGAGGAACCACTGGCTGGCGTCGGTGGGAAAGTCATCGCCAAGTTCTATCGACCAGGACGATGGTCCCACGCAGCGCTTGTGCAAGAGCATGATTTTCTGCGCGAGCTTTCCGAAGCGGAAGTTCCCGTGGTCGCGCCGATTGCGATGGCCGGAGCCGAAGGAAAAACGCTGCATAAGACATCTTTCGGAGTCTTCTTTTCGCTGTTTCCCAAAGTCGGAGGCCGGGTAAAAGAAGAACTTCAGGAAGCGGAGCTTCTGCAGATCGGAAGACTTCTTGCGCGGCTGCACACCGTCGGTGCAGCGCATCCTGCAGCGGATCGTCCGCGGCTTACACCAGCAGAATATTTGCTGCCTGCGCTGCACAGTCTTTTGCAGTCCGGACTTGTCGACATGCAGCTTCAGAGTCGCTATGAACGGGCCGCGCGCACACTGTTTCGGATGGCGGAGCCGCTGTGGCAAGGATTGACGCTGCACCGCGTTCATGGCGACTGTCACGGCGGAAATCTGCTGTGGCAGCCCAGCGGTCCGGTGTTTCTGGACTTCGATGATCTGATGATGGCGCCCGCGGTTCAGGATCTGTGGATGGTGGTGCGCGGTCGCGATGCAGAAGCGACGCAGCAGCGCGAGATCATCATCGAAGGGTACGAGCAGATCCGCGACTTCGACAGGCGAACGCTGCGGATGATTGAAGCGCTGCGTGGCATTCGCATGATTCACTATGCAAGCTGGGTGGCCAAGCGCTACGCCGACCCGATCTTTGTCCGCACGTTTCCGGAATTCCCAACCTATGCGCACTGGGCCGATGAAACGGCGACGCT
>DAORGN010000052.1:0-25391 GCA_035340095.1 Pseudomonadota bacterium | reverse complement strand
TGCCCTTCCCTGCGCTGCAAATGCCCTTCCCTGCGCTGCAAATGCCCTTCCCTGCGCTGCAAATGCCCTTCCCTGCACTGACAGGGCTCGTCTCGCCCAATCACCGCCACATGCACCGTATGGTTTTCAACCGCGTTTGTTGTTTTGCAAGGCTCTGGCGGTGACGGCGGGCTTGCGATCCGTTATAAATAGGCCGTCGCTCGTGCGTTTACGTTCACAACTTGGGGGACTGTTTCTGCTGCTTCTGGCGTGTTTTGTCGCCGGGCCGCGGCTCGCCTTGGGTTTTGGCGGCGAGGACAAGCTAGAGCTTGGGCAGATTCAGCTGACCGGGCTGCCGACGGCGCAGGCGATCCCGCGGCCCGAAGCCCTGTCCCGGCTTTTGTGGGAACTGGAAAAGCGAACGTCCGTCGAAGTGAACTCGGATTCCCAGATCGTCCATCTGGGCGATGTCGCGTCGCTGCACCGGCATCCGCTTTTGTACCTGGCCGGCGATCGCGCGTTTCCCATGCCGAGCGACGATGAGCTGGCCAACCTGCGGCGGCACCTTCAGCTTGGAGGCATGCTGCTGATCGACAGCGCCGAGGGTCGAGCCGGCGGAGCGTTCGATCAGTCGGTGCGCGCGCTGCTGACCAAGCTGTTTCCGCAGACACCGCTTGGCCGGCTGCCCGACGATCACGTCCTGTTCCGGTCGTTTTATCTTTTGCGCGTCCCGATTGGTCGCATCATCGCCCTGCCCTACGTCGAAGCGGTGCAGCTTCGCGGACGGGCAGCAGTGGTATACAGCCAAAATGACCTGGGTGGGGCGTGGGCCCGCGATCGCTACGGTCAGTGGCTGCACGATGTGGTCCCCGGCGGAGAAGTCCAGCGCGAACAGGCGCTGCGTCTGGGGATAAACCTGGTTTTGTATTCGCTGTGTCTCGACTACAAGGCGGATCAGGTCCATGTGCCGTTTATCATGCGCCGACGGGCCTGGCAGCCGCAGCTTCCCAGCATCACTCCTGCGCCGGTGACACCATGAACCTGCTCGGCGGCGACTGGAACGAGTGGAAGCTGACACTTTTGGCACCGCGCAGCCTGTCGGGCCGCATTGTCGCGCTTCTGATTGTCGTCGTCGTGCTCGGGCTGGCGGTGCGGGCGCTGCGCGGGGAACAGCCGCGGCGAAGGCTTCTGCTTTTGTCGCTGCGCACCGTCGGACTCTTGGCGACGCTGCTGTTGTTTTTTCAGCCGACGATTCGCCTGCGCAACGTCAGCCTGCAGCCCAATCACATCGCGGTGCTGGTCGATTCGTCGGAATCGATGCGGCTGGCCGAAGAAGGCGGCGGCGAAACGCGAGCGGCCCGCGCGGCCAACCACTTGCGCAGCCAGCTGGGCGCGCTCGGGCAGTGGCAAAAAGACCACAAGGTCGAGTTTTACAGCTTCGGCGAGCGGCTCCAGTCGGCGACGTGGGACAGCGTGACCCATCCCGACCCGGCCAACCTGCGCGCCGACGCGACGCGAATTCGTGAAGCGCTGTCGGCAGTGCGACAGCGGTACGAAGGCCGCGATTTGGCCGGCGTGGTGATGTTTTCCGACGGGCTCGACAATGGACGACTCAGCAGCGGGCTGTCTTTCCCAAACCCCGAACAGCTTAGCTTCGACGCCGATACCCAGGAATTTCTGCGTGCGCTGGATGTGCCGGTCCACACGGTCGCCGTCGGCAAACCGGGACTTCGTGACATTGCGCTGACCCGAGTGCTCGCCGACCAGTTTGCGTTTGCCCGAACCGCCGTCGAAGTCGAAGCGCGGCTGCAAGTGTTTGGGGCCAAAGCGGCGGGCTTTGCCGGACGACACCTGCCGGTGACACTGCGTCGCGACGGGGTGCCCGTCCTGACCGTCGACATCGAAGTCCAGCCCGAGCAGCGCGACTACCGGGTGGTCTTCCCGTTTACCCCCGACCGCGTCGGCAAGTTCCTGTACGACATCAGCGTGCCGGTGCAGCCCGGCGAAGCGATTTCGGAAAACAACCGGCGGGCGTTCGTCCTCAAAGTGGTGCGCGAAAAAATCCGCGTCGTCCACGTCTCGGGTCGCCCGTCGTGGGATGCCCGTTTTTTGCGCGCCGCGCTCAAGAGCGATCCCAACATCGACCTGGTGGCGTTTTTTATCCTTCGCTCACCGAGCGACATCGAGTTTGCTCCGTCGGAAGAAACGTCGCTGATTCCTTTCCCGTGTCAGGAGCTGTTCCAAGACCAGCTGCGCAGCTTCGATCTGTTGATTTTGCAAAACTTTAACTACAGCGCGTACTGCTCGCAGTTTTTGCAGCCAGCCATCGTGCCCTTCGTCGAAGGCGGTGGTGCCGTCGCAATGCTGGGCGGCGATCTGTCGTTTTCGTCGGGTGGTTACTACGGGTCCGAGGTGTCGCAGATCCTGCCGGTGGTGCTGCCGCCCGATGAGCTATCCGGCGCACCGTCGTCGCGGCTGATTGATGCCGATCCGTTTGTGCCCAAGCTGACGCCAGCCGGACGCAACCACGTCGTGACGGCGCTGCACCTCGATGTGAAGGAAAATGCCCAGCGCTGGGAACAGCTGCCGCCGCTCGACGGTCTGAATCTGGTGCAAAAAGCCCGGCAGCAAGCGACGGTGCTGCTTTCGCATCCGCGGCTCAAAGACCAAGACGGCAATCCGATGCCGGTTTTGTCGGTGGCCGAGCTTGGCAAAGGGCGGACGCTGGCACTGCAAGCGGACTCGACGTGGAAGTGGGCGTTTGCGCCGCCACAGACCGGCAAAGCCGCGGCGAAAGCGGAAGGCGACACCCGCAGCACGACGTATCAGCGCTTTTTTGATCAGGCGATTCGGTGGCTGATTCGCGATCCGTCGCTGCGGCTTTTGCGCGTCGAGGTCGCCGAAACCGAGCTGCGTCGGGGTCAGCCGGTGCGCGTCGAGGTGCGGGCGCTTGGACCGGACTATCAGCCCGTCGGAAAAGTCGAAGTCTCGCTGTCGCTCCAGCGCATCGCCGGGACGGAATCGGGCGCCACGTCGGAACCACTGGCCGAAAGCGTGATGTCGAAGACCCTGCACACCGATGAAGAAGGCGTCGGCAGCATCGAGTGGCCGCAGCTCCCCGAAGGCGGCTACCGGGTCATCGCCCGCGCCGTCATTGCCGGGCGTCCGACCGACGACAGCGACGTGTTCTTGGTCCGCGGAATTGGCCGCGAGCTGGAAGCGCCCGAAGCCGACGACCGACTCCTGAAGCTGGTCAGCGAAACGACGGGCGGCGATCACAAAAAACCCGGCGATTCACTGATGGGGCTTTCGTTTCACCCGCCGCACATCGAGCACGTCCGCGACCACCGCGACATTCCGCTGTGGGACAATCCACTGGTTCTGGCGATTGCCGTCACCTGTTTTGGACTCAACTGGACGCTGCGCCGCCGCTGGGGATACGCCTAATTCGGGAACATTCGCCAACTATTTAAAAATATAGCTGGGCGATTTGTTCAAAGTTAATCGATGTATTTGCATCGACATATCCAAGCATTGCGATTTTTTCTTGACCGCGCAATCCACCGGCATGACCAGAGCTTCCGTCCCGGTATGAAATTGACAAGAAATAGCGTGATGCAAATCCTGCTCGGCCAAGAAGAGACATGAAATCACTAAATATGTGTTTCTTGGTATCACCCCGTTTATAGGGGCGATTTTTCTCAGCGAGCAAATCACGAGGACTGGGAAGATCGCCCGAAGGAATCAAATAAGGGATGACCTTCATTGCACCTTTTTGCGCGAACTGGGTCACGGTGGTTGCTTGGGCGAATGACTGTATCGTGCTGACGGCGCTGATCGTCTTGACCCCCCAGCCCTGATGCAAAAGATTCATGGAATCATAAATTTCATCTTTGCCGATTTTTGCACGAGTATAGGTTCCCCAGTAAATATGAATTCCTGCATATTTACTAACCAGCCGATGGCCAGAATATTTCTTCAAATAGCCTTTGAAATTCGTAATATCAGACCCTGTTAATACGATAAATCCACCATATCCGCCAGGCCCAGTATGATCGATCAAATGAATTCGCGGGAATTTGTCTTCGCTATCTACATCAATGATCTGAGTCGCCATCTTGTTGATTTTCCTTGAGTCGAAGTTCTCAATGGTCCGACAGGGATATCGTTCCCACACTCAGCAACCACAGCGCAGGAAATTGCACCATCGATCTAGCAAGTGGCGTTCACCAGCGCACCATCTTTGCTTGATAATGCAGTTTCCGCGCTTTGGATTTTTCCACATAAAATATCGATTTTGCAACCCTATGCGGCTAAGGTCGCGAAAAGTGGGCACATCTGTCGAGCAAGCGTGAGGCTAGCGGGGGCGACGGTGAACGGTGGTTGCGGCGGCTTGGTCGGTCGCCAGCATCATGACTTCACTTATGTTGACGTGGGCGGGGCGCGACAGACAGAACAGCACGGACTCGGCGACATCGGCGGCGGTCATCGGCGTCATGCCTTCGTAGACAGCGCGGGCGCGATCGATGTCGCCGCGGAAGCGCACGATCGAAAACTCGGTTTCGACCATGCCGGGATCGACGCTGCTTACGCGAATGCGAGTGCCCAGAAGGTCGTGCTTTAGACACTGGTTGAGCATGCGAATCGCGGCTTTGCTGGCGCAGTAGACCGCCCCGCCCTGGTAAGGCTGGCTGCCGGCGACCGAGCCGATGTGGACGATGTGCCCAGCGTCGCGCGCCACCATCTGTGGCAGCACCGCATGGGTCACGTTGAGCACCCCTTTGAGGTTGCAATCGAGCACTTCGTCCCATTCCGCCGGATTTCCCTCGTGCAGCTTGTCGCGCCCACGCCCAAGCCCCGCCGCGTGAATCACGATGTCGACAGCAGCCAGTCGACTTGGCAGCGCCGCCAGCTGCGCCATCACCTGTGGACGGTCGGCGACATCACAGACCACCGGCCACACGTCAGGGGCCCCGAGCGAAGTCAGCCGGTCCGCCAGCGACCGGAGCCGTTCTTCCCGACGAGCAAGCACAATCAACCGGCAGCCATTCTGCGCGAGTGCCTCGGCACAGGCGGCCCCGATGCCACTGGATGCACCCGTGACCAGCGCGACCTTGCCTGCAAGCGATGGATAGACCGCAAAGCGGTGGGACGACGACGAAAGCTCCATGGCCGGCGATACTAAGCTGCGATCGGGCGTTTTTCGACCGCTTTTGCCGCCGGGCAGTCGCTAGCGCCGCTTTTTGGCTTTTTTCTTCTTTTTGCCTTTGGCCTGCTCGACGGGAGAATCGGCAAACTCGTCTTTGACCGACGAAAGCACTTTGCCCAGATCAAGCTGAAGGTTCGGCGGCAGCAGATCCGAATACAGATACGACAGCACGATGAGCGCCTGCTTGTTGACGAACACGGCGGTGCGCGCTTTTTGCCCCTCGACGCCGTTAAACGTCATTTCCAGCGCCGGCAGGTCGCCAACTTCAAAGCTGCGTGGCTCGCCGACGAGTGTGAGACGCCCCGCTTTGACCTCGCGCTGCTTGTCGTTTTTCACCAGCGCCACCGCGTTGTCGAATGCGACCAGCACCTGCGCACGTTTTTTGAACGGAGCCTCGTGCCTTCGCACCGCCACATCGAGCTGCTGAAGTTTTCCAGTCAGGTCGCCAAAACGAATCGTCTGCTGCGCGCCTTCGCCCTGAAGCTGCGGATCACCGAGCAGCTTCGGCAGCACAAGGCCAATTCCGACGCCCGGCAGCGACTGGAGCTGCGGCGTCATGTCGGCTTCTGGTGTCGCCCCACCCGTCGCTGTTGCCGATCCCGACTGTCCCGCTGGACCGCTTTTGCCGTTGCCAAGCGCCTGCGCCAGCATCGTCCGACTGAAGCGCTCACGCGCGCTTTGTTCTTGCGACCACGGCTTGCCGACGACAAATGCCACCGCCAGACTGCCGACAAGCAAAAGCGCCGAAAGCCCCACCATCGCTTGCTGGGCGAGCCGGGTCACGCCGCTCGGTGGATCTGGATCAGACAGTCGCAACGACGGCAAAAGCCCCGACCCGACCAAAATCAGCCCGACCGCAAAGCCCGCCAAAAGCGTGCCCCGCTCGCCGCTTAACACCGCCAGAATCGCGCCCGGAATCACGCCCGCGAGTGCAACTTTGCGCACGCGCGCCACCGTTTCCGGCGGCAGGCTGCGCGGCAAGATCGACAGCCCGGACAGCCCACCGATGATGCCGAACAGCGCCGGGGAAAAACCGTATTTGCGCGGAATCAAAAGCTGCGGCGTCGGAATCACCGCAAAGAGCGCCGCCGCAAGCAAGCTGGCCACAACCAGCACCAAAAACCGCCCCGTCCCAATCAGCCGTTCCGTCTGATATCCAAGCGACAAAAGCACCGCGATGTTCAGTCCCACGACGAGCAGCTGATCGTGCAAAAGTCCGCCCGTCACAAGCCGCCACAGCTCGCCGTCTGATACAAAGCGCGGCACGCAGATTCCAAGCTGAAGCTGGGTCCACAGCGCCCCGTCGGCAGGCGTCCACAAACGAAACAGCCCGTAGAGCAACGCCAAAAGTCCCGCCAGGACAAACGTCGCCACCGGACTCTGCGCCGTCAGCCGTTCTTCGAAACGATCGATCTGGCGCTGCTTTTCCGACTCGGCTTCGCTGATTCGCTTGGCAAACTCTTCTTCGGTTTCCTGCGACGGTGGCAGCTCTTTTTGCGCTTTGAGCGCCGCCGCAAGCGCTCCGCCTGGACTGCCGAGCAGACACTTGCCTTCGGAATCGACCTGATACAGCTTCAGCCGCGATCCATACGTCGCTGCCGCTTTGGTCAACACGTCGGGCAGCCAGCCTTGGTTCGACAGCACCACGACATGTTGATCGTTTACGCTCTCGGACGTCAGACGGGCCAGCCGAAGCTGGAGCGAGCGTTCGTCTTCTTTGACCGCGTCGACGATGACCACAAACTCGGGCGGTTTGCCGGGACGCTCGATCCGCAGCTGCACTTCGGTCGAATTCTGGCTGTCGAGTCGCACCGGCAGTGCCGGCGATAGCAGTGCGCTGACCAGGGCGCGAAAGCGGGCCGTCACCGGCGACAGGGGGCCTGGGCCAAGGGCTTCGAGCATTCCCCCATTGTAAACCGTAAAAAATGTAGTTTTTGTTACCGAATACCTGCAAGTTCTTGGATGCGAGGCAGCGACGACAGATCGAGGTTGCCACCGCACAGAAGCGCGACCACGTTCTGTCCCGGCAAGCGGCACCGACCAGACAGAAGCGCCGCCACCCCGAGCGCCGCCGTCGGTTCCACCACCTGTTTGGCCCGCGTAAGGACCAGCCCCAAAGCCGCCGCAATCTGCGCTTCGCTGACCGTCACAATGTCGTCGACGAGCGCCTGCATCACCGGAAAGGTAAGCTGCCCGACTGCTTGGGTCGCCACTCCGTCGGCAATCGTCTGTGGCTGGGAAATTCGCACCACCTGACCGGCCTGTCGCGATCGGAGCGCATCGTCGGCAGTTTCCGGTTCGACACCAATCACCCGCACGCTGGGCCGCAGCGACTTGACCGCCATCGCAACGCCAGAAATCAGCCCGCCGCCGCCGATTGGGAGAAGCAGCGTGTCGACGTCGGGAACATCGGACAGAATCTCCAGTCCGACGGTGCCCTGCCCGGCCATGATGTGCGGATCGTCAAACGGAGGCACCAAGATCGCGCCACGCTCTGTGCACAGCTTGCGGGCAATCGCTTCGCGGTCCTCCGTTTTGCGGTCATACAGCACCACTTCGGCGCCATAGCCGCGCGTCGCGTCGAGCTTGACCTTTGGCGCATCGCTCGGCATCACGATCACCGCCGGCAGATCGCAAATCTGCGCCGCCAGGGCCACGCCTTGCGCATGATTTCCCGACGAAAACGCCACCACGCCGCGCTGTTTTTCGGCAAGCGATAGCTGGCGCAGACGGTTCAGCGCGCCCCGCAGCTTGAACGACCCCGAGCGCTGCAGATGTTCGGCTTTGAGCCCGAGCGTGCAGCCACACAGCGACGACAGCGTCTGACAGCGCAGAATGGGCGTGTGATGGACGTCCGCCAAAATCCGCGCCTGGGCGGCCAAGATGTCAGAAAGAGTGATCGCGAGTGTGCTCATGTGACCGTGCCTTTTGACATTGTTGTACCGTGGCTTTTCCGGTGAATCGGGAAGCGTTGCCAAAGAAATCGAACAAGCCGGAAAACGGAGGAAAGTAGCGGATGAGCGATCGGATCTGCATCGAAGGGCTTACAGCCTTTGGTCTCGTCGGTGTCTATCCAAATGAAAAGGACACGCCGCAGCGACTATTGGTAAACCTGTGCGTCGAAACAGACACCCGCGTGGCGGCGCACAGCGAGCAGCTCGAAGACACGCTCGACTATGACCGGCTGGCCGAGTGTGTGCGCCAAGTGATTCGCGAGCGGCACCACAACCTGATCGAGACCGTCGCGGAACGGATTGCGCTGCGGATTCTTTTGGCGCACCGCGGACGGATCGAAGCGCTGACCGTGCGGGTTGAAAAGCCAGGGGCAGTGCCCGATGCCCAGACCGTTTCCGTCGAAATTCGCCGCACGATGGCCGATATGAATCCTTAGAAATACTTCATATTGGGCGGCTCTCTTCCCATTCCACCTACAGCTACGTTCCACTTCCCCACATGCGGCGACATCGTCGCTGATTGCGCTCTGTTTTGTGAAAAACCCAGTGGTTTGAAAGGCTTGTCAGCAGCTTTCTGCCTGTGCGATCATGGAAAAATGAGAGCAGGATCGCTCAACATCTGGGGCCCCTACCAGGATGCGCCCAACAAGTTTCGGCTCAAGATTTCGGAAAACGGCGAAGTACGTAGCATCTGTTTCCGCAGCTACGACGAAGCAGAGCTGGCCAAGGCAAGGCTGCGCGATGACATCGCTGCGCAGCATGTCTACACCGTCGGTGAAGCCATCCGACAGTTTACCGAAAACCTGCAAGAGACACGCGGCATCAAGCCCGAAAGTGTGCTGTGGACCGCAGCGCAGCTTGAGTGGTTGCCAAGTGAAACGCCGCTCGCAAGCGTCAACAAAGAGCGCGCCGAAAAGCTGTATCGCGATTTGGTCACGGCTCCCAATCCGCGCACCGGCAAGCCGCTGTCGACGGCCACACACCACGGTCGATTGAGCCTGGCGCGAAGGCTGTACGAGTTTGCGATAAAGAATGAGATGTGCCGCCACAATCCGTTTGCGTCGGTCACTCCGGTTGGTCGCAAGCGGGTCGGCAAGCCGCAGCTGCGCATTGATGAAGCACGACGTTTTGAAGCCAAAGCGCTGGAGCTTGCGCAAGCCGGGGATGTCGCAGCGCTCGGGGCGCTTTTGATGCTGCACCTGGGACTGCGACAAGGTGAAGTGGCAGCACGGGTCGCGCGCGATGTCGATGATGAAGGCCGGGTGCTGTGGGTTCCGTCGGGAAAAACCAAAAATGCGCGCCGTCGGCTGAAGGTTCCCGATGTGCTAAGGCCGCTTCTGCTCAAGCTGATCGAAACGACTCCGCCCGGCGCACTTTTGTTTTACAAAGGCGACAAAGTGCCACCGACCAACTATTTCTGGTCGCAGGTGCGGCGGCTCTGTCAGCTCGCAGGCGTGCCAGCGGTCTGTCCGCACTCGCTGCGTGGTCTGCACGCGACGCTGGCATTGGAAGGTGGGGCGACTGCCGATGCGGTGGCACGCGCACTGGGTCACGGATCGTTTGCGATGACAGCGCGGCACTATGCATCAGAAAGCAGCGTCGACAACGCCAAAGCAAGCAAAGTGTCCAGTCTGCTTGGGAGTACGCCATCGAGCCATTTGTCGACGGCAGATACGGCCAAGCAAGCGACTCCCCATCCGAATCCGCAGCCGGCTTCTGACGATTCCGATCAACTGATCGGAGTGCTCCGCAGTCTGCCCGCCGACAAGCTCGCCGCCATTCTGTCCAGGCTCGCCCCGACCGGCTAACCACCAGCAACCGATGTCGGGAGCGCTTCCTGTAGCGCCCCCCTTTGTGCGAACATACTCCTATGGAGCAGCAGCGACCGCTTCCTCTCATCCCCCCCGAGATTGGTTCGATGCGACTGCGGCTTCATGATGACATCCTCCACGTCCACTCCGACGGCCACCTGGACTTGGCGAAGAGCAAGCAGATCACCGAGGTGTATCAATCGGTGCTTGATCACTTCGGCTACCTGCTGCTGCGCCTTGATCTGACCCATTCCACCGGAATCGACCTGGATGCGCGGCGCCACGCTGTCGAATGGGGGAAGGGCTGCATCGACGTTCATGCCACCGCCGCAACCGGAGCCCCGCTGGCCATCCGTATGTTTGTTGGGCTGATGTTTCGGGCGACGCAAATCCTGGCAGGCAACTCGACATCGGCGATGCACTTCGCGAGCGGTGAAGACGACGCGGTAAAGTGGCTGTCTTTGCAGCGACCACGGCTCATCACAGCGTCGGTGAAACGTCGCCCCAGTCGATAGTCGGTTTCGTGTCCCCCGTTTGTTCTGCGCGGCGCAGACCGCCAAACAGAACTACGACTTTGGCGTCGCTGCGATGACTTTCATGTTGGCAAGCTGCACGGCGCGCAGCTTCATCTGATCGGAAAGCCAGCTCAGCGCTTCTTCGTCCGTTGAACAGAAGCGAACCGGCACATCGCGCTGAAGCGTGATCCGCATCGCATTGATAAGCAGCGTCAAGATCCCCCGAACAATCGCAGAGGTTCCCATCACCGCCATCGGAATCGCCGGCAGTCCCACCCGCGAGCTCCTGACAAAGTACTTGCGCGCTTCCGGAGTCACCGAAAACGACTCTGGCGCACGCAGCACCATCCCAAGATTTCCGGCGCGGGCATCCCAGCGCAAGATAAAGTCCATCATCTGCGCGGCATCGGATTCCGTGACGACACCGTGGACGGTGATCACTGCGCGCTCGCCGTCAAACACCCCGCGGTGACGGCCAAACGTGATCTCCACCGCGGGGTCTTGGTCGCTCGAAGCTGCCATCGGAACATCTTCCGATGCAGCGAGCCTTTTCACAACCCACTACGTAGTCGGGAAAGACGTTTATGGAAGGTTGGGATCGCGCTTTTCCGCTCGCTCGACATCTTTTGAATACTCATCGAGGTAGCGGCGCTTCATCTCACCATCCCACTCTGTATCCGCAAAGTCGGCAACGGAATACACCTGTGACTTGTGGACCACTCCCATAAGCCGCGGCATGTGCATCCGATCCGGCGCGCTGTCTTCCAAAAACAAAAAGCCTTCGACATCACGCAAACGCAGCGGAAATTCGGGTCTTTCGTCGTAGATCAGCTTGCCAAACACCGTCAACGAAACGGTCTGATTGCCCGGCGCAAGCTCGCCTTCCCACTGCAAATAGCCAATCTGCTTTTCCTTCTGATCATCGACGCGCCCGACGACAAAATAACGCCCCGCTTTCTGGACAGAGAGTCCCAGCACAAACTGGAGCGAACCATCCGCTCGCGATTCCTTCACCGTTCCGGTAAAGCGCGCCGGGGCCGTCGGTGTGTAGAGCAAGTCAAACAGCGCCGAGCCTTGCTCTTTCCCAAGCGCGAGCTGAACCTGCACGCGCATCGTTCCGTGAAAGCTACGGAATCCCAAAAGCGAAGGCTGAAACGACGTGGTCAGGGTTCCGTCTTGCGCGTGTTCATCGCCATTTTGTCCGTCATCTGAAAAAGAAAGGGACACCGGAGGAAGCTTGCTGTCCGACGGAGGCGCTGGCATTGCAGTCGCCTGCGCCACTTTGCACGGCAGCACTTTTCCCTGGCTGTCTTCACAGCGCACCCACAGCTTTGCCGCTTCATCAGCAACAAGTTCTCGTCGATCTTGGCCTAGCTGAATCCGGACATCTTCATTGGCTTCGCCATGCAGAATCAGGGGACTTTGGCGAACGACCGGAAGAAACGGTGTCATCTGATCTGGATGTTCGCGCGCGGGGCGACTGCCCGGCGGATACCGCGCAAAGCGCTTGTAATTGCCAAGCCGTTCCTGTGCTTCGCGCAGACGCTGTGGCCAGTCGTCTGCTGTGCTTTCAGGTTGCGGCTTGGCGACACCCGAAAGGGTGCCGGAAGGCGCTTGCAGACGTCCCGCGAAAACAGGCGGAGCGGACGGACTGGCAGGCGAACCTTCCGGCAAGGGCAAAGACGGCTCAGGTCGCGACAGAAAATACGCCGCACCTACGATCACCGCAAACACGGCCCCAAGGCCCAGCGTTTTGTTACGACCAAGTGCCACGTCTTTGCCTCCCTTCCTTACAGCGCGTATTTCGCGACGTCGGTGCGCACCGGACCAATGATTCCGGCCCAGTTTCCTGATGCGTAGTGGTTCAGCGCTTCGGCATCATCGCGATACGAAACAGAGTGATAGCTCCATTTCGCTGCGCCGCCTTCGCACGCTGCCGTCCCAAGCGTCAGGTCGTTGCTAAACCAGTCGGAGGGATTCCCAAACGACGCACCCGCCGTTCCCGCCACACCGCCCGTGGTGTGATAGGCCACCGCTTCGTCATCTTGTCCGGGCAGAATCGCCGAATACAGCGTTCCCGATGCGCCCGCGTAGTTATAAAACGTCACGCCATAGGTGGTGTTGTGGTTGTACTTGGCACGCGCCGTGGTCGTCACCAGATCCTGCGTCAGCTGTTCCGAGCTGGCCCACGATCCGGCATCTGCCAGCTCGCTGCCACCGCTTGCACCGGATGCCACGCGGACCCACTTGATGTTCCAGCCGGTTTGGGTCGTACCGTCGGTGTTTCCACACGTTCCGGTCGAGCTGGGGGTCGCGTTCTTTTTGTATCGCGCAGAGCCTCCGTACATCGAAAGTGCGTAGCCAATCTGGTAATCGCCAGCGCTGTGGACCGCGATGTAACACCAGTTGGTGCCGGTGCAGTAACAGTCGAGCGCGTCCCGGACGCGATAGTTCTGGGAGCTTATGTAGCTTACGCCATCCCAGTTGACGGCCTTTTTGTTGACGCCAGCAGAGACAGTCGCCGGACCCCAATACGAAAAGTCGGCGTAGTTGCCCGGCTTGGTCGTCGAAGCGGTTCGGCCATGAATCCACAGGGTGTAGTTGGTCGCCTGGGCGCTCGCGGAAATGAGCATCAGAAGCGACATCACCGACAGAGCCAAAAATCGAGACAGGTGTTTGCGTGCGTTCATGAAAGGACTCCTTTCGTTTCGGGGGGACGAAAAACGGAAACAGAGCCGGAACGTACTCCGGTCTTTGGCGCAAGAAAAGATCCCGTGAAAGAAGTTTTGCGGTCAGTGGGCGGGATGACGCTTGCGACGGCGGTTTTCCAGTGCAAGCGCGCAGGCCAGGACAAAAAGCACAAGCGCAGCCAAGCCAAGCCCCGGAATCGCGAGCGGCACAGCAGACAGCGCCGCGATCAGCGAAATCGCCAGCAGCCGTTCATACATCACAAGTCCACCGACCCGCCGGCTGCCCAGTACAAAGCCGAGCAGAAACAGACCGATTCCTGCCGAAAGGCAAAACCGCCCGGACAGAGACAGCGGATCGTGGGCATGTGCCAGAATTTTTTTCGCAGCGACGGCATACAGGATCGTTCCGGCCACAATCGGGAAGTGAAAAAACGTATACATGTCGCGCGCCAAGCGGCCTCTGTCGGCTTCTTTGGCATGGACCAGGCGATGTTCCGCCGCTTCAGAAACCCAGTCAAAGTACGACCAAAACAGCGCGATGACTCCCAGCAGCATCACCGTGATTCCGCCCAAAAGCCACGCATCGCAGTGCGCCTGTGCCGCTCCGATTCCTATGGCGATGACCGATTCCCCCATCGCGATGATCACGATGAGTCCGTAGCGCTCTGCAAAGTGCGCCGCAGAGATCCGGAACAGACCGCGCCCAGAGCTGAGCGCCCCCAGAACGTCGATTCCCATGGCCGCCGCAAACAGCAGCGTGCGCGTTTCCGCCGAAACAAAACCGCCAGCCAGCACCAGCATCGGCGCAAGCGATGCATACGGAACAAACAGCCGCAGTCCGGATCGGTGCTCCCGATCGTGCGACAGAAAAATCCAGTAGAGCAAAAGCCCCAGCTCGCGCACAACAAAGTACGATCCGCCAAACCACAGCGCCGTGTCGCGGAACAGACCCGGCAGCGTAAACGCCATCATGAACGTCGGCACCGTCGCCACCAGGATTCCGGCGCGGGTCGCTCGTCCCGACGGTCCAATCGCGTTCGCCATCCAGGTGTAAAGCGACCAGGCCCACCAGATCATAAACAGAGCCAGACCACTGCGAACAAAACCAAGTGGCGACAGATCCGAAAGAAGCAGCGTCGTCACTTGCGTAATCGCGTAGACGAACACCAGATCGAAAAACAGCTCGACCGGCGAGACTTTGGGTTCCGGACTGCTGTGCCCTGACATCGCTTAGGCTCGGCTCATGTCACGAATTCGCGTCGGTCCGGCGGTTGCAACGATGTGCTCGTGCAGTTCCAGACAGACTCCCATCGCAAACAGCGTCTCGGCGACAACAAACATCGGACCGATCAGGAAACCGACCAGATCATCGACAAAGGCTGGCTTGCGACCTTCATAGTAGTGGCCAATAAATTGAATGATCCAGCCGACTACGAAACAGCCGACACCGACGGAAATCCAGGTGGAAAACGGACCGTTTGCATAGCCCTGCGCAAACCAGATCGCAAGCCCGTATGCCAACGATGTTGCGCCCCCCAAAACAAGATGCCGGCTCAGATAAAACACCGTGGTCAGCACCCACGTCACCGTCGCTGCTGACAGCCACTGTGGACCCAAGGGAATGTGCAGCCGCGAAAGCAGAACCGCAACCGAAAAGACAATCATCGGAATGCCGACAAAGTGGGTCGCGATGTTGCGACGATCGCGGTGATACTCGGCGTAGTTTGACAGAAGCTCTTTGGCGGTTCGCATGCGCTCTCCTTGGCTTTTTTGCTATCACAAAAGGGTGCGGCAGTTGCCGGGCCTCCGTCAATCGGCACGGTCAAAGACCGATCCCGTGGCGAAAGCGGCAGCCTGTGTTCGCATCGGCAGGACTTAGATGCCGACCGTGACCTGGGTCGGCGAAAGATGCGAAAGCGCCGTCGGAAAAAGCTCGACCAAAAAGCCGCGCTTGCCACCGTTTATGAACATCCGCGGCAGCGTCAAAATGGACTGCTCGACGTACACCAGCAGACTCTGGCGGGTTCCAAACGGACTACACCCACCAACCTGATATCCGGTGTAGCGCGTCACATTCTGCGGCGTACACGGCTGCACGGTCTTGCAGCCCAAAAAGCGCGCAAGGTTTTTGGTCGATACCTCGCGGTCGCCATGCATCAGCACGATGAGCGGCTTTTTGCCGTCGCCTTCAAACACCAGCGTCTTTATCACCTGATGTTCATCGACGCCGAGCGACTTGGCAGAGTGCGCAGTCCCGCCGTGTTCTTCCCAGTCGTACAGGTGCGGCTTGAAATCGATCTTGTGCGCGCGCAGAAACCGCACCGCAGTGGTAACAGGAATGTCATTCATCTTAGGTCAGCAGGGTGGCGTCTCCGGCGCGCGCCGACAAGCGTCCGTTTTCCCACAGACCGACGCGCTCCATCCAGGCTTCAAACTCGGGGGCCGGACGCAGTCCCAGCACTTCACGCATCGTCGCATCATCGTGAAACGACGTGCTCTGGTAGTTGAGCATGATGTCGTCCCCCATCGGCAGACCCATAAAGAAGTTGCAGCCCGCGTTGGCGAGCAGAATTTCCAAGTTTTCGAGATCGTTGTGGTCAACGTCCGCGTGGTTTGTGTAGCACGCATCGCAGCCCATCGGCAGGCCGTGAAACTTGCCCATGAAGTGATCTTCCAGACCGGCCCGCGTGATCTGGCGCGCATCGAACAGATATTCTGGACCGATGAAACCGACGACGGTGTTGACCAAAAACGGCTGGTAGTAGCGCGCGATTCCGTAGTTGCGCGCTTCGCAGGTCAGCTGATCGACACCGTGATGGGCGTTGGCGGACAGCGCACTGCCCTGCCCGGTTTCAAAATACATCACGTTTGGCCCCGTCGCTGTGCCGAGCTTGCGGGTCATGTCCCAGGCTTCGCGCAGCATGCCGATGTCCGTTCCGAACGCGCGCAGTCCTGACTCTGTTCCACACAGCGACTGGAACATAAGCCCCAGCTTGGCGCCTTTTTGCAGCGCTTTCATCTGCGTGGTGACGTGCGAAAGACAGCAGTTTTGCGTGGGCACCTGCCACTCTTCCAAAAAGTCGTGCGTCGCATCGAGGATCTTGCGGGTGATTTCCCAGTTGTCGGTCACAGGGTTTATGCCCACCACCGCATCACCACAACCAAACGACAGACCATCACGCAGCGACGCCAAAATTCCATCGATCGAGTCGTTCGGATGGTTCGGCTGCAGCCGCACCCCCAGCCGCCCTTCCTGTCCGAGCGTGTTGTTGGCGTGAACGACGACGCGAATTTTGCGCGCCGCACAGACCAAGTCCAAGTTCGACATCAGCTTCGCACACGCTGCGATCATTTCCGATGACAAACCCCGACCCAGCCGCAACAGATCCGGACCTGTCACGTCCGTGCGCAGCACATGCTCGCGCAGCTGCGACACCGTCCAGTTTTTGACCGACTGATAGACCGGCTGGTTCAGCTCATCCAGAATCAGCCGCGTCACCGCGTCATCTTCATACGGAATCGCCGGATGTTCGACAAACGCGGACAGCGGAATTTCCGACAGCACCAGCTTGGCCGCAATCCGCTCCAGGGTATCGGCAGCCGCCACCCCCGCCAGACGGTCGCCTGATTTTTCTTCATTGGCTTTCGCCATCACGTCGCGGAGGTCGCGAAACTGATACGTCTTGCCACGCAGCGTTGCCCGGAGCTTCATCGGTCGCGAATCGTTACTTTTGCTTCCGAGAGGCGTCAAGCGGCTTTTTGCTTCCCTTCCACGTTTCCGTTTGGTTTAGCTTGGGGCGGTTTCGGAGGGCATCGTTGTTAAACTGGGCCGCTCGCTATTATCCGATTGTCCGTGCGCTGCGCCGCGTCGTCGGAAACACCGATTCGATCCTAGAGGTTGGATCGGGGGCATTTGGACTTGCGCGCTATCTGCCGCACAACATCGTCGGCTGCGATGTAACGTTTGCGCAAAAGCCACTGGCCAACCTGCTGGCGGTGCGGGCATCGGCGCTTCACTTGCCTTTTTCCGACGAAAGTTTTGCCGCCGTGGTGTCTTCCGATGTGCTGGAACACGTTCCGCCCGATCTGCGTCCGCAGGTGATTTCGGAAACGCTGCGGGTTGCGCGCAAGGTCGCCATCTTTGGTTTTCCCTGTGGCCCGCTGGCGCAGAAGCTCGACGAAGACTTCCTGACTTTTCACCGCGAACACAACATCGATCCGCCCGAGTGGCTGACCGAACACATGCAGTTTCCGTTTCCCCAAACGAGTCTGTTTGCGCAGCTTGAACCAGCATGGCGGGTGCGCTTTTTCGGCAACGAATCGCTCCGCTTTCACGCGCTTATCAATCACGCCGAGCGACGCGGCCCCTGGAATCGCTTGTTTCAGACCGGCCTTTCGCTTGTGCCCACGCTCTGTGAACGAGCGCTTCAGCTTTTTGATCGCCCCCCATTCTACCGACAAATCTGCATCATTGAACGTGCCTAAAGTCGGGTATGTTCGCCCGATGATGAGCCCTCCTTCCATTCCTTCGCATGCGCGCGTTGTCATCATCGGCGGCGGAATCATCGGTACATCCGTCGCCTATCACCTGGCCCACATGGGTGTAAAAGATGTCGTTCTTCTGGAACGCGACCGGCTGACATCCGGAACCACTTGGCACGCCGCAGGACTTATCGTCACGTTTGGATCGACATCGGAAACATCGACAGAGCTGCGCAAATATTCGCGCGATCTGTACACCCGACTCGAAGAGGAGACCGGCCTGTCGACGGGTTTTCGGCCTGTCGGTTTTATCGAGCTCGCAGCCGATGCCGATCGACTGGAAGAATACCGGCGCGTCGCAGCGTTCAATCGCCACTGTGGTGTCGATGTGCATGAGCTGTCGGGGCGCGAAGTGCAGGCGCTGTTTCCGCTGGCGCGGGTCGATGACATCCTGGCTGGTTTTTACGTAAAGGAAGACGGTCGCGGCAATCCGGTCGACATCACGATGGCGCTGGCGAAAGGCGCGCGGCAGCAAGGGGCCAAGCTGCTGGAAGGTGTGCCCGCGATTGGAATCACCCACAAGCGCGGGGTTGTGACTGGGGTTCGGACTCCCTACGGCGACATCCAAGCCGAGTACGTTGTAAACTGCGCCGGCATGTGGGCCCGGCAGCTCGGCGACGAGGCAGGCGTCAACATTCCGCTGCAAGCCGCAGAACATTACTACCTTATCACCGAAAAAATTCCGCAGATAAGTCCGGACTGGCCCGTGATTGAAGATCCGGGCTCCTATGGGTACTACCGCGAAGAAGGAGGCGGACTCCTGGTCGGTCTGTTTGAGCCGGTCTGCGCGCCCTGGAAGACAGAAGGAATCCCATCCGACTTTTCCTTTGGTGAAATTTCGCCCGATTGGGATCGGATGGGACCGTATCTGCAAAAAGCGATGGAGCGGGTTCCGATCTCGCTCGAAACCGGGGTCAAAAAATTCTTCTGCGGACCGGAGAGCTTCACCGCCGATTTGAGTCCGGTCATTGGCGAAGCGCCCGAGCTAAAAAACTACTTTGTCGCGGCGGGACTCAACTCGATCGGAATCATCACCGGGGGCGGAATGGGGCGTCTTATCGCGCACTGGATTTTGCACGGACGCGCCGATGTCGACATCACCGGCATGAACATCGATCGTTTTCACCGCTACCAATCGAATCCAGAATACCGGCGGGTGCGCACGGTGGAATCGCTGGGAATGGTGTATCAGTGTCACTATCCGACCCGCTCGATGATGACGGCGCGCAACTGCAAGCGGTCGGCTTTTCACGACCGATTGGTGGCACAAGGCGCGTACTGTAAGGATGTCAGCGGCTGGGAAGGACCCGACTGGTACGCCCCACCTGGCGTCGAGCCGAGAGTCGAAAAGCTGTCGTGGGGCCGGCAAAACTGGTTCCCCTATTGGGAAGCGGAACACCGCGCGACCCGCGAAGGCGTGATCCTGATGGACATGTCTTTTATGGCCAAGTTTTTGGTCCAGGGACACGATGCGGGGCGACTCCTCAACTACCTTTCTGCCAATCAAGTCGACGGTCCACGCGGCGTCATTACGTACACCCAGTGGTTAAACGAAGCGGGCAAGCTGGAAGCCGACTTGACGGTGACAAAGCTCGACGACGAACGCTTCTGGGTGGTGGCTTCCGATACCGCGCATCGGCATGCCGAAACGTGGATGCGGCGTCACTTTGGATCGCACCATGCGTTTTTGACCGATGTGACGTCCGGATATGCGCAGCTGAACGTGCAGGGACCGCTTTCGCGAACGCTTCTGCAGCGCGTCACGACGGTGGATCTGTCAAACGATGCCTTCCCCTTTCGCACGGCGCGGGACATCGACATCGGCTTTGCCCGCGCGCTGTGCATCCGCATCACGTATCTGGGCGAGCTGGGTTACGAGCTGTACATTCCGACCGAGCAAGCGCTGCATGTCTACGATCGACTGATGGAGGCCGGACGTGACTTGGGAGTCCGTCCCGCTGGGCTCAAAGCACTCGCGAGTCTGCGAATGGAAAAGGGCTACCGCGACTATGGACATGACATCGACAACACCGATTCCGTACTCGAAGCCGGACTTGGTTTTGCCGTCGATCTGAAGAAGCCGGAAGGATTTTTGGGCAAAGCCGCTGTGCTCGCCAAAAAGGCCGAAGGACCGCTCAAAAAACGGCTTCTGCAAGTGCAGGTATTAGATCCTGATCCGCTCCTGTTTCACGCCGAAGTCGTGTACCGAAACCAACGAGCGCTCGGCTACATTCGCGCGGCGTCCTATGGTCACACGCTGGGTGGCGCGGTCGGTTTGGCGATGATCGAAGCCGACTGTGCCATCGATCAGGACTTTGTCGACAAAGGCCAGTGGGAAGTCGACATCGCCGGCAAAAAATATCCCGCCGTCGCATCGATCCGTCCGCTGTACGATCCAGATATGAAGCGGATCAAATGCTAAATATCTGTCCCCTTCCCGCAGAAAGGGGACGATCAGCGACAGCGTTAGACGTGGGCGTGGCGACGGGAATACAGGAAGTATTTTTCGAACGCGACTTTGGCCCAGTGGGCTTCCGGACCGGGAATGATAAATTCATGTTCCCGCGGGCTCAGCATGTGATCACCCACAATCACCATGCCCATGTTGCCCGTGTCCATGATGCAGTACGCCGCCATGTCATCAAACTTCGCGTGCTGTTTGGGAAGCCCCTTGATGTCCGCGATGATGTTTTTGACTGCGGTCTTCGCCATCTGTTCCGTCGGATAGCCGGTCTTGGGAACGCCGCACGGAACCGGCGTTTCGGAAGGCGGTTTCACAGCGACCGCCACACCCGCCGCATAGATGTTGCGATACGTCGGGTGCTGATAGGAATCGTCGACTTCCAAAAATCCGTTTGCGTTCGCCAGCCCTTTGGTATTGCGCACCGCATCGATTCCCACAAAGCGCGGCATCACCATCGTGAACTTGGAAGGGAAGAATGTCCCGTCGGCAAGCACAACCCCGTCTGCTCTGACTTCCTGAATCACCGCGTTATAGTGCGGACTTATGTGGTAGTGCGAAAACATCCACTCGCACATCTTTTGCGCGTTGCCAAAGCCACCGATTCCGAAGTGGGCCGCGAACGGTTCCGCCGTGACATAGGAAAGCGGTGCTTTGTCTTGCAGGTGATGCTTCGAAAGCTGATAGCGGACGTTGAACAGGAACTCATACGCCGCACCAAAACAGGCTGCACCCTGCGCCGACGCGATGACCACCGGACCGGGATCGGACAGAAACTTGTTCCACGCCTCTCGGGTACGGTGCGCGGGGGCGAGTCCCACAATCGATTGGGAGTGCTCGCGCAGACCCGGAATGTAGTCGTAGTCGACTTTGGGCCCGGTGCCGATGATCAGGTAGTCATACGTCACCGGCTCTTGGTCTTTTAGCAGCACACGATTTTGTTCCGGATCAAAGCCTGTCACTTCGGCTTCGATGAAGCCGATGCGATGACTTTGGTAGATCGGACGGACATCGAACGTGATGTCTTTTTCTTCGCGCAGTCCGAACGGATACCAAATCAGCGACGGGAAAAACAGGAACTTGTGCGTGTTTGCGATCACCACGATGTCATGGTTGTCCCCCACAAGTTCCTTGAGCTCAATCGCAGCGGTGTAGCCGGCAAAGTTTGTACCGACAATTGCAATCCGTTTGCGGTCCATGTTTTCTTTCCCTTTCCACCGAAACAGAGTCTTGTGTTTCACACTCTGTTTCATTTCGTGAAACAATTTGTCGACGAAATGTTACTGTTTCTGTCCGGACTCTGTTTCATTCTGTTTCACAGAGGGATCGGACTCTGCCTGGCGACTGCACGCCGACCGGCGCGCGCTAGGAACCGCTCAAGTAGGGACTCCCAGACGGGGCAGCAGCCAAAACTGAAGGACGATCCAGATCACAGCGCCAGCAAGCAGGGTCAGGTTCGTGACATCCATGGGACGCTCCTGCATGGATGTTTTGCAAGCTACGTGCCAGCTTCCGCTTATTCCACAGAATCAGGCTTGTCGTCGAGCTTTGTCCAAAACAGAACACTTACCAGCCACGCCACAAACAGTCCCAGTGCAAGCAACGCCCACGCCGCATAGGGATGGGCGCTGCGCGAATCTGTCGACAGCCGGCCAAGCTGTCCGGCCAGCCAGTTTGCGAGGGCAACGACCAGGAACCACAGACCCATTCCCAGACCTTGTCTTTTTCCCGGTGAGATCGAATGAACAATCGCCATCGCCACCGGGGCCACACACAGCTCTCCCACCGCGAGCAGCAAGTTCAGGAAAACCATGTTCCGCATCGCCAGCTTGCCGCTTGTTTCGGCAGCGCGCGCAGTCAGTGCAAACATCGCAAACGCCACCGCAGTGACCAAAAGCCCAAGTCGCAGCTTGTTCTGCGCCGACAGTGGACGACCCCACTTTGTCAGCAAAAGCCACAGCCGTTCGATAGGCGCCGCAATCAGCAGCAGACACAGAGCCGGCAGACAAGTCAGCCACAGCGTTGGGATTTCATACCCAAACAGACTCCGATCCGTTCTGTCACGCGCCCAAAAAATCAGCGCCCCTTCGGTCTGTGCCAGCGCAGAAAAGAACGCCAGCGATAGCAGACAGAGAATCAGCACCGTTCCTATGTTCGGCGTTTTTTTGTCGTGTCCTTGTGCGGATTCCCTGGACACTGTCTGTTCCGAAACAGAGTCAGGCATCTTGGACAGGATAAGGACCGTCGCCAGCGTGACCACAGACAGCAAGTTCGCCAATACAAACGGAGCCATCGCGCCACCGCGAGAAAGCGCAAGCTGCGCAGCAAAAGGAGCCAGCGTAGCCCCCACATTCACGGTCAAATACAGGAGCCGGAATCGCGCTTCCGCCGACTGTCCGCGCAGCCTACCAAACAGTACCGCCAGACTCGGTTTGTAAAGCGCGTGTCCGCATGTGAGCAGCGCCAGCGGAACCACAATGGGCAGCGTCGGTGAAGCCAGAATCACATACCCACCACACAAAAGGAACGCGCCGATCTGCGTGGCCAGGCGAGGATTCCCAGAGCGATCGGAAACCCAGCCACCCAAAATCGCGCTCACATACACCGCCGCGCCATACAAACCACACACAGACAGCGCATCGGGTTCCGAATAGCCGCGCCGTTCATTTAGGTGCAGCGCAAGCAGGCTGATCACGACAAAATGCGCCAGCCGTTCAAACAGCGCAGCCAAACACAGAAGTGTTCCTTCCGTCTGCCCGTTCGCGGTGGTCTGTAACGCCGCCATCAGCCCCTGTTTTCGATGGTGCGCGATCTCACAAAATAGCTCAAGCAGCCAGAGAATTTGGAGTTTTCCCAGCCATCCGCCGCATGCACCAAGCTATTTGTCGTCGACAGAGCGAGCTAGTCTGGAGGCAGTACGTTCCACATGCCGTTCATGCATGCCAAAAGAACCGGATTCTGCGTGGTGATCGCTCGTGATGTGGTCGGGAATAGGAATCCGGAATCGGCGACCGCATTCCCAAACGCGCGCGGTGCATTCTGCGACGATGACGACAAGCGAATCGAGCGCACCATCACATGAGCAAACGGTGTTAGTCGCCGAGCGACTTGCCGAGTCCCTTTAGGAATTCACTGCCGAGGCCGCGGATCAGACCACCGCCAACGCCACCGACAAAACAGCCAGTGGCTTCGGGGCAGGTCTTGCTATCGAGGATGCACTGCGCGGGCTTGTCGACGCTATCGGGGCCCGATGTGTCGCGCAGCTCGGCGAACGTCGATTCGCAGCTCTTGCTATTTTCTTCCGCGGTGGTGCTTTTGTCGACCCGCTCACACAGCGAAGCAAGCTTTCGGCATGCTCGCCGCTCGGGCCGCATTTCCCGATAACCGAAAAAACCAGCGCCGCCGACCAGCGCGACCACGACCAGGAACGCAAGAAGCTTTTTCATGAGCGAGCCTCCGTGATGGCTAAACCAAAAACCCATCGCAAGGGTAGGACAAGCCGCGTCGCCAAGCAACAGCGACGGATGTTTAGCCAAAAAACGCGGCGTGAATGGCACACAGACCGCGCGCCGCGTCTTCTTCTTTCACCACGCACGAGATGTTGATCTCCGATGCCCCTTGCGAAATCATCTCGACGCTGATGCCGCTGTCTCCGAGCGTTGAAAACAGCTTGCCGGCGGTCCCGGTGGTGTACTTCATGCTCTCACCCACGATGGCCAAGATGGCGCGACGCGGCGACACAAACACCTGCCCGAGCTGTTCCAGATCCGCGCGGGCTTTTTCCGCGTCAGCGAGCTTGTCGACGGTACAAGAAATGCTGACTTCGCTCGTCGAGACCAAATCGACGACGACGCCGTGCCGGTCCAGCACCCCGAACACCCGCGCCAAAAAACCGTAGGCGTTATACATCCGATTCGACGTGATGGTGACGACGCAGATGTCGCGCTTGACCGTCACGGCGGTGACGCAGCCCGGACGCGCTTCTTCATGACTGCAAATCACCGTCCCCGGCGCATCGGGTTTGAAGGTGTTTTTGATTCGGATCGGCACCTGTGCCGACACGACGCGCTCCATCGTGAACGGATGCAGCACTTCCGAACCGAAATAGGTCAGCTCGGCAGCCTCGGCAGCAGAGATGCGCGGCAGCACGCGGGCGGTCGGCACTTTGCGCGGATCGGCGGTGAAGATTCCATCGACTTCTTTCCACACCTGCATTTCGTCGGCGAGCGACTGACCCAATCCGGCAGCAATCATCGCGGCGGTAAAGTCGGTGTATCCACGGCCCACCGCGCCGAGCAGTCCGCCCGGCACCATGCCAAAAAAGCCGGTCACCACCGGCAGCTCGCGGCCTTGCGGACGACACAGCTCGCCGATTCGGGTTTGCAGCCGTCGGAAAAACGCTGGATCGACTTCTTTTTCGTTTTCGGGAACCACCTGCGCCAAATCGACAAAGCGACTCGGCAGACCGCGATCCAAGAGCACCGCCGCCAGCACCCGCGCGCTCAGCCGTTCGCCCAGACCCATCACCACGTCTTGCGACCGCGGCGACAGCTCACGAATCACCCGGATCGCATCGAGAAAGCGCTGGAGCTTTTCGATTTCGTCGCGGACAAAGTGCAGCACTTCAGCCCGCAGTGACTCACCGGTTATCGCTTGCTCGACGGCCCGCACATGGACCGCTTCAATCAGCGACAGCTCGTGGCGAAACGGCGATCCCGTCGTCTGTGCCGCCGCCGAAGCCGCCAGAAGCAGGCTGGTCGTTCCTTCGGCTTTGGTCGTCCCGCTCATCGCCGACACGACGGCAATCACCGGCTTTGTGCGATAGGTTTTTTCGATGATGTCAGCGACGTTGCGGAGCCGCTCGGCAGTGCCCACGCTGGTGCCGCCGAATTTTTGCACGATGATGCCCATGGCAAAAAGTCATGAGGCCATGGGCGCGCACGGTCAAGTCTAGAGCGCACCAAAATTTCGCCGTCAGCGCCGCGCCCACGGAAGGAAGCGACGACGGACGAAAGCAAGCGCACACAGCAGCAGGCCGATGGGTCCGGGCGACCAAGAGGAAGAACGTCCCGACACCGCACAGCCGCTCGCCATGGGCGGGTCCGTGTCAGGCATTTTGTCGATGGGTGGCGTCGGTGCTGCGGCAAACTGCACATCGACCGTGCGCGCCCTCGCCCCGCGCAGCGACCCGGTCAGCACGACGAGCAGCGATTCCCCTTCCGCCAAGCGC
>DAORGN010000051.1:0-25655 GCA_035340095.1 Pseudomonadota bacterium | reverse complement strand
TTTTATGGGCGCTGATTTCGCGGCTCGTATCGGATGGGGTCGACGAACTTTTGCCCTTTCTGATCGGCGACTATGCCAAAGACTTGGTCTTTTCGACGCTGCTTGGCGTGCTGACGACCAATCCACGGCGCCAGCGAGTCATCTACGCGACGTTCGTGCTTGCGATGCTGTTTGCCGCGATCGTCTCGATTCCGCAGCGATTTGGGCCCAAGCAGTGCCACTATTTCCGCTTTGCGTCGCAGCTAAACTATGAACAGACGAGCGACCGGCGCCCCTGTCAGTCGACCGCCGAGTGCTACACAGTGCCCCAGCACGAGCAGCACCTGCGCGACTTCGGCTGGGCGTGCGAACGGACCGGACCGCTGGGACTGGCGACGGTGGTGGACCGCATCCACTACACCGGCAACCTGCTCGATCCGAATGCGCTGGCGCTGGCACTGGTGATGGCAGCGGCGCTGCTGGTGGGACTGGCAACCTGGCCCGACCCGTCGCCGAGACGCTGGTTGTGGCTTATCGGCTTGCCGGTGCTGGGCCTGGCGGTGATTTTGGCCGCGTCGCGAGCGGCGCAGGTAGCGATGGGCGCAGTGCTGCTGTGTTTTTTCTATTTTCGCGTCGGCATATCGGGAGCCGTCCTCGCAGCCGTGCTGTCGTCGCCGCTGCTGCTGATTTCGACGCGAAATGAAGCCGAAGCCGCTTATTCGACGGTGACGCGGATCATGACGTACCTAAATGGCTTCCGTGCTTTCCTCGACTATCCGCTGTTCGGCGTCGGTTTTGCGAACTACGAACGGATCAGCTTTTTGAATGCCCACAACAGCTTTTTGCAGGCGCTGGTCGAAACGGGGATCATCGGCGGAGCGCTGTATCTAACGGGCATTTATGCGTCGGCCAAGCTGCTCATCCAGGTCATTCAGTTTCCGTCGGAAGAACTCTTGGCGACCGAGCCTGCGCGGCTCGAGGAAATTCAGCACATCGCAAAGACGCTGCTCGCAATGCTGCTCGGAGTGCTTTTGTGTGTGCTGTTCTTGTCGCTGGCGTTCGATTTTTCGTGGCTTGTGCCGCTCGGTCTTGTCGCCGGTTTCGAGCTGTCTTTGCGCGATGAGTTTCCGACGCACAGACTCCGCATCGGAATCATCGAACTTGTCGCGATGATCATCGGAACGCTGCTGTTTTTGGGTGTGTTCGTGCTCGTGACCGCGCGCTAGGTTCGGCCAAGGTGCCGGCTGACAGCGCCAAGCCACAGCAGCCCTCGTCCACTGGCATTTCGGCGTTGCGTGTTTAGTCTTCGTTGAGGTTTCGGACCAGCTTGTATTCCTCGCCGGCACGAATCACGACGTCGAAGTTTACGCGCTTGCCGCTGGTCACGAACGTGACCTTGTGTTTGCCGGCCTTGAGCGGAATGCGATCACGCGGCGCGATCGGCGTGGTCTTGCCGGTGTCTTTGTCATCGACGAACACCCGCGCATATGGCTGGCTGTTGGCGATCAAAAAACCTTCTTTGTCGCCACTTGAAGAGGCCGCCGCAGGGGTTTCGGTTTTGGCCGGCGTGGCACTGCTCGCCTGGGCGCTGTCCGATGAACCAGAACTCTTCGACGAGCCCTTGTCGTCATCCTTGCCGCCCGTCGCAAAGTCGATGTCGAGGCTCTGCTCGAACGCATCGCCGAACGACACCAGCTTGGTCACCGATCCATGTCCGCGCTTTTTGAGCACCACTTTGGCGGTCTTGGTTGGATCGAGATCCTCGACGGTGACTGGCGATTTTCCATACGATCGACCATTGACCAGGACTTCGGCGCCCGCCGGCTTGGTGTTTACCACCAGCTTGCCGCGGCCTTCCTGTAGCTCGATCGCGCGGTCGTATTCCTGACCCGACTGGAGCGTGACTTGGAAGTTCACCGGCTGCTTGCCGGCTTTTTTCACCGATACGTTTTGCACCATCCCCGCCGGGACCAAATAGCCCTTCAGGATGTCGCTTTCTTTGACCAGCACGCCGTTTACCGAAATGAACACGCCGGGTGGAACCCGCAGCCGAATGACGCCGTTGCCTTGGCCGCTGGTCTGCGCTGCCGCACTGCCTGCGCCAAGCTGCGCCGTCACCTGCACCGTGTCACCGGCCAGCACATCGATGACTTGCTGCGATTCGCCTTCTTCCGCTCGCACCAAGAGCTGACGCTGGCCTTTTCCGACGTCGCGCAAGAGCAGCGCCCCACCCTGCTCGACCTTGCCGGCTTCGCGACCATCAATGTAGACCGTCGCTGGACGCGGTGGGAACACAGTCACCACCACGGTGCCTTTGCCGGGCTGGAGCGCAAACTTTCCACCGAGCACCAAGCCAACCACCGCGATGGCCACCAGCACACCGACGAGAATGTCTTTGCCGAGCGATCCCCCGCGCTGTTCGGGCACAGGCGCAACCGGCGGTGGTGGCGGGGCTGGCTGCTGCACCGCGGAAGCGGGAATCACCGTCCCATTGGGCAGCATCACCATCGCGCCCGCCGGCAGCGCCGACATCGATCCGGTCGCAAATGGCATCGCCATCGCCGGCATCACCGCCGAGCCATATGCCGACGGAAAAGCGCCCATGGGGCCGACCATGCTCGGGTTTTGCGGATAGCCCGGATTCATGCCCGCAAACGGGTCCATCTGCGGCTGGGGCGGCGCTGGCGCCGGTGCAGGCTGTGCCGGCTGCGCTCCTTTGTGCGAGCTGGGATCAAAAATCGCTGTCGACTGCGCTTTGATGTCGTTTTCGTCTTCGCCGCCGCCGTGCTTGGCACTGTCGAAGATCGCCGTCGATTGATTCGGTAGATCGCCCTCGCCAGCATTGGGAAGCTGATCGGGCATGACGATGGCCGTCGCCTGGTTTAGCAGGTCGCCACCTTCGCCACCGCCCTCCCCTTCGGCAAGCGGCTCGATTTCTGCTTCCGACAGCGCACTGGTCGGATCGGGCGATTCCGTCGGGGCCGCACGCGGAGCCGAAGATGTCGGGGCCAGCGTCGGCGAACGAAGCCGCGCAGAAGGCGGTGCCCCACCCTTGGCTTGTCCGCCTTGGGTCATCGCCTCTTTGCCGATCTTGCGCTGCTGCTCGAGGACCGCCGACTCTTTCTTCATTTCCGGCGAGAACGCCTCGCGCATCCACGTCGCCAGCGCTTTGGCGTTGTAGACCGGCTCAAACTGCGCCGCAAAGTCGGCGAGATCATCGTGCATCTCGCTGCCCCACTGGTATCGCTCATTGGGATCGCGCGCGAGCGCTTTCAAAATGATGCGGTCCAGTTCGGGCGGAATTTCCTTGTTGATCGTCGACGGGGGCGGAACCGTGGCATTGCGAATTTTTTCGAGCGTCGCAAAGTCACTTTCGCCCATGAACAGCCGCTCCGACGTGAGCAGCTCATACAAAATCGTGCCGACGGCAAAAATATCGGTGCGCTGATCGAGCGGCTTGCCTCCGACCTGCTCGGGGCTCATGTAGCCGAACTTGCCCTTTAGCACGCCGGCCTGCGTTTTCGACGAGCGCGATGCTGCTTTGGCGATACCAAAGTCGATGACTTTGACTTCACCGTCGTAGCTGGTGATGACGTTCTGCGGCGAAACGTCGCGGTGGATGATGTTGAGCGGTTTGCCCGTCGCGTCTTTTTTGCGGTGGGCATAGTCCAGTCCTTCACAGACTTTGCCCATCACAAACGCGCTCATCTGCACCGGCATGTGCTTCTTCAGGCGACGGAAACGGTTCTGAATCTGGAGCAAATCCTTGCCCCAGATGTATTCCATCGCGATGAAGTGGCTGTCGTCGATTTTGCCGAGTTCAAATATCTGACAGATGTTCGCGTGATTGAGCTGGCCAGCGATCTTGGCCTCGTCAATGAACATCTGGATGAAGTCGGCATCTTCCGCCATCGCCGGCAGAATTTTCTTGATGGCGATGATCTTCTCGAAGCCCTCGACGCCGAACGTCTTCGCTTTGAAGACCTCGGCCATGCCGCCGACGGAGATTCGCTCGAGGAGCAGGTATTTTCCAAAAGGCGAAGGTAGTGCCACGCGCGCTCCTCAGCGTCTTGCTGGTGACCCACTCATGGTTGCAGATAATGAGGACACCTTTTTGCGAAGGTTATCGTATGACAGAAGCGGACTTAGCGTCAATTGCCGGACCCGCAGATGCGCTGTTTGTCTCGCGGGGGAAGCCCTGCTCACCGCGGCGGACAACGGCACCCGCTTGACTACAAACGGGTCAAAAGATCGTTCGAGAGAGACTCGACGGCGCTGGTTACAGCTCGCCCAAACGCGGTCGCGGGTGGCTCGGCTGCGCTCACGGCAGTTGGCGGCAGCGCAACACTGCGATCGTAAAGCAGCTTGCCGTCGTGCAAAAGCACCAGATGGATGCGCCCACTCATGATTCCGCTCGTGACGGACAGTGAGTCCAGACGCGCCATCAGCGTGTGCCGCGCGCTCACCCGCAGCGACTGTTCCAGCGCTTCAAAACCGCCGACCAGACTATACAAACGTGTCGCCACCGCCGGCACTTGAAGCCGCTGCTGCAAAAAAGCAAGCAGCGCCTGCTGCCCAGTCAGCCCAAGCCCAAAATACCCAGGTGGCAACGATCCTGGTTCCCCCATCACACCGACGGCAATTCGTGGTCGGGTGCGCGGTTTTTGTTCCGGGTCGGTTTGCGCTGAAGCCGGCGTGGTTGGATTTGTCGTCGTCGAAGCCGGCGGCAAGTTGCTGGTCACAGGTGGCGTCGGGGCCGTCGCCGAATTCGACACGGCAACCGGCGTTGGTGGCGGCAGCTGCGCCGGTACCACTGATTCCGTCCGCTGCGGCTCGCGCTTCGATTTTGCGGACGAGCCAAGCAGCGCCGTGGCCAGCTTGATCTCTTTGCTTCCCAGCCCAAACTGCGCGGTCTGGATCGTCGGCGACTGCTTGCTGACCACCTGCGGACTTGGCAAAGCGGCCAGCTTGCTTGCACCAAGAGACGGTATCTGCGACGGATCGGACGGCAAGAGCTCGGAATGCAGCTTGGGCCGAAGCTCGGCCACCACCGCGTAGACCAAGTCATCCAGGTGTTCGAGATCGCCAACCGACTGGCTGCTGCCACTGCGATGGCTCAGCGTCAGACGGAATCGCCCCGTGCCCAGCTCTTCGAGCCGCGCCGAAATCCCGCCATCGGAATCGCTCTTGCCCGGCTGGGCGTTCAAGTTCGCTTCTTTTAGCGCGCCCAAAAGCGCCCGCTGAAGCTCTTTGCCAAGCCCCGGCAGCGTCGGGGGCGAACTGACCGGCAGAACCCAAAGCGGCGACTGGGTTGCGACCGGCTTTTGGGCCATCGACACGCGCAGCGGCAGGCCGAGCCAAAAAAAGCCCAGCAGCACACGCGCACAAAACGCCGATCGTCGCAGGAACAAGTCAGCCACTATCCACAAGCAAATCGGCAGCGCCCCTTGCTGTCAAGCACTGCAACGCGAGTCGATGCGGGTCGATCGTGGTTTCAAAAGCCAAATCCCCAGTCCCAGCGCCAAACAGGCCGGCACAAGCAGCGCCCCACTTGTCGCCATCGGCACCGATGTCAGCGACGATATGCCCTGCCGCGCCAACATCACCACCACCGCATTGTTGGCAAAATGCATCGCGATCACGGTCCACAGCGAACCGCTGCGCAGCACCGCCAGCGCGAACGCCGCCCCCAGCACCGCAGTCGGCACAAGCCGGCCCCACGACAGGTGGATGATTCCAAACAGCAAGGAACTTAGCACCACAGCGGTCGCTCGCTTTTGCATGCCCCAAGCGGCCATTTCCGCAGGCAAGTCCGCTCGTGCGGCCAGCAAGTGACGCAAGATCGCGCCACGAAAGAACAGTTCTTCACAGAGCGCCGGACACAGCGCAAACGTCAGCAGATCAATCCACAGCGGACGCAAGCCCTGTGGAGGCACCAGCATCCGCAAGAGCGCGCGCTGTTCCGACGGTGACAGCGGCACCAGTCGTTCATAGTGCGGCAGCAGCCACACGCCAAGGAAATAAAACAGCGATCCGCCGAGCAGAAGCCCGGCCACAAGCTGCTGCAAGAGCCGCCCCAGGCTGGAACCATCCAGCGGCACGTCTTGGCACGCAGGCGACCCCTGCCGCCACTTCAGAAACAGACATGCCGGCAGGCAAAGCCCCAAAAGCTCGGGCAAGACCACCTGCGGAATCACCGCCCAGCGCCCAGTCGACAGCGCCCGCAGCCCCAGCCAAGACAGCAGCGGACCCGACATTCCGCCCCAGAGCACCCCGATGACGACGAGCAGCAAAAGACCCACAACAAAAAGCAGGACGACTTCTGTCACCGCCCCCACCTGCAAGCCGCCACGCTCCGTTTGCACAGCGCTTCTCCTATCAGATCGCACGCAATGCGTGATACGATAAGGTGTGGAAAAAGTTATTGCTCGCTCGCTCCTTCTCTGGGGGATTGTCGGGCTGGCGTCGCCTGTCGTGCACGCCGCCGAGCCGCCCACCGCCGCTGCCAAAGCTGCCGCCAAAAAGGCCTATGAGCAGGGAACTGCCCATTACAAAAAAGGCGAATGGGATCCGGCCATCGAGCAGTTTGAGCTCTGCTACAAGAACCTGCCCCAGCCGGTTTTCCTCTTCAATATTGCGCAATCGCATAACAAAGCCGGCAGACCGGAAAAGGCGCTCGAATACTACAAAAAATATCTAAACGACGCGCCGACTGCCCCCAATCGGGCAGAAGTCGAACAGACTGTCGCCGAGCTGGAGCAGCAGCTGACTCCGGCAAAACCAGCGGTCGAAATCGCCCAGCTCCAGACGTTCCCCGTCGAAGTAGCAAGCGAACCCCCGCCCAAAGGCTTCGTCGCCAAGTCTTCGATTTGGCCGTTTTCGAAAAAGACTTGGATCATCATCGGCGCTGCCGCTGGCGGCGCGGTGGTGCTCGGAACCGCCATTGGCCTCGGTGTTTATTTTGGAACCCGCGGCCCCACCGTCACAGTTTTTAATCCGGTGAATCCATGAGTCACTTCGCGTACCGACCGGGTATGCCGCTCTGTGGTCTTTTGTCCGTGCTATCGCTCGGCAGCCCAGCATGCAGCCCGCCCGACCCCTGCCAAGGCCAAAGCTCAAGCTGTCTCACCGTGCAAGTCGAGACGCAGGGCGACGTCAAAATCGACCTCATCCGCACCATCTACAGCGTGAACGGCGGCACAAGCCAGCAGCAGGGATTTGCCACGGCCAGCAACACCGCGAGCAGCCTGCCCATTGCGTTTGCCCTGGCGCTCGGCGACGGTGGAACAGCACAAGTGGACATCGTTGGCGAGCTAGGCGCAAACGCGGTCTTGCGCGGCAGCACCACCGAAACACTCGCTGCGGGTGAACACAAGCGCGTCGTCGTGAGCCTAGGACGCGATGTGAGCAAGCTGCCTTTTATCGGTCCCGAGCCGCGTTACGGTGCCGGTCTGGCTGCGGTGCCCATCTCGGCGCCGACAACCATCGTAATGTTCGGTGGAGTTGTCGTCGGCGACCAGCCGCTCAGCGAGACGTGGGAATATGACCTAACCCAAAACACATGGCAGCGCTCGACCAGCGCGATGAGCCCTGGCCCGCGCCAGCCGCAGATGGTCGCCGATCCGACGGCAGACCGCGTGCTCGTGGTGCAAGGTCTGGGTGCGGGCGGCGTGGTGCAGCCCGATGCATGGCAGTTTGGACCGACGATGCCCGGAGCCGTTCGCAGCTGGACGCCACTTACGACGGTGACCAGCCCACTGCCACCACGAGGAGCAGCCGGACTGACCATCCTGCCGTCGATGACAGGAACGCCGCTGGCCTTCTTTTTTGGCGGCATCGACGGGGTCGGTGGCAATCCCCGCAGTGACCTGTGGCGCATGCTGACCCCCAGCATGACAAACTTTGCCACCACGGCGGCAAACGGTGCGCCGGTCATCCGCGGGCCGAAGCTGTTTTCGACGCAGACCGATGTGTATCTTGTCGGCTGCGAAGACACGATGCAGACGGTGATGAAAGTCTGGCGGCTCGACACCACCACGACCCCCAACAACTGGATGGTGCTATCAAACGACGGGGGCGCGCCTTCCTATCGCCAGTCGTTCGCCGCCGCAATTGACCCACAGACGGGCATGATTGCGGTGTTTGGCGGCAAAGCGCAGGACGGTTCGTTTCTGTCCGATTCGTACCGTTTCAACGTGCAGGGCGGATCCTGGTCGACGGTCAGCGGCGACCAAAATCCACCGGCACGAATCGACGCCAGCATGACGTTCGCAAATGGCCGCTACTACCTTGTGGGCGGACGCGACAGCAACCTCAAGCCACGCCTTGACAACTGGAAGCTCACCACCGAGGGCTGGAAACGCTGGCTGTAGCCATTCCCCCGATCCTTTTGCGCCCGCTTCTTTGACGACGAGTGCTCGATTTGGCACAGTCGGACCCGTGATTGCACGACTTACTGGCATCCTCGCAGACAAGACGCTCGATAGCGTGCTGCTCGACGTGGGCGGCGTCGGCTACCATGTATCGGTTTCGCTGTGTACCTTGGCGACGCTCCCCACCGTCGGTAGCAAAGTGGAGCTGTTCACCCATCTGCACGTCCGCGAAGATGCGATGCAGCTCTTTGGTTTTGCCACCCGCGACGAACGAAAAGCGTTCGAGCTGTGCACATCGGTATCAGGAATCGGTCCCAAGCTGGCGATTGGACTTTTGTCCGGTTTGGACGCCGCGGGACTGTTTGCCGCCGTCGCTGCGGAAGACGTAGCGCGCCTACGCAAAGTGCCCGGCATTGGCCCCAAAACCGCGGAACGCCTGGTGCTCGAGCTGCGCGACAAAGTGCCGCGGCCCGAGGGCAGAAGCAAACCGCAGCCCCGCACCAAGCAAGATCCCGCCGCGGTTCATGTTGGGCTGTTTGCAGACGTGATGGGGGCGCTCGTAAACCTGGGCTACCGTCCCACAGATGCCGAGCGCGCGACGGAGCAAGCGATCAAAGCGCAGCCCGAAGCCCAGATCGAAACCGTGGTGCGCACGGCGCTGCGAGCGTTGCAGCGTGATTAGGCGGTCGCCGTTTCTGCTTTTGGGTATCTGTCTGCCGAGCCTTGCCGTCGGAAACCCACTGGCGCAAAGTCAGCAGCTTCTGGTGGTGCTCAGCGACGGCTTCGATGCCCCGCGCGGGACGCTCTATCGGTTCGAGCGGCGCCAGTCCTCGTCGTCGCTAGTCCGCGTCGGTTCGCCACTTCCGGTCTGGCTTGGGCGCAGTGGGCTTGGCTGGCGAAGTGATCCGGGTGCCCCCATTCCGCCCGTGGAAGGCCCGGTCAAGCGAGAAGGCGACGGACGTTCCCCGGCAGGCATTCTGCCGATTGGCGAGATGTGGGGATATGCCCCGGCAGCGCCAGGTGGCGTGAAGCTGCCTTATCACCAGGCCACCGCGCAAGATCGCTGCGTCGACGATGTGGCGTCGCCAAGCTACAACCAAATTGTCAGGGAATCGGCAGCTCCGTCGTGGAAATCGGCAGAACATATGAAGATGCCGACGGACCACTACAAATACCTGGTGGTGCTCGGATACAACCTGCCAAAAGCGCGACCAGGCGCCGGAAGCTGCATCTTTTTGCACGTCGCACCGCCGCCGCAGGGTGGAACGGCAGGCTGTACGGCGCTGTTCGAAAAAGACCTGGTCGACGTGCTGCGCTGGCTCGACCCGAAACGGACGCCGGTGATTGTTCAGTTGCCCAAACAAGTGCTCACGTCGGCGATCAAAGCCTGGCAGCTTCCGACGGAGCTTGCGCAGCTTGCGAACACGCCGTAGCCGTGTCCGCAGCTTATGTGCCGGTGGCGCGTCCCGACTCAGGCCTGGCGAGCGGCGCGTCATCGACGGAATCGCTCAAATACAGGCCGCGCACTTCGTCGTTCATCACCCGCTTGGTCGATTCACTGACTTTCCACACAGCGTGTTTGGTGCTGTTGGTGTGAAAGTCGACAAAGCCGAGCACGCGCGACACCGCTTCGACGCCAATGGTCCCAAGCCGATACAGCGCTTCCCGCGGATGTGAGACATCAATTTCCGCCAGCGCCAGCCGCGCAATGCGCCAGACATTCATCGTCGACACGGAATAGCCCGACACCGAACGCAGCCACAGATGGCCCGCGGCAATTCGCCGCCGTTGACGAATGAAGTCACGCACCGTTTCGGGACCGTGGTTGTGCACGACCGCTTCGGGGACATAGGCCAGACGATATCCGGCGTTGCAGACGAGCTGTTCGATGCTCGCTTCGTCGACTGCACTCTCGGGCGGCAGGTTGCGCACAATCCCGGCGCGAATCATCACCAGCTCGCCAAGCTTGGGGGCTTCGAGCGCCACGCGGTGATGCATCTGCCACAAAAAGCGCGTCGCTGCGCCGGTAAACGAATCAATCCGGTTGGTCGGCACCGGTCGCCCGCCGCACATGCCGACTTCGGGGTTTATCAGGAAACACTGAACCAGGCGCTCGACGACTTCGCGCGAAACCAACAGATCCGCGCTACAGACGCAAATGGCGTCGACATGCGGATTTAACACCCGCAGATAGGCGTTGATCGCCGCCACTTTCCCCCGTCGCTCTGGTTCTTCGATGAGCCGCACCGGAACCCCCGGGCGCGCGGCCCGTTCGCGCACAATGTCAGCGGTGCGATCGGTGCACCCCGACGCGACGACCACCACTTCGACGATTTTGGCACGCTTTGTCCGTTGGGCCCGAAGCGTATCGAGAAGCTCACCGATGTTGCGCTCCTCGTTATAGGCGGGGACGGCGATACTCACCCTCATACGAAACCTCGTTAGTCTAAGCGGTATAGAGAAGCAAAACTCGCAAATGGGAATCTATCGCAACCTACTGGGCGGAAAGCAAGCCAGCACGGCGAAAAGGCGACATTCCCATCCACAATCTAGGCAATTTCAAGCGGTTGCGCCACAAGGGGTCAAAAAATCGCTGCGTCGTTCACTGCTCATTCACACAGCATTCACGGATGTTTCACGGACGCGACGTCCAGGCCATCACCTGTGCCAGCTCATCCGCGGTCAGTTTTCCCGCCCCGGTCGGCGGCATCGGCGTCGGTGTCCCCGCCACCACACGCTGGGCCAGCACCCGCCGATACCGTGCCCAGCTGCTATGCGTCGACAAATCGAGATGCGCGCTGCCGCTTGGCAAGTGACAGCCCTGACAGGTCCGCACAAACACCGGCTGCATCTGCTTGCGCCACAGCACCAAGTCTTGTCCGCCACCGCTCTCTTCCCCGACGCGCACCACCTGCGAATCGGTGAGCAGCCAGGCATCTCCGCTCGGTGAGCCCAAAACCCGCAGCATCGCCGCCGCATCATCGCCGGGATTGCCCACGGTGGGCAGCGGCGCACGCAGAAGCTGTCCGTCGCGCACCAGCGCAACACCATCGGACATAAGCAGCCACAGACCAGCAGATCCCGCCTAAAGACCACGGATCGACTGCCCGTCAGCAGGGGAAAGTACCTGTTCGAAGTGGTCGTCGCGCTGACGATAAAGTCCGCTTCCGCTCGCGGCCCACAGCATGCCAGCGCCATCAAACGCAACCCAGTTTACCGACGGCAAACTCAGTCTTTGAAGCGTGTCATCTTGGGCAAAAAGCACCACGACTTCATCGTCTGTGATGCCCGCGGCTTTGCCCAAACTGCCGGTCAGCCCGTGCAGCGAAAGTTCATATTGTTTCAGCCGCTGCCCATCGGAAATCGCCAATCGCCCGTCTGTCACAAAGCCAACCAGCGCACCGCCGAGCGCCGCCACTTCGCGCACCGGACTGTTCGATAGCAGATAGCGCGCCGAGACATCTTCGCAAGACAGGGTTTGGGCTTCACCATAGTGCAAGCGATACAGCTTGCCATCGTCGGAAACCCCGAGCAGCCAGCGCCCCGAAAAACCGAGCGCCGGAACTGCCGCCGCCGATCGCCACGCACGCACCGAGCTGTCCCGTCCGAGCGATTCACCGCCTGACCACACGCTCACGCTGCCATCTGAAAACAGCGCCACGTCGTCGTCATTTTCGGCAATCGCGACCACTTTTCCCGCCGCAAGCGGTGCAACATTCCAGTCAATTGGCGCCACCGCGAGATCGCCTTCGGTCAGCGGCTGACCGGACGGGATCTGCGGACCGCAGCTGACATCGGTCACCAGACCACCCAGCACGAGTGCGGCGACGAGCCACCGTCTGTGCGGCCCACTGCTCGCTTTCGCTGTCCCACGTCGATCGCTCCACATGGCGTCTCCTGGCCGTTTTGGGCTGCGATTTTGCGTCAAAAATTCGGCAAAAAGATTCCCAATCTGCGGCCCATCACCGCTATTTTTTAACGTCACGCTTTGCGGCGACGTTTTGCGAACACGTCAGGAGGCCAATCAATGCGCAGGGCACAAGGAACGCTGTTGGGCATGTTTGCTCTCGGGATGGCGCTTTCGGCTATCTCATGCGAGCAGGCGCCAGCGACGATGGGACCGGAATCCGTCGCGCCGGTTGAAAACACCGAACTGCCAGCGACTTTTGAAGCGATGGGTCCTTACAGCTACGTCGGCAAAGTGAAGAACGTGCTGACGGGGCTTCCCCCTTCGGACGCCGAGCTTTTGGCGGTGCAAAAAGACGAAACGGCGCTGCGCGGGCTTATCGACGATTGGATGAAGACGCCGCAGTTCCGCACTCGGATGCTCGCGTTTTTTGCGACGGCCTTTCAGCAAGGGCAGCTCAATCGCGCAAGCCTTCTCGACATGGTGCCGGATGCGCCGATTGGCGACCGCATGCTCGGCAACATCATGGCGAGCTTTCCGCTGACGGTGTGGCAGCTGACGATGGTCGAAGGCAAGCCGCTCACCGAAGCGCTTACGACTGAGCGGTTCATGATGACGCCGCCGCTGGCGACGCTGCTGGCTTTTCTCGACAACCGCTACACGACCGACGCAAACCGCGGCACCGATTACATCACGACGGCGAATCCCAACTTCAAGATCACGCTGTCGAACAAAAGTGGACCGATTGCGATCGAAAAAACGCTCGATCCGCAAGATCCGCTGTTTATGAACTGGTATCTGCCCGTCGCTGTCCCCGCAGCGTGTACCGATCCGCTGGTCTACCCGCGCGACACGCCGCGGCTTTATCAGTTCCTGTTTGGTTCGGTCAATGCGAGCACGGGCGTCTGTACGCAGTCGTTTGCGGTGCCGTCGCAGTTTGCCGATGCCGAGTATGATGCGTGGCGGATGGTGCAGATCCGGCAGCCCAAAGCCGGTGAAGCGTCGTCGCTGTTTTATGACCTGACGGCGATGCGCAACACCGGCGAGCTGGTCTTGCGGGTGCCGCGGGTTGGCTTTTTCACGACGCCGGCCTTTTTTGCCAACTGGGCGACCAATGCCAGCAACCAAGCGCGGGTGACGATAAACCAGACGCTGATCGTCGCGCTCGGACGCAGCTTCGATGACAGCAACAACACGCTGCCGCTGGCGCTGCCGGCGATGGACAAAGCGCACTCATCGGACCCGGCTTGCTACCCCTGTCACAAGACGCTCGATCCGATGCGGCAGGTGTTCCGGCAGGCGTACACGCTGACCTATCACGAACAAAAAGATCCGGCGCAGACGTCGATGCCGGGTGTGTTTGCGTTCGACGGGATCAGCAAGAACGTCTCGACGCCCAAAGAGCTGGGTCAGGCGATGGCGGGCCATCCACGCTTTGCCGTCGCGTGGGCGCAGAAGCTCTGCTATTTCGCAAACTCGGCGGCGTGTAGCGAAAGTGATCCCGAATTCCAGCGCATCGTCATGGCATTTCAGTCGAGCGGTCATGACCTAAAGACCCTGCTGCGCGAAGTGCTGACGTCACCGCTGACGACGGGAACGCGCAACACGCAGACATTTGCGGATCAGGGCATGACGCTGTCGGTGGCACGACGCGACCAGCTGTGCGGCGCCATGTCGACAAGACTTGGAGTGCCAAACCTGTGTGCGCTCGGACGAGCACCAAGCCTTGCGCAGCTGATCCCCAGCGACGGATTTTCGCGTGGCGGAACCGCGCCGATCCTGGCGACCGACCCGAGCTTGTTTTATCGCGCGGCGACCGAGCAGTTGTGCCGAAACTTCGCCGACTATGTCGTCGACAGCAACGTGACGGGCAAGCCGAGCCGATATCAAAGCAAGCTGCCTGACGCGGCGATTTCCGACATGGTGCAGACGGTGATGAGTGTCGTTCCATCGGACCCGCGCTACGGATCGCTGCTTGCGATTTTGAGCGAGCACTACGCCAACGCGAGCAAGACCCAAGGCATCACCGGGGTCGACGCACTCAAGTCCACTTTCACGCTGGCCTGCATGTCGCCGACCAGCCTCTCTTTGGGTCTGTAAGGAGTTCCACCATGCACCTTTCTCGACGTGAAGCCATTGTAAGCGCGCTGTTTGGCGCCGGCTCGCTCGGACTGCGGGCGCTGGCGACGGGACTTCCGGCGTCTCTGCTGCTGCATCCACACAAGTCGTGGGCCGATGCCTGCGCAAACCGTGACGCGGCGCAATATCTCATCTGGGCGACGTCCGGTTCGGGCGATCCGTCCAATGCCAATGTGCCGGGTACTTACGACGATCCGGGGATTGCCCACCCGCTCGACGCGGCGATGGCCCCGACGCCGATGACGCTGTCGGGAAAAACCTATACCGCGGCCAGACCGTGGGCGACGCTGCCGCAAGCGCTGCTCGACCAGACGTGTTTTTTCCATCACACAACGCTGACCAACAGCCACGCCAACGAAGGCAAAGTGCTCAAGCTGATGGGAGCGGTGAAGCGGCAAGAAATGCTGGTTTCGCTGATTTCCAAGCACCTGTCGCCGTGTCTTTCGACGGTGCAGCCTGAACCGGCATCGGTGAGCGGCGAAGTCATCACGTTTGGTGGCCGCATCCTGCCCGCGCTCACGCCCGTCGGTCTGCGCGATGTGTTTGTCAGCCCCAAAGGTCCGCTGACCAACCTGCAAGCGCTGCGCGACGCCGATCTCGATCGCATCCATGCCGTGCTCAAACAAAACGGCAACAGCGTCCAGCGCAGTTACCTGGACCGCATGGCCAAGTCGAAGTCCGAGCTGCGCAACATATCGGACAGCTTGCTTGGCAGCTTGGCGACGATCAAAGCCAACGACCTGGACGGACAGCTAACGGCAGCGGTGGCGCTTATCCAAATGAACGTCACGCCAGCGTCGGTCATTTTCATCCCGTTTGGCGGTGACAACCACTCGGACGCAAACCTGGCGCGAGAATCGGCCCAGCACGTCAGCAGTTGCGCGGCGATTGCGTCGCTGTGGCAAAAGCTCGCGGCGGCCAAGCTCGATCAGAAAACGACATTTGTGCTGATGAATGTGTTTGGTCGCACGCTCAACCGTCCGCAGCGCATGGGACGCGATCACCTGGGTAGTCACCACTGCACGGTGATCAGCGGCAAGCGCGTGCGCGGTTCAGTCGTAGGCGGCGTCATGAAGTCAGGCAGCGACTATGCCGCGACGCCGATTGATTCCAAGACCGGCTTGGCTGCCATGGGTACGGCTGCCGACATCCGCTTCGAGGACACGCTCGGTGCCGTCGGCAAAACCATCGCCGCAGCAGTCGGACTGCCAAACGACGTCCTCAACGATCAAATCACGACCGGCAAGGTCGTCACCGCCGCGCTCACCTAAGTCCGCCTGCGCTAGCCAATCAGCCGCATCAGCCGCAGCCTCTCTTTGGTCACATCGTCGCCGCGCACTTCGCAGAGCGCGGACCGGGTCAGACTTTTCACCATCGTCTTGCGATACGACAGCGACATGTCCGCGTGATCCATCGGCTTTGCCAGCGCATGCGCAGCGTCGGCAACTTGCGCGATTCGATCATCGGAAAGCGGCTGCCCGACAAGAAGCTGCGCAGCGTCCGTCACCAAAAATGGTCGCGATGACACCGCGCCAAGCGCAAGCCCGGCCTGTGCAACCTTGCCATCACTGCCAAGCTGAACCGCAGCGGCCACAGAAACCAGCGGAAAATCAAACGAGCCACGCCGTCGCAGTTTCCAGTACGCGCTCTTGCGCGAAGGCAGACGCGGAATCCGAATTTCCGTCAGCAGTTCGTCGGGACGTTTGGTCAAATACGCCATGCCGTCGTTGTGATACAGGTCGGCAAGATCCAGTTCCCGATCGCCGTTTTGCGACGACAAAACCACCCGCGCCGAAAGCGCCATCAGCGCCGGAGCCGCATCTGTCGACGAAACCGCCAGACAGCGCGGGCTCGACGTGGCAACCCAGCAGATGTCTCCGTCTTTCTTTTTGCAGTATCCAATGGCTTTGCGCCACGGCTCGCTCTGGTCGTAGTAATCGCAGCGCGTATCCAGGCAGAGGTTGCCGCCAATCGTCGCAGTGCCACGGATGTGCACGGTCGCAATCTGGCTTACCGCTTGGGTCAGCGCGCGCGCCTCGGCTTGCAGAAGCGGATGATCTTCGATTTCACGCAGTCGCACCGCGCCACCTATGCGGATTTCCCCGTCGGATACGTGGATATGCCGCAGCGCAGTCAGGTTGCGCAAGCTCAGCAGCCGGGCCGGTGTCTGTTGCCGCCTTTTCATGTTGGGCAACAGGTCGGTTCCGCCCGCCAGCACCGATGTGTTTTGCGGGTCCGCCGCGAGCATGGCCAGCGCTTCGGACAGCGACTGCGGAGCCAGGAGATGAAATTCAGGAAGCCTCAGCATGTGTCCCCCTAGACGTTCTTGGCGCGCTTGCTTTTGTCGCGCACCACGTCGTTTGTGGCCCGGCCATCGCCGCCTTGCCATGGCGTCGGCACTTGCAGTGGTTCGGGATACGGCACAGACGGAAAATCCTTGGGCCCAATCCGCGCCGGCTTGCCTTCCGCCTTGAGCTTGAGCGCGCGCAGGATTTTTTCGGGCGTGATCGGCACTTCATCAATGCGCACCCCGACGGCATCAAAAATCGCGTTGGCGACGGCAGGCATAATCGGCAAAAGCGGTCCTTGCCCGACCTCTTTGCCGCCAAACGGACCATTCGGATCGGGGTCTTCGATAAGCTCGATGTCGACGTCCGGCATTTCCAGCGACGTGATGCTCTTGTATTCCAAAATCGACGGCGTGCGATGCACAAGCGCGCTCGACAGCTTCGGTGGCAGACGACGAAACGCCTGTTCCTCCATCAGCGCTTCGCCGAGCCCCATGTACACCGAACCTTCCACCTGACCACGCGCCAGCGTCGGATTGAGCGCCCGTCCGATGTCGTGCGCTATCCAGATTTTGTCGACGTGCAGCCAGCCCGTTTCGGTGTCGACCTCGACTTCGACGACGGCAGCGGAATACGAATACGTCGGCGAGGGACCGACGCCACCGCCTTTGAACAGCGCTGCCGGTTTTTGCGGTTTGTACGATCCCGTCGCGCCAATCGTCCCCTGCGCGGACTCCGCCACGATGACGGCTTCGCGGAATGACATCCCTTTTTCCGGTGCGGCTGCATCGAACACCCGACCGTGTGAAAAGACGAGCTGTTCGGCAGCAATTCCCAGCTTTTCAGCGACGGGTGTCGCAATGATCTCGCGGGCGCGTTCCGCCGCTGCAATCGCCGCATTGCCCATCATCAGCGTGACGCGACTCGAATAGGAACCCAGGTCGACGGGAGTTAGGTCGCTGTCGCCAGTCACGACTTTGACATCGGCCACTTCGACGCCCAGCACTTCGGCGACGCAGGCGCACAGCACATCGTCACTGCCCTGCCCGACTTCGGCGGCGCCACAGAACGCCGTCACCAAACCCGAACGATCGATTTTGATCTGCACGCCCGCATGCGGCATGTCGTTGTAATAAATCGGCATGCCGGCGCCCGACAGATACGACGAGCACGCGATGCCGACGCCACGACCTGCCGGTAGCTTGCCTCGCTTGTCGGAAAAACCCGAACGTCGCACCACCGAACGAATGCAGTCAGCGAGCCCAATCGTCCGCACTTGCAAAAAATTGGCGGTCAGCGAGTTGGGCTTTTCGACGATCTTCAGCCGCAGCTCTGCCGGATCGAGCTTCAGCGCGTGCGCAATCTTGTCGAGCTGGATTTCCTGACCAAACCGCGGCTGCACCGTGCCGTGACCGCGCTTGGGTCCGCATGGCGGCTTGTTGGTAAACACCCGGCAGCCGTCGAAACGATAGTTTGGCAGGTGATACGTCACCGTCTGAAGCGCGCCGGTGTAAAACGTGCTGGCAACGCCATACGAACCATACGCACCACCGTCGAGCAGCGTCTTCAAATGCAGCGCCGTCAGCGTCCCGTCGTTTTTCACACCGCAGCGCAGCTTCATCAGCACCGGGTGACGACCGCGATGGCAATAGAAGACTTCTTCGCGCGACAGACAAATCTTCACCGGGCGGCCCGTCATCATCGCGGCTTTGCAGACGACGATTTCGTGGTTAAACGGATCGGTCTTGCCACCAAAACCACCGCCTTGTGGCGTTGAAATCACCCGCACCCGCGACGGTGGCAGCCCCAGCACTTTGGCAATCGCGCGGTGCGCATAGTGGGGCGTCTGCGTGCTCGACCAAATCGTCAGTTTGCCGTCGGGATCAAGCGCCGCCAGCGCCGCATGGGTTTCGAGCGGCAGGTGGGTGTTGCCGGCGTAATGGAACGTGTCCTCGAAGATGTGATCGGCCTGCGCAAAGCCGTCATCGACGCTGCCGAACGACATCGCAACCGCTTTGTGAATGTTGCCCTGATCGCCGTATTCGTGAATCCGCGGATCTTCGGTGGCCAGCGCTTCTTCGGGCGACGCAATCGTCGGCAGCGGTTCATACTGCACGTCGATGAGCGACAGCGCTTCTTCGGCTACAAGCTCGCTCGATGCCACCACTGCCGCGACTGGATCACCGACGAAGCGGACTTTGTGCAGACACAGCGCGTGTTCGTCCTGGCTAACAGGCAAAATCCCGAACGTCGTCGGCATGTCTTGGCCGGTCAGGACCAAATGCACGCCGGGCTGCGAAAGCGCGCGACTGGCATCAATCGACACAATCCGGGCATGCGGCAGCGGCGACCGCAACAGCCGACAGTGGAGCATGCGCGGAAGCGAGATGTCGTCGGCATAGCGGGTTTCACCGCTCACTTTGGCGCGACCGTCGACGCGACGGCGGGGTTTTCCAATGATGTGCAGAGGCCGATGGCTCATCGCGCAGCGCCCCCTTGTGACGAAGCTTCCTCGCGCAGCACCTGGGCCGCGGCATCGACCGCTTCCAGAATTTGCAGATAGCCGGTGCAGCGACAGAGATTGCCCGACAGCGCCTCTTTGACATCGGACCGACTGGGACAGGGATTTTTGTCGAGCAGCGCCTTGGCCGTCACCAAAATCCCCGGCGTGCAGTAGCCGCACTGCGCCGCCCCGTGATCAGCAAACGCCGATTGCAGCGGATGCAGAACCGGACCGCGCTTTAGTCCCTCGACCGTTGTGATCGCGCGGCTTTCGCATTCCAGCGCCAGGACCAGACAAGAAAGCACGGGTTCTCCATCGAGAAGCACTGCACAAGCGCCGCACTCACCCAGCTCGCAGCCGTGCTTGGTGCCGGTAAGCTGAAGGTTTTCACGCAGTACCTCAAGTAGCGTCAGGTTGGGCGTACACAACGTGTCGTGTTTTTCGCCGTTGACGACGAGGGTAATCGGCTGTTTCACAAACCCACTCCTTGTCGGATTGGTTGGTTTCTCTTCGCGATGGTTACAGCGGAACGTATAGACCCAGATGGGCAAAACCGGCGCCACAGAGAGCGGAACAACCGGCGACGCCAACTTGGTCGTTGCCGACCAGCGGAATGCCAAACTGGTTGCCAATCGCGTCCTGCGCAAACCACATTCCACCGGACAGCTCGATGGCGCTGCGAGACAGAAGCGAACCGACGGAGCCCAAGTGGGAAAACACCGTCATCCGCCACTTGATCTGTAGCTCGGTGGTCCACGTCGAGTACGTCCCCAGCTTGGGGTCCGAGGTATAGGCCATAAACGTCGTCTCGTTGCCGTTGCTATCGGTGGCGGTGCCAAATTCGACGCCTCGTTCGGCATAGCAGGGCGCCCCCGGAAAGACCTTGGGCTGCTCGCCGCAGCTTGAGCGATAAAACGACGCTTCGGCCTGATGAAAATACGACAGAAGACCGCGCAGCTCGACGGGGCCTATCGGCAAATGAACCGCAAGCTCGGGGCTGACACTCTTTGTCCCCCACGAATCGACCAAGATGCGCAGCGCCGGTCGCAGCGTCAGGTGCGGCACCAATGTCCGGTCAAAACGAAACATTTTGTGACCTGACATACCAATTGCGTGGCGAATCCGCAGCCGCGGCAGATTTTCAAACTCGCGCCGCTCGCCCGCGACGAAAACCGGACGATACGGATTGTTTTGGTAGCCCGACAGCACAAACAGCTCGTAGCTGAGCGAGCCAACAATCGTCCGACTCATCACTTGCGAAACACCGACGATGGCGTGGGCTTCGTGCAAAATGCCCATGTTCAAGTAGCCGGTCGGCCCGAGCCGCTTGCCCACCGACGAGTGTGTGTAGTCGCCCCCGATGCGCAAAATGGTGTTGTCTTGCAGCAGGCTGATTTTGGTCCGCAGCGACGCAGTATGCGAAAAATAGTCGCTCTCGGTCGAATAGCCGTACCCGCCCGAAAGCGTCGATTTGCCAGCCAGGGGAACTTCGAGTCCGAAACCGATTTCGTGGCGCAGTTCGGTAAATGGCTGATCGGTCGTCGCCCCAGCTGCCACCGACGCAGACGTGATCGCATCCAGGCCATACGCACCAGTGACCGATACGCCGCTTGATGTCTGTTGGCGCAGATCGACCGTCGGATTGAGCACCCGCGTGTTGCGATCGCGCCAGTAGCTGCCCCGAAAAGCCGCTTCGCCACTGACGTTTTGCGGCAGCTGTTCCGCTCGCAGTCCGCCCGTCCACAGCACAAAGCACAAAAAGCACAGCCGCGCGGCCCAGCGCCCGCCAGCCAAGCCGCGCCCAGCACCTGGTTTTGGCATGGTCAGTTGCAACCGCACCCTCCGCCGCCCGCATCGTCGCCAAAGCCGCCTTGGGTGCCATGCCGTGCGTATTCCCAGTGGGCGCGGAACTTCACTTCCGACTTGTCGCCAAAACCCGGTGCCATGCACCGCTCGGCCAACGCCTCGCGCTGATACGGACGGACGACGGTACAGCCGCCCAGCAGGAGCAGAGCCACAAAGCCAAGTCGCACGCCGATGTTCCGCATATCGGGTCGCCTTGTAGCACGCTTTCCCACCCAAGCCCAAGGAGACAGAAGCCACCGTGCGCACCCACCACAGACCCTGCCGCGACAGACCCCGCCGCGACAGACAAAGCGCCTACAGCCAGACAGGAGCCCATCGCAGCGCGACCCGGCGGAGATTCTGTAGATTTCTGAAAACCCCGCGTGTTACGATGGAAGCTGTTTTTAGCAAGCTATGAAACCCCTAAAGCATCTCATGATGAGCAGGGCGTCCTATCTCCTCCATGCGTCAGGCCGACGTTGTGAGGATGAGCGCATGCCATCAGCAAAAAGGGGGCCGAGGTGAAGCTAAGGTTCTGGGGCGTTCGCGGCTCCTATCCGGTGCCCGGCACGACGACGCAGCGCTACGGTGGCAACACCAGCTGTGTCGAAGTTCGCTGCGCTTCGGCGCAAGACCCCAGCGCGCCCCGGATCATCCTTGATGCCGGAACGGGCCTGCGGCGGCTCGGCAAGGATCTGATGCACGGGCCGTTCGGCGAGGGCAAAGGCGATGCGCACTTGCTCGTCAGCCACACCCACTGGGATCACATCCAAGGCCTGCCGTTTTTTTCGCCGCTGTATCGTCCCGGCAACAAATTCCATGTCTACGCCCGTCAGCGCGATGACATGCACCTGCGGATGGTGTTCGCACTTCAATCGGACAATCCGTACTTTCCGGTGCCGTTTGACGCGGCGGCGGCCAATGTGCAGTTTTCCGAGCTGACCGACGATGCACGCTTTGAAATTGGCCCGGTGAAAGTGCGCTGCACGCGGCTGAATCACCCGTGGATCGCGATCGCGTTCCGGCTCGATTATGAAGGCGCTTCCGTCGCTTACGTGACCGACACGGCGCCGTTCCGCGACATCTTGATAGAACACGAGTTCATCCGTCAGCCGCCCAAGCCCGGCGAGCCGCTTGCGCCCGAAGATGCAGCCAAGCTGGCGGCGATGCGCGAAGGCGTGGTCCGGCTGTGCGAAGGGGCTCAGCTCGTCATCTACGATACGCAGTTTACGCCGACGGAATACGCGCAGCGCCCGCACTGGGGTCATAGCTGCGCCGAAGATGCGATCGAAATTGCCCGCGAGGCCGGTGCAGAATCACTGATGCTGTATCACCACTCGCCCGATCGCTCGGATGCGCAGATCGACGAGCTGCTTGGTCAGCATCGGCATCAGCTTGCGCGCGACGGTGCACGACTGGAACTGCACGCGGCTTACGAGGGAATGGAAGTCGACCTGGGCAAACACGGCATGCAGGTGGGCCATGCCAGCAGCCGATCGATGGGTCAGGGCCATCGCGGCTCCAGTTCAAACGAGGAAGAGTCGTGGAAGTAACATTTCACGGTGTACGCGGGTCGATTCCCGCCCCTGGTCCCGACACAGTCCGCTTTGGCGGCAACACCTGCTGTGTCAGCGTGCGATCGGAATCGGGCAAGATCCTAATTTTGGACATGGGGACCGGCATCATCAGCCTCGGGCGAAAGCTGCTCGGCAGCGAGTTTGGCAAAGGCAAAGGCCACGGTGCCATCCTGCTGTCCCACGCCCACTGGGATCACATCCAAGGCTTCCCGTTTTTTGCGCCCGTGTTCATCCCCGGCAATCGCTTTTCCGTCTTCGGACCGGCCAAGAGCGCCGCGATGCTGGAAGGAATCCTCGAAGGTCAGGTCAATCCGCACTTCTCGCCGCTTCAGACGATGAAGAACCTCGGCGCGATGTTCGAGCTTTTGCCTGTTCCGACGGACAACGATCCGCCGCCGATCTTTTGGGAAGGCATCGCGATATCAGGAAGACCCAATCCACACGGTCCGTCGACGTGCATGGCATACCGGATCGAGGAAAATGGCCGATCGCTGGTCTATGCCCCCGACGCTGGTTATCCCGATGCAGGCCCAAGCGAAGAAGTGTTGCGGCTCTATCAAGGCGCCGATCTGCTGATTCACGACTCGACGTATACGCCCGAAGATCGATCGGTCCGTCGGTCCCGTGGCTATTCGTCGTTTGCCGATGCGGCGTATGCGGCAGTGCGCGCTGGGGTTCGCCGCCTGGCCCTTTTCCACTTTGACCAGGACTACAGCGACGACGCGGTGGATTCGATCTATTCGCGCTGTCGCGAGCTGCTCGACTCGCTCGGCGGTCGCCACATCGAGCTTATCGCTTCGCGCGAAGGCAGCTCAGTTACGCTGTGACGGAAAAAGCTGTTTTAGCTGTTCGATCCGGCGCAGAAGCTCCGCCAAGTCATCACCGGGCAAACGATACGCAAGGTGCAGCTCTGGCGTCGGCCTTTTTTTCGACTGCGGCACCGCGACAGCGACGAGCGGTGAGATAAACCGTTCAAGCCCAAGCGCTTTGGTAAGTGGCCGCAAAGACAGCTCCGCCGCCTGCGCGTTCACAAACGCCAGCGCCGATTGAGCCATCGTCACATCGGGATACGACGCGACAATCCCAATGTCGAAGCCGTCGCCAATCGCCATCGCCACCGCCACCGCTTGCGCATCATCCAAGATCCGCAGCAGGCCGGCATTGTGCGCTTTTTGACGCAGATCCGACGACGGCAAAATCGCCATCAACACCGCTGGTCGTCCAGCTTTCCCCGTCGGTGCCATCGCAAGCGCTGCCACAAGCGCCGGCTGTTTGCGCGCCCCATGATCGACGCCCCGAAAAATGTCGATGGTCTGTCGCACTTGCAGTCGAGAACCCAGCACCACCGTCTGGGGCGTAAGCTGCGCGAGCGACTCGTCGGCGACTTCGGCGATGGGCATACCGTGATAGGTGACTTCGCGACTTTGGGGCCGGCTCAGCATCTGCTGCCACAGCTTGTTACGCGACGGTGAACCACGAAACAGCAGCGTCGCTTCGACGTCTTTTGTGCCAAGCCCCCGCAGCCCGATGCAGACCGCGTCCAGATCGCTGAGCGGATCGGCAGCCACGTCTCGCAATCGTCGCTGCGCACCTTCGGGCAGCAGTGCCATTAGCGATCGCGCAGGCGGCCAAGCCCGCAGCGACTGAAGCTCGATATCGAAAACCGCCTCTTGTCCCTGCGGCAGGAGCTGGAGCAAATCCTCGTCCGACATGTTGTGGTGTGTCAGGTCGGAAACAATCGCCCGCGGCCCACAGCCCGTCGCCCCACCAAGCGCAAGCAGCCCACACAGCCCAAGTCCGACAATCAACCGTCGCATCACCATCAGTCTAGCTTGTGCAGGCCAGGTCACGGCGTATCGTAAGTTGCTTTGCTGAAACGAGAAAAACCCATCACGGGCCAGATTGCCGGGCTTTTTTTTCAGCTCACGGCGGTGCCCGACGACTGCCCCGATTCGACGCCAGTTTTGCTTTTGCCAGGTCTTTTGTCCGATGGGCGGCAGCTTCAGCGGCTGGCTCGGCTGTTGCGGCGAAGCGTCCTTTTGGTCGATCCACTCGGCAGCGGACGCAGCGAAGCCCCCACCGAAGCGGCAGCTTATGATTTTTCGGCGCAGCGGGAACGCCTGCTAACCCTGCTTTCGACGCTGTCCTTGCCGCAGGTCGACTGCGCCGGTTTTTCGATGGGTGGAATGTGGGCGCAACATGCGCTCGTCTCCGCCCCGCAGCAGTTCCGACACGTCGCGCTGGTTGCCACGACAGCGACGGTCGATCCGCGGCTGCGAGCGATTGTCGAAAGCCTGCTGGCGCTGCACAGATCCGACGTGCCGCGGGCGACGCTTCTGCGGACGCTGCATGTGCTGTGCTTTTCAGCCCGGTTTCTAGAACCACCGAGCATTTTGCCGATGCTCGATGCGCTATCCGACGGACAAAGCCACCGCGAGCACGCCGTGCAAGGACAGCTACAAGCGCTCATCGCGCACGATCTGTCGCGACAGCTTGCGCATCGCTTTGGCCCCGGCTGCCCGCCGGATGCTGCAAAGACTTGCGCCGTGATTGCGGGGAGTGAGGATTTTCTGATGCCACCGACGCAGCAAGCCAACTTGGCGAAGCTCGTCGGTCAGCCGGCCCCGGTTCTGATTCCGTCGGTGGGACACGCGCTGTGGATTGAATGTCCGGACTTGCTGGCGAACGCTTTGCGCCACGCGATGCCGCTGCGAACCGCGTCATCACCGCCCAAGCGCAGCGACGGTGGCAGCCCCAGTTCCGACTGATCGGGCAGCGCCGAAAAATCCAGTTCGACGGCACACAGCGCAATTCCGTCCGCCCACGGCACGCGCGAACCATACAGCGCATCGCCGAGAATCGGACAGCCACGCCGCGCCAGCTCGACGCGCAGCTGATGAGGCCGTCCGGTGAGCGGCGACAGCTGCCAGAGCACATGATCGCCGTCGCGCCACAGCGGCTGCACAAGCGTCACCGCCTCTTTTCCCGCTGGATGCAGATACGCCCGCTTTTTGCCGCGCAAAAGCCGCGACTGCCAGCGTGACG
>DAORGN010000050.1:0-25820 GCA_035340095.1 Pseudomonadota bacterium | reverse complement strand
TGTCAGCGAGCGGCAAGGTGGCAACTTGCGACGGTTCGGTGTAACAAAGGGCGCATGCTGCTCCACGATCTGCACATCGGAGGATACCGAGGGCTGCGCGACCTGCACCTAGAAGGGCTTGGCCGCGTCAACGTCCTCATCGGTCAAAACAACTCCGGCAAGTCGTCCGTGCTCGAAGCCGCCGCCCTCCTCGCCCGCCCGTTCGACGATGCACAGTGGACGCGCGTGATTCAAAGCCGCGACAGTTTTCTGTCCGACACGCCCCCGCATGCGCTGTGGGAGCTGTTTCCTTGTGCAGAGCCACTCCTCTTTGGTGGCACCCGACCCAAAGCCGAGGCCATTCAGCTTCGTGGAGAGCTGACCTCGGGCCTCCGTACATTGGAAGCCGTTGCCCATGCCCAAGAAACCGCAGAACGCCTGCCAGGTGGGGATCTCCGCATCGAAGTGACGGCGGTGTTATCTGCCCAAAATGGAAATGAGTCTGGGCATTACCGGCTCACGCGGGGTGGCCTGATTTCGACAGCCGGCGGTCAGGTCAGGCCCGCACTTCAGTCGGATCGTGCGGTTCTCCTCTCACCTTGGAGCAGGCTGTCTTCGAGCTGGGCAATGGACTTGCTGAGCACGGCGATCGAGCAAGGGAAGAAAACGGATGCGATCGCCATGCTGCGCCTGTTTGATTCGGAAATAGACGGACTGGAGATCATCAAGCGCTTCGAGCAAGGCCGAATCTTGGTCCAGCACCGGACCCGCGGGATGCCGTCACTCTCGACGTTTGGGGCGGGCGTGCATGTGGCCATGACGATGGCGGCGGCGGTGTCGAAGGCGCGCGGGGGGCTGCTGCTTGTGGATGAGATCGAGACGGGGATTCATCACAGCATGCTGGTCGAGGTCTGCTCGCACCTGTTTGCGATGGCCGCGGCGAGCGATGTGCAGGTGTTTTGCACCACCCACAGCCTCGAAACCATCGACGCGCTCGTCACAGCCGCAGAGCGGAGCCAGCAAACGGATGCGCTGTGCGGCTACCGGCTCGATCGCAGCGAGCGCGAGCACACCGTGCGGCGCTATCAGGGTGCCAAGCTGTCTCGCCTGCGTGAGGGAGGCGTCGATCTACGATGAAAAACGTCTATCTGGTCGTCGAAGGCGTCCACGATGCAGCGTTCATCGGTCGACTGCTGACCAAGCACGCAAAGCTGGCGCAGATCAAAGAACAGACGAAACTCCCGCCGGGATGGCAGACGTTTGTCGACAATTTCAAGTGGCCCACCCGGAACCGACAGGGTGTGCTCGATATCAGCCGATTGGCTGTGCCGGCGCCGCTGTTCTTTGGTCATCCACAACATGACCTGATGGTGGCCGTAAGCAACGCGGAAGGAATCGCAAACCTCGCAGCGCGGCTGGAAAGCGACCTGGAGCAGATTCTGCTAGGCAAGCTGGTACTCGACGGCGTTGGGGTCGTGCTGGACAGCGATGAAGAGGACGCACAAGCACGCTTGTCCAAGCTGCTAGCGGAACTGCGTGCTCGCGATGTCCAGATCCCGATTCCTGACAAACCGGAACTCGGAGTGGTCAAGCATGGCAAGCCGCGTTTTGGCGTGTTTGCGATGCCGTCACCAACGCGAAAAGGGACGCTGGAAGACTTGCTCCTCGACTGCGCACAAGCGGTCTATCCGAAGCTTCTGACGCAGGCGCAAGGCTTGGTCGATAGACGGTCTGAGTTCCTGCAAGAGCTTGAGGCAGACGAAACGAAGCTGCTCGAAAACAAACCGGCGGGACGCAAGAAGGCAACGGTCGGGGTGATGGGGGCATTTCTAAAGCCGGGGAAGGCGATTCAGAACTCGATCCATGATCACCGCTGGGTGTCGAAGGAGACGCTGTCGCTGCCGCAGCTTGCGCCGCTTGTGACGTTCCTTGATGCGTTGCTAGACGCGGCGCAAGGGTGTAGGGCGGTGTAAAGGCTTGACTTTGTTTCGTCGGTGACGACACACTGGGCGTCTCTCCGTGCAGTCTGTTTCAGATGACTGCCCACTTTCGCACCAAAGGAAATCTTGAATGTCGAGACCGAACTATCGGGTGATTCTCTCTTTCGATAGCGAGCGCAAGACGTTTACGGCGCGCGTTCCCGAGCTTCCGCACTGCACCGCGGAAGGCATGACCCGCGCCGAGGCGATCCTCCACGTCGAGGAGGAGCTGGCAGCCCTGTATGCAAACCTCGCGGCGCAAGGCAAGTCGCCCCCGCCGTCGATTGATGAGCAAGCGCAGAGCGGCGAGTTCACGGTCAAGGTCAGCCGGGGCCTGCACCGCGAACTTCTGTGGCAAGCAGCGAGTGAAGGCGTCGAGCTTTCGCAGCTGGCGGGTGAGCTTCTGTCGTCGGCGCTGGAAAGTCGGCGCAACCTGCGTCCGCGGCGTGGCCAGGAAGGCAACCAGGCCCATCCAGACCACCGTCCGCCGCGCCATGATGGTGGTGGCGATCGTCGTCGCGGTGGCCCGCAAGGTGGCCGGTTTGGCGACATGATGGAAGACCGCGCGCACTTCATTGAATACGTGCGCAACCTGGAACACAGCGACAACCGTCGCGGCGGCGGTGGTGGTGGTGGTCCACGCGGTGAACGGCACGATGGCGGTCGGCGCGGCGGTGGCGGCCCACGCGGTGGTCACGGTCCAAACCGCGATCGTCGGCCCAGCGGCGACCGTCCGCACAGCAGCGGCGACCAAGGCGCGCCGAGCGGCAACTCCGAGCGCGGCAGCTAGCGATTTCGTCCGCCGCAGGTCCACTTGCCCGCCTGCTGGGCTGGCCGGGGGCCGCGGCGGTCTTTGCCAGAGCGTGCCATCGTGGCGGATTCGCCAAGCCTGCCAAGTCCCAGCGGAAACGACTGTCCCTCAAACGGAGATTCGCGGCCCAAGTGGCCCATCCGTCTGTGGATGTCTTTTCTGCGCGCCCACCGACGCTTCGGTTTTGCCGTCGCGGTGTCGCTTTTGACGCTTTTGCTTGTGCCGGCGCGGCTCGGCTTTGTTGTGCGGATTGTGTCGGCGTGGGACAGCGGCTCGCTGGCGATGCTGGCGCTGACGTGGTGGATCATGATTCGCTCGGGACCGCAAAAAACGCGGCGACGGGCTGCATCGGAAGATCCAGGGCGGACGCTGATCTGGCTGATTGTGCTTGCGTCGTGTGGTTTTAGCCTGCTGGCAGCGACGGCGCTTATCAACCAGGCGGAACACCTGGCAAACGCACCGCTGCGGCTGCTGCTCGTTGGGCTGTGTCTTTTGGCGGTGGCAAGCTCGTGGCTTCTGACGCACACGGCGTGGGCGCTGCGTTATGCGCACCTGTACTACCGTCAAGATGGCGCGGGGGAAGGTGGTCTTTCGTTCCCCGGCGAGGAACCACCCGACGACCTCGACTTCGCGTACTTCGCTTTTACGCTTGGGATGTGTTTTCAGACCTCGGACGTGGCCGTCTTGAGCCGCACGATTCGTCGCTACGTGCTTTTGCACGCGCTCGTGTCGTTCGTCTACAACACCAGCATCATCGCGCTGTCCATCAACCTGGCGTCGGGGCTGTTTGGCGGCTGACTTGGACTAATCGACCGGCTCTAGGTCGTCACCTTCAAACGTCAGCGAGGGATCGGGGTGCTTGTTAAAGCCCTTGGGTCCGTCGCCTTTGTCGGTGTCTTCGGCGAACTCGCTCTCTGTACCTAGGCCCATATCCGAAAGCGAAGTTCCGCGCACCGGTGTCGGCTGGTCATCGTCGAGCGGCGAATCGCCCACCGAAGGACTCATGTGCTCGTCGTCGGTTTGCATGGTGTGCTCGAGCGGATCGAACTTCTGACCTGCTGGCGGAATCGCATCGACCCGTCCCGTCGGGCGCGCGGGCAGCGCACTGCGTGGCAACACCACCGGTACTGAACCGGCGCGGGCGAGCATTGTCGAGTCCAGGTGCGGCAGCGCTTCCCACTCGTCTTCGCCGGGCGGCTGGATGGCAGCAACCCGACCCGGTGCTGGCGCTGGCTTTGGTTCGGGCGCAGGTGGCGCTTTGGCAAGCGGCGGCGCCGTCTGAGTGCGACCAATCTGCGGCTGAAGTCCCGTTGGTCTGGCCCCCGGCGTGGCCGCGCGCAGTGAAGGCGCAAGCGCCGGCGGGGCAAGTGGCGGAGCCGGCGCAGGGGCTGGACTCTTGCTCGGCGGCGGCGGCGGCACCGGACTTTTCATCGAGGCGCTGAGCGGCGGCAGCGGCAGACCGACTGGCACCTGCGCCCCGGTGGCCGAGCGCGGTGGCGGCGGCGCAATCTTGGCGGCAGCGGGCGGCGGCGGCGGTGGACTTTTGGCCGATGGGCTGAGCGGCGGCATCGGCAGACCGACCGGCGGCTGTGCACCCGTGGCGGATCGCGGCGGCGGGATCGGCGCTGCCGACGATGCAGGCGGACGCGGCGGCAAGGCAGCCGCTGGGGGTGTCACCGCAATCTGTGGCTGCGCCGAGGTGGCCGGACGCGGCAGCGCAACTGGCGCGTGCGCCCCTGTCCCCTGACGGAACGCGCCAAAGTTGGCCGACGATGGGTCGAGCGACATTTCCTCTATCGCCGACGGTTCAATCGGGCTCCAGTCAAGGTATTCCGTCGCCGCGTCGTGGAAATCAGAGTCGAGCGGCTGAAGCTGTATCGACGGCGCACGGGCTTTTCCCGATGGAACTGGCGCCGATGGTGGCGGTGTCACCGGTGCCTGTTTCACCGCCGCGGCAAGCTCTGCACTTTTGCGCGCCAAGAGCTGCTGAAGCTCCGCAGGCAGGCTGCGTGCGTCGAGAATCTGCGTCGCTTGCTCGTGAAACTCGAACGGCTTTTGCGCCGACTGCACAGGCTGCGGCGCGGGCGACGACTTCTGCGGAATCAGCTTGAGAAAATCGACCTGATCACGCGACAGCACCCGGGTTTCTTCGGCGTGGAACTGCTCGTCGATGATGGGCGGCGCAATCGGTCCACCGGGTCGCTTTTCGAGCACCGGCTCACGCTGGATGATCACCGTTTCAAAGCCGCTTTCGCCGTTTGGTTGGGTGTCGCCCAGGATCGGAAGCTGCGGCACGGCTTGCGATGGACGCGGACCCATCGGTACAGGCGGCATCGCTTGGGACGGACGCGCCCCGCGCGGCATGGTCTGCGCTGACGGCATCCAGCCCGGTTCGCCGGGGGCTGGCGACACCGGCGGCATCATCCCCACCGCCTCATAGCGTGGCTTTTCCGTCGTCTGCAGCATATCGAAATCGACGGTTCCCGGCATGCTCACCGACGCCAGCACCCGCATCTGATTGGGATTGGGTCCCGTCGGCGTGCTCGGCAGTGGATCGGCGATGTCTTGGCGTCCAAATGCGGCGGTAAACTGGGTGTACTCTGCGTCGGGCCCGAGCACATCGGCGAGCAAGTTTTCACCGACGTTTTCATCAAAGCGCGACGTATCGATCACAAACTCCGCCATCGCTGCGCGCTCTTTGTCGATTTCGCGCGCAAACATCGTGGCCATGCAGCGCGACAGCGAAGCCATGTTGGTGTTCGGATAGTGATACTGAAGGAACGTCCCGAGCGCCTCGGCAAACTCTTGGCCGTTTTCCCAGCGCTTTTTCTCTTGGCGCTCCATCGCTTTGTCGATGATTCGCTCAAGCTCCGGGTGGATGTTCGGGCGCAGCTCGCGCAGCGGACGCTTTCTGGCATCGCGAACCGCGAACAGAAGCTCGATTTCCGTCTGGGCGGTGAACGGCGCTTGCAGCGCCAGCATTTCGTACAGCAGCGTCCCAAGCGAAAACAGGTCGGATCGGTTGTTGAGCGTCCGACCCATCGCCTGCTCGGGCGACATGTACTTGACTTTGCCTTTGATGACACCAGTGCGGGTCTGCTGACGGGCGCCTTCGGCTTTGGCGATGCCGAAGTCACACAGCTTGACGTCGCCGCCATACGACAAAAGCACGTTCGACGGCGACACGTCCCGGTGAACGATGTGCAGCGGCGTCCCGTCGCGGTCTTTCTGCTCGTAAGCGAAGTGCAGCCCAAGCGCAACCTGCATACCGATGTAGGCAATCAGGTCTTCGGCGAGCCACTCTTGGTTTTGCCGCGCCCTTTCGAGCAGCGCCCGCATGTCTTTGCCTTCGACGTACTCCATCGCGATGAAGTACTCGCTGCCGACTTTGGAAAACTCGTAGACGCGGGCAATGTTGGGATGCTTGAGCAGCGCCGTCAGCCGTGCCTCGTCGATGAGCATCTGGATAAACTCATCGTCTTCGCACAGGTGGGCCAAGACTCGTTTGACAGCGACGAGAAGCTCTTTGCCTTGGGCGTCGCGGGTCTTGGCGCGAAAAATTTCGGCCATGCCACCGAACGCCACACGGTCGAGCAGGTAATAGCGGCCCAGTTGTTGCGCTTGCTGAATCGGCATCGACGTTCCGGGGGCTTATCGCCGCGGTTTTTTAGGACCACAACGTGCCAAGCTCAGACGGTAGCACCGACCCAGCCGGCGATGCAATGCGCAAAACCCGCCAAACGCCACGGCGACAAAAGTGGCCTTTGCGATGCAAGTCTTAGCGGCTGTCTTTACAGCGAAGGACTGGTCGGAAGCGCAAGCACAGGCGGTGCCGTCATCAGACCGGCGCGCGACTCGACAACAAGCTGGGCAGACACCGAGCGCGGGCTTGAAGCCGACCCCAAAAGCACCAGCGTGACCACTTGATCGAGCGACGCGGTGGCCGCGCCCGCAGTCAGCACAATGTCCCACGAGCGATTGCCCGCCCCGCGATCGCGCAGCCGAATCGTCCCCGGTCGCAGTGCATCGACCAGCGTGGGCGCAGTCGCCGCGCCAAATCCAAGCTGGCTCACCATGGCATCATCGCCGTCGAGCAGATCCACCGAATCCAAGCCATCGACCAAGTTCAACACCCGCCACACCGTCTGCGGCGCAAGTGCTGGCCGTGGCAGCGCCACAAGCCGCGGCGCGCTGCGAGTGCCATACAAAAAAAGCAGCCAGCCACGGCCCGGCCACAGCCGCAGTGGACCCGTCCAGACCGTACCGCTTGGGTCCTCCAGCGACAGCGTGCGAAGTCCTGAAGCAAGCGTGGCAAGCGGCGAGGCATGCGGATACGAAAGGGCAGAAAACAGCGGCTTTCCTGCCACTTTCGCGACAAGCGAGCCGACTTCTTTGCTGGCATGAAACAAAAGAACTTCGCCGTCGGGTGCCCCCGCAGAAGGGACCGCCGATAGCTCGCGCAGCGCCCCGCTTTCTTCGTCAAATGACAAAAGCCCAAAGGCATTTTGGGATGCCAGCGGGCCAATTTCACCGACGCCGAGCCAAGTGCTGGCAGAACCGAGCGAAAGTCCATCGGTCATCACGTCAAAAAGTGGCTGTTTGTCGAGAGGCGACCGCAGCCGCAGTGTCGAACCGGCAGCAACGGGCGAAGCCAGTCCACCGTAGGCCGAAACTGCACCAGCGGCGATGCCGTCGACGATTTCCTCACCCGACGGACCGACAAGTTCCAGCATCGGCGCATCAAGCGCGCTGTGCAAAAGTCGCACCCGCGCAAGCTTCGGATCGCGCTGCCCAAGCGGATACGCCGAAAGCACAAGCGATGGACACTTTTTGTCGTCGGTATTTTGCGCGCTCGCGATAAGCAGCGTTTCACTGCCCGGCAGAAGCTGAAGCGATGACTCGCACAGCGTCGAACCACCGCCGGTAATCAGCAGCGGATAGTTGCCAGAAGACAGCTCCATCCGAGGACTAATGCCGCGTCGTGGCACGACGGCGCGCACTTGGTTCGAAATCGACACTTCGACGGACGGCGACGGACTGCTGACGACGACCAAGTGAACAAAGGCATTTTTCGGCAGCGGCGATTCGGTGGCCCGATGGGGACTGTACGGCAAGGGTTCACACGCACAGGCGATACAGGCCAAAAACAGAAGAAGGAATGCCTTGTTCACAGCTGCCCTCACCTTTGTCCGCAGACTACGCAGGAGTGGACTCTGACTCGGTCGCGTGCTCGGTGTCTTGTCGCCGGCCCAGCTCCACGACGACCCGATCGAGCACTCCGTTGACAAACGATGACGAGTCGCTGGTGCCAAAACGCCGCGCAATCTCGATCGCTTCGTTTAGCACCGCACGCGCCGGTACTTCGGGACAGAACATCAGCTCGAAGCAGGCCAGTCGCAAAATGTTGCGATCGGGAACCGCCATGCGCGACAGTCGCCAGTTCTTCGACGACCGACTGAGCAGCGCATCAATGTCGCTTTGTGCTTTGCGAACGCCGGAAACCAGCGTCTCGGCAAACAGACGGTAGTCGCTCGGCAGCGTGCGTTCGTCGATCGACGTGCTCGATTCGCCATCGTCGCCGAGCAAGTGGGCAAAATAGAGCGCCGTCGCCTGGCCCGGCAAAAGCTCGGGCTGCCTATCGAGCACACACAGGATCTGCATCGCGCTCTCGCGAGCCCGACGACGATTTCCGCTTGCTTTAGCCATGTCCGAGCTTCCGGAAAAGCGAGATCATTTCAAGCGCCGTCATCGCAGCGTCAGCGCCTTTGTTGCCAGCTTTGGTGCCAGCGCGCTCGACGGCTTGTTCGATGGTGTCGCAGGTCAGCACGCCGAAAACGACCGGGATGGTGGCTTGCGCAGCGACGCTGGCGATGCCCTTGCTCGATTCGGCAGCGACGTAGTCAAAGTGGGGGGTGGCGCCACGAATGACCGCGCCCAGGCAGATCACAGCGTCGAACTTGCCGCTTTCGACACAGCGACGGGTGACTGCCGGCAGCTCGAACGCGCCAGGGCAGCGGATGATGGAAATGCTTTCGGGCGCACCGCCGACGCGACGCAGCACATCGACGGCACCTTCGATGAGCCGCTCGACGATAAAGCTGTTGAAGCGGCTGGCGACGATCGCGATCTTGGCTTGGGCCGCCGAAAGCGAACCCGAGATTTCGATCACTTTCGTTTGGTCTTCACTCGACATAAGTCTTCCTCTCACAAAATCAGGTAACGGACGGCCAAACTAGGGCAGCTGGGGCAGAAGCGGGATGCTTTCGACGAGCTTTAGCCCATGGCCGGTCAGTCCGGCAATCTTCTTGGGGTTGTTGGTCAGAAGACGCATCGACTGAACGCCCAGCTCGCGCAGCACTTGCGCCCCGAGCCCAAAGTCGCGCAGCTTGTTCCCCGACGGAATCACATCGGTACGGTGGAGCAGGTGGGCCCGCAGGTCGTCCCGGACATTGAAACGCCCCGTCGGAAACACGTACAAAAGCACGCCACGTCCGGCACTGTCGATGATGCGCAGCGCCGCCTGAAGCTGGGCCCCACTGTCGCAGCCGAGCGCGCCGAACACATCGCCCGGCAGGCTCGCGGTCTGGACCCGCACCAGCGCCGGATCGTCGCCCGACAGATCACCGATCCACAGCGCCAGGTATTCCGTCGGTTCAATCGCGGTGCGAAACAGCGCCCCGGAAAACCGCTTGGCTTTTTGACCGTTTATCGTCGGTGTAAGCTCGAATGTTTCGACTTTTTCGACCAGCGATTCCGTCTGCAAACGATGTTCGATGATGTCCGCAATGCTGAGCACCAGCAGGTCGTGCTGCTTGGCAAAGCGCAAAAGATCGGGCATCCGCGCCATCGTGCCGTCGTCGTTCATGATCTCGCAGATCACCGCCGCTGGCGTAAGCCCGGACAGTCGCAGCAGATCGACCGAACCTTCGGTGTGCCCGGTCCGCACGAGCGTTCCGCCGCGCTTGGCCCGCAGCGGGAAAATGTGCCCCGGCGTCACCAAGTCTTCGGGCTTGGCGTTCTTGGCCACCGCCGTCAAGATCGTGTGCGCCCGGTCCGCTGCTGAGATGCCCGAGGTGACGCCATGGCGCGCCTCGATGCTGACGGTAAACGCGGTCCCGAGCGGCGGTCCCCCCGCGCGTGAGCTTTGCAGCGGCAACTGCAAGTGATCGGCCCACTCCTCGGTCAGCGTCAGGCAGATCAGCCCCCGACCAAAGCGCGCCATGAAGTTTATCGCCTCGGGAGTGACCTTGTCCGCGGCCATCACCAAGTCGCCTTCGTTTTCGCGATCCTCATCGTCGACGAGAATCACCATTTTGCCGGCCAAAATATCAGCGAGCGCCCGCTTTACGCGCGCAGCTCGTTCCGTCGTACTAGTCCCCGCGTGCAAAACCAAACTCCTTGAGCTTTGTGAGCGACAGCCCCGAAGGCTGCGTCGGAAGATAAGCGGCTATCAGTTTCTCGACGTGCTTGGCGATGATGTCCACTTCCAGATTCACCGCACCGCCGACGGATTTTTGCGCCAAATGGGTGTGCGCCTGCGTATGCGGCACAAGCGACACAGAAAAACCGCGCGCCGAGACGCTGTTGACGGTCAAGCTGACACCGTCGATGCAGATCGCACCTTTTTCGACGATGTAGCGCAAGAGTTCCTGGGGGGTGTTTACTTCGACATCCCAGCTATCGCCGCGCCGAACGCTCTTGCTGACGTGACCTAGGCCATCGACGTGGCCGGTGACGATGTGACCGCCCAAGCGATCCGATACCTGGAGCGCACGTTCCAGATGGACGACCCGTCCAGGTGCCAGATCGGACAGCGTGGTGCGAGCGCGGGTTTCGGGACCGACCTCGACACTGGCCAAGCCGGGCGACGCAGCGACGACCGTGAGACAGACCCCATCGACGGCCAGCGACGCGCCAAGCGGCAACGGCTGCGAAAGCAAGGGCGACGAAAGCCCGATCCGCTGACCACTTCCGCGTGGCAGCGGGGATACTTCGATGATTCGCCCGAGGTCTTCGACTAGGCCGGTAAACAAAACTGACTCCTTTTGCCCGTCAGGCAGACGGTGCAAAACCGCCGCGACGCAGCGCCCCCGTGACAAACAGATCGTCGCCAAGCTGCGAGTACTGCGGTGTTTCGATCCACGCCGCCGCGGTCACGTCGGGATAGGCCAAGTGACGCAGCAGCGGCACCCCGCCGTCGCCCAAAAACAAGGGCGCAACAAACAGCGCGGCTTCATCGCACAGACCGGATTCAAGCAGCGCACCGTGCAGCACGCCACCGCCTTCGCACAGGGCATAGAGCACCTGACGCTGCCCAAGCAGGCGCAGCACCGCATGTAGATCGACATCGGTCGCCGCACCACGTCGGTTCGCCACATCGGGACTCGACGGGAGTGGCAACGGAATGACCTCGGTTCCGATCGATTGCAGCGCGGCGACCCGGTCCGGCTGCGCTTGAAAGCTCGATTCACAGGTCACAAGAAGCGACCCCGGACCCAGGGCTTTCGCGGTCGTTGGAACCCGCAGCGCACCATCCAAAATCACCCGCAGCGGCTGACGGACGACTTCGCGATCGAAAAGCCGCACGGTAAGCTGCGGATCGTCGGCGAGCACCGTCCCGGCACCAACCAAGATCGCATCACTTGCCGCCCGCAGCTGATGGGCTTTTTGCCGCGCGGGCCCGCCGGTCAGCCAGCGGGGCCCAATCACCGTGTCCGGCGGCGCCTGTGGTGCGATTCTTCCATCGAGAGAAATCGCCGCTTTGAGCAGAAGCTGCGGCCTGCCCGACTTGAGCCAGCGCAAAAAGCCGCGGTTTTGCCACTGACACTGCGGCTCGCACACGCCCACGAGAACGTCGAGTCCAGCTTCGCGCAGCCGCCCTGCCCCACCACCGGCAACGTGCGGATTGGGATCGGCTGTCGCAATGACCACCCGAGCAAGTCCCGCCGCCAAGATCGCATCGGTACACTTGCCCGTCCGTCCGACGTGATTACACGGCTCTAGCGTGACGTATAGGGTCTTTTTCGTAGCACTTGCGCCGGTTTGGGCCAGCTTTTGCAGCGCATCGACTTCGGCGTGGGCGCGTCCAGCCTGCGCATGAAAACCCGTTGCCAGCACCTGTGGTGGGGAAACGGACTCATCCACAATGACGGCACCGACGAGAGGATTGGGACTTGTCGCACCGCGCGCTGTCTCTGCCGCTGCGATCGCCAGACGCATCATGGCAGCGTCGTGGGATCGTTCGCCGGGAAGCAGCCGTTCCGTGAAAGCAGCAGCCCCAGCATGCGGTGTCGAGACGGTCATGGCGGAAAAATCGGTTGGCAGGGCGTGTACCGCAGCCACGCCGGCTGCGCAAGGCTAGAATCAGCGCCCTTTGACCCCAGCTACCCACAAATCCCAAAGGTGTTGCGATGAAGGCCGAAAAAAAGCCTGAGTTTATGCCGATTCCAAAGCAGGTTCTGCCGACGCTGCGCAAGCGAGATCGCAAGATGGCGTGGCTTATCGATCAGGTCGGACCGTTCGAGATGGGACCGCCTCGGCAGCGCACCCACTTAGAAGCCCTGTGTCGATCGATCGTGTTTCAGCAGCTTTCGGGCAAAGCCGCGTCGACGATATTTGGTCGATTCCGCGCGCTGTGGCCGACCGGGGAATTTCCGACAGCGCCGCAGATCATGCAAAAACCCGACGAGAGCCTGCGCGGCTGCGGTCTGTCAGGGCAAAAAGTGTCGTACCTGCGCGATCTGTGTCAGAAGCTGATAGACGATCCGCACTTTCTGTCGGATGTCGATGCGCTCGACGATGAAGCGGTGATCGATCGGCTGACCAGCGTGCGCGGGCTGGGGCGCTGGACCTGCGAGATGTTCCTGATGTTTCACCTGGGGCGGCTCGACGTGTGGCCAGTCGGGGACTTGGGGGTGCGCAAAGCGGTGCAGCGACTGCACGGGCTCGATGATCTGCCACCGCCCAAGCAAATGCAGGAACTGGGGCAGCCCTATGCACCGTATCGCAGCGTCGCAAGCTGGTATCTGTGGCGACTGCTCGAGCTGCCGGAGGAAACGGTGGCCCTGCTGCCGGCCCGCTAGACGGCGGCGGCGTTTGCGGACAGCAAGTCGGGCGAAAACAGTCCCCGCGAATCCGTCAGAGCGAAACCGGATCGAGTCGATCTGGATCGATCGTCCACACCGCGCGATCGCCGTGGATACACACCACTTGGGCTTTGCGCAGCGGCGGAAAGTGACCCTGGCCGGTCAGAAGTCCAGCCAGCGCCGAAATGCTCGGCTCGTGTCCGACGACTGCCACGGTTCGTGACTGCTCGCGGATCACTTCGGCGCTGGTTTCAATCGGCCCGATCGGCATCAGCGAGGGCAGAACTTCAATGACGCCTTCAAAGCCAAGCTGCTCAGCGACAAGCTCTGCCGTCTGCACCGCCCGCACAAGTGGACTGGTCAGGATCGCATCCACCGATACAGAAGCCTTGCGCAGCGCCCGCCCCACCTCGCGCGTGGTGCGGCGACCTTTCTTGCTTAGATAGCGCTCTCCATCGGCCAGGTGAAGCTCCGCATCCACCGCATGCCCATGCCGAATCAGGTAAATCTTCACCCCATCAGCGTGACGGATGCGCAAAGGCCGTGTCAACTTTCGCAACGACAAGCAGGCAACGCGCGGCGTCCCGAACTAAAATAGGAAGTTGCACAAAGGGGTCTTGGGGGGCCTCGCCACGCGATGCGCTACTTCGTACTTCTGCTTGCGGCCTCTCTCTGTGTGCCCAACGTCGGCGCTGCCCAAACCGCCGCACACGCGCCGCTTTCTGCGCCCCGGATTGAACTGCCGACACAGATCCCCGCCGTCGAGCCGAGCCCCGCTGAACCAGAGCCCGATCCCAGCGAATACGAACCGCCGCCCGCGGCCCCAAAAGTGCTTTCGGTATTGCCCCGATCGGTGGGGCCGTCCGAACGCAAGTACCGCTGGCCACTGTGGCGGATTCTCACCGGGAGCGCACTTGTCGTAGGAGGCGGCGTGATGTTCGGTTTCGGAATGTCAGCCTTTGCGTTTGATGGCATCTGCGTTCCGAATCCGCCCCCCGGTGTGGAATGCCGTCGCTATTACGACACCAAGACACAAGGCATTGCGCTGACCACAGGAGGCGTTCTCACTGCGGTCGGAGGACTCCTTCTGATCAGCATTCCGTCGAAGGTGTCGCGACCCAAACCAGCGGCCCAGCTTCTGCTTCCTGGTCTTTCGATCTCGCTTAGCAAACAGACCGACTAAATAGAGGCATTTCATATGATTCATATTCAAAGACCAACCTTCACCCAGATCGCGACACTGTCACTTCTGTCTGCACTTTCCCAAAGTGGATGCAGTTCCCTTTGGAATGGTTTTACGACGGGAGACCCCAGTTCCTGTGTCAACACGCCGACTCTGTGTAGCCAAGCGCAGGTCTGCAATCGCGACACCGGAATGTGTGAAGCCAGCACGGTCTCAGACTATTTTTCCTACACGGGAATCAACCCTTCGATGGGAAAAACGGGCGGCGGCGATGCGGTCGATCTGCGCGGCACTGGATTCACAACCGACACCGTGGTCAAGATTGCGGGTCAGCCGCTTGTGCAGCCGATGGTGCAAGGAAACGGAACTGTGATTCACGGTCTGACGCCGGTTTCACCAGGTCGATGCGGACCCGTCAATGTCGAAGTGACTCGAACCGGATTCCCAGCTGCGCTCCATCCGGCGGAATTTCTGTACAAGTTTGAGCCGTATCACAACGCCCCCCCTTTTGCGCTCGCAAACCTAAACGAGGAGGTACTCCAGATTGCACAAGCGGAATTCACAGGAGATCGCTTTCCGGATCTGATTGTGTCGAGCCCCAAGACACTGTACTTCGTTTCCAACAACGCCGGAGCTGCTGGGCCGGCAGAGAACACCGGACTTCTGTTTTCAAAACCCATCCGCTTTTCGGTCGGCGCCTTCCAACTACCAGGCCGAACAGCCGCAGCCATCGTCGATCCCAACACAAACGCACTGCTGTTTGTGAACACGGTTTCATCGTTCACGCCGGCTTACAATAACGGCACGGTGCCAAAGGATGTGGCCACCATCAACCTGGATGCCGTGGGAACCGATGAAGTCGTGATCTACGGCAGCAACACGTCTTCAACGAACTACTATCTAACGCCCGCCAGGGAGTCTGCCACCGGCAACGTCAGTGCCGGGTCTACTGTGAATCTTGGCGGGTCTCCGTTGCCTGCCATGGCGGTTCTCGACATCACCGGGGACGGATTTCCGGATGTGGTTCTTGGTGGAGCAAACTCGACCAGTTTGGTCTATGCAAAAAGCACGGGGAGTTTCGGGCTCACCTATGCAGGAGCGCCGGCCATCACGCTGCCCGTCGGCGTAAGCTCACTGGTCGCTGCAGACTGGGATCGGGATGGGAAAACGGATCTGGCGGCGCTTGGTACGGACGGTCGCGTCTTTTTCCTAAAAAACCAAGGCAACGGATCGCTTATCAAGATCGATGAACAACCAACAACGATCAAGTCAGCCGGCGGCGTCACTGAACCCGGACCGCCCATGCAGGCCTATGACGTAAACTGCGACGGACTGCTCGACCTGATTCTGGGCCCGTCAGCGTCGGTGAGTCCGATCAACAACATCACGATTTTTCTAAACGACGGACAGGGGCATTATCCGCCCAAACAGACACTCCAAAACACCGGAGGATCGTTCCTGTTTACAGACTTAAACCAGGACACGCTGCCCGACTTTGTGATGCGCGATCCTGTGATCCAGCGAACCGGCCTGAATGTCGCGATGGGGAGCATTCCCTAACTTACGTTTGACGCTTCCGATTACAAGGAGTCGACCTATGCTTATCCGTTCTCGCATCGATCACATCAAATCGAAGTCTCTGCTTCTGGCTGGTGCACTGTCTGTTTCCGTTTGGGCGTCCTGTGATTCGCTGTGGAAAGACTTCACCATCAGCACCGCGCCGCAAGATCCGTGCAAAAACGCCATGTGCGCGGCCTATCAAGTCTGCAATTCCACAAGCGGCGCGTGTGAAAGTACCCCGCTGCGCTTTGACGGAATCACACCGACGACAGGATCGCTGTACGGAGGCACCCAGGTCACGATCAAAGGGGCCGGATTGGCAAGTGACACGGCAGCAAAATTTGGCGGACTTTTGATCGATGGTCCCGTGTTTGACAAAACAGGAACCGTACTTTCAGGAATCGCGCCAAAGCCCACACAGAGCCTGCGCTGCAGGATGCCGGTCGACGTGGAGCTTAGCAATCCGCGCGGTGATAAAATCGCCAAGACCGCAGCGTTTACGTATCTCTTCGATCCATTCACAAGCAACAGTTTCCTGCCACTCGGCGCGGTCTCAAGCCCGGTAAACAAGATCCTGGTCGGCAATTTGGATCAGGACACAAACATGTGGCCCGATCTGCTTTTTCGCACGGAGACCGGGGTGTTGCTGGCCAGAAATATCGGAACCACGATTGCGATGCCGGATCAGGTGTATTCCCCAGCTCCGTCGCATCTGGTGATTGCCCAGAGCGGACCACCAACAACTGGCATGAGCAGTGCCCCCTACATCGTGCTGGGTTTCGCAGCGAATCACCAAGTGAAACTCCTCCAGTATTACAACGGACTGGTCACAGAAAACTCCTTCGATAGCATCTATCCGCTCTTGGCGATGACGACCGCTGATCTTGATCGCGATGGTCTGGACGAAGTGATTTACGCAGCGTCAAAACCAGGAACCCAGTCCAGCGAGCTCTATGTCCTGCATCGGGCCAATCTAGGATCTGGTTTTGGTCGCGTGGGCCCCTTTTTTGTTCCGAACATCGTCGCTGGCATCGCCGGAGTCGATCTGGGTGGCGACCCAAACCTCGAGCTTGTTCTTACATCCAGCAGTTCATCGGACCTGACCATCTTTGGTTGGGATGGAACCAAAACCCTACCCGTGAGCATTCCGCTGGCTGTCCCAGGAATCATGTTTGGTCAGGTCATTTCTGCCGATCTGGATGGAGACAAAAAAAACGATCTGGCATTCCTTTCCACGCAGGCAAATACTTCGGCAACCCTGGTTGTCGCGCTGAACCGTCCGACCCGATGGGATTCCCTGACGTTTCCGATTCCGGATTTGATTGGGACACCTGATACCGAGCTTTCCACGTATGACATGAACTGCGACGGGATTCAGGACATTCTGATCAATCAGTTTGGACCCAATCCAAAGACCCTGTTTTTCTATAGCGGCGGCAATGGGACGTTCACTCCCAAAGCCCCGCAAAGCACGCAGCCAAACGGCGCGCTTGCCGTGGCCGATATCAATGGGGATGGATTTCCCGATCTGCTGGTCGGTCGTAACGTACTCAACAGCAACAGCATGCTGAGCATCGCGCCAGGCAACAAATAGCCAGGAGTCCGCTTCATGCAACAGCCAAAGACGACTCGCCTTGCGGTTGCTTTCGTCGGACTGTGCTCCCTTGTGCAGAGCAGTGGCTGTACGGACTTGTGGAAAGCCCAGCTTGTCGCAAATCCGAAAAACTGCGCGATTGCACCAGCCATTTGTGGCGACCTGGAGGAGTGTGACTATGAAACGGAGCGGTGCGTTCCGCTGATGCCTCCGGCGTGTCCACAGATATCCTTTGATGCGATACATCCGCAGTTTGGGAGTCGTGGCGGCGGCACCCCGATCACGATCACCGGCAGCAATTTCCAAGGCAGCATGCGGGTCGAGATCGACGGAACGCCTCTCGACAACATCCAGATTGATTCACCGACGCAGCTTCGCGGCACGCTGGGCGCGACGATCAATTCCTGTGGGAAGTCTCCGGTGACTGTGATCAGCTCGTGTTTCGAGCGTGTCAGCAAAGAGAGTGCGTTTTCCTATTCGCTCGATCCGCTGACATTTGATAGCCAGCCGCAGATCCTTCCCTCTTCCCCCACCAGCAGCGTGCAGCAGATCGTCATCGACGACTTCAATGCGGATGGAGATCCGGACATCATCGGCATCGAATCAGCGAGCGTTAGGCTCTTTCTCAGCGACGGAAATGGATCGTTTACGACCACGACTCCGGTCAGCTTGGCAGGCACGCTGTTTCAAGCCGCCATCGGCGATGCAAACGGCGACAAAGCGATCGATTTGATGGTCAGTGATGCGAGCAATCCCCGGCTGTGGCTGCTGCTAAATAGTGGCAAAGGAGTCCTGTCTACGCAGAGCATTCCGATGCCTGAACCGCTGCGCGGAATCGCGAGCAGAGACCTCAATGCCGACGGACGCGATGATGTAGTCGCCGTGGGGATCAGCGGCACGATGTATCAGCTTTTGGGCGCCACTACCGGATTCCTTTCCCCTGATGTCGTGGCAAATGGACTGCCGGGCCAGTCACAGCTTGTCACGCTTGCGGATCTGACGACGGATGGACAGCCCGAGCTGGTCGTGGCCGGTGGAAACAGTCAGTTTGTCGAAGTGTGGCAAAAAACCGGGGCCAAGACATTTGCGCGACTTTCGCAAAACAAAGTCCCAGCCGCCGCGTATTCAGTGGCCGCTGGAGACATAAATGGCGATGGTCTGCCGGATGTGGTCGCCGGACTTGTCGGGCAGCGCAACGTGGCCGTACTCACAGCGCAGGGCGGCGGTCTGTTCCAAAGCGCGGTGACCGTGCCATCGGGGGTGATTCCGCGTCACGTTCAGCTTGTCGACATCAACTGTGATGGCAAGCTCGATCTGTTGGTGAGCAGCGCGACCGAAAACATGCTCGGAATGTTGCTTGGGAATGCAAGTGGAACGCTCAGCGCGGGTAGCACCATTGATCTGTCCGCGCAGCAGCCGGGCACCGCACAGTCGCTTTTGGCGCGCGATGTGAACTTTGATGGGACGGTCGATCTGGTGGTCGGTAGCAGCCAAAGTCCTGCCTATCTGCTCATCGCCAACACGTCTCCGTAACTGCATTCCCACGTCACGCCTGCGCATTCCCACTTCACGCCTGCGCATTCCCACTTCACGGCTGCGCATTCCCACTTCACGCCTGCGCATTCCCTTCTGCACGACTTGGGCTTGGAATCCGCTCGTCAAGATTCGCTGTCTCTAGTACAAACAGAGAATGCAAAAACCCAAGCTGACCTACTTTGATGCGCCCGTAAGCCGTGGTGAAGAGTGCCGTCTCGCGCTGCACATTGCGGGGGTGGATTTCGAGGACGTGCGGATAAAGCCGGCGGACTGGCCCGCGCTCAAGCCGGCGACTCCGTTTGGCGGACTTCCCACCTATGAGGAACCGGGGCGTCCTTTGCTGGCACAGACCAACGCGATTCTGGTCCTGATCGGACGCCGCCACGGTCTGCATCCAGATGATCCGTTCGAGGCGGCGCGGCACGAAGCCGTGATGCACCATGTCGAGGACTTGCGCGCCCACGTCGGACCGACGATTCGGATTGCCGACCCAGAAGAAAAGCGGCGCGTGCGCGAAGGACTTGTCGCTTCCTATCTTCCGGTTTGGGCGGAGCAGACAGAGAGACAGCTTGGTGACGGGCCCTTCTTTGCCAAAGACAAACTGAATGTCGTTGATCTGAAGCTCTACTTGGCAGTGCGCTGGTTTGCCGGCGGCAAAGTCGATCACATTCCGGCGACGATTTTTGCCGCGTATCCCAAGCTAAACCGCGTCCACGATGCAGTCCGCGATCATGCTTCTGTGCGCGCGTGGTACGCAAAAAGCTAAGCGCTGCGCAGACCCCAGCGGACAGTCGAATACCGGCAGCAAGAAGTACACTTTAACGTCCCGCTTGCTGCCAGTCCGCAGCACGTCCGTGCTCTGTCCGCAGTCACGCCCGAAAACAGCACAGCGCTGTGGCGTTTCCATCCGCTACCCGACCACATCAGCCCAAGTCCGACGCGGCAGTGTTTGACAAATGGTTCATTATCCAATCGATCAGGAATTGCGATTTGTCGTACCATAATTTCTGACCCCATTGGGATTACGAGCCATGGACCGCTCGAACGTCACGCTCGCACAGCTCGCCCGCGGCATCGCAGTCAGGTTTGTGCAACCTGCAGTGATTGATGCGGCATTGACCGCGCTCGGCACCCGCGCCGACATCGTTCTTAGCGAACTTACCACCGAGCGCCGCAGCACACTCATCAATCACTTTGTGCGACTGCTCCGCAACACGGGCATTCAGACCGCCACCCGCGTGGAGCATGCGATGCTCGAGGCTGCAAGCTGCCGAACTGCGGAAAAGCGCGTGATCTCGCTCAAGGACGCCATCTCGCTCATCGCGGTGCGCAACCTGATTCACCAGATGGCCACGGCGGTCGGCATCGGCTGGAACGACAGCATGAAGCTGCAGTCGGCGCTGTCGGACATTTCGCGATTCATCATCGAAAAAGGCGGCGGCAAGGTCGAAATCAAAGACACCGGCAGCGCGCTCGTCTTCTTGATCGATTCGCTCGCCGATCTCACGGCGTTTTCCCCACCACAGATTCCATCGCCGAGCTGGCTGGCCAGCACGCTCAATCTGGCGCAGGGCTTTCGCACCACGCTAAGCGGCGGCGGCACCCACTTTGAATTCTGGTACGCCCGACCACACTCGATGGTCGCGTAACGAACCACGAGGTCTTTATGCCCATCGCTCTTGATGTCAACGTCCTGCCGCGCGGACAAGCGTCGCGGACTCGCAAGCTCTACAACGCCTTCTTTGATACCTGGCTGGAAAAAGATCCCGAGCGAAGGCGGATCTCGCTCAACCTGGCAGACGATTACCGCAGCCTGCCGGTGTTCGATGAGTGGGACATCACCGCAAAGTTTGAAATGCTCTATGGGGAAGGCAAGCTCGACGAGCGGGGCGCCGAACGCTGGGCCGCGCTGACCCAGCTTACCGATCAGCTTCACTCGGCAGACATGGTCGTGATCACCGCACCGATGTGGAATTTTTCGATTCCCTGGCACCTGAAGCGCTGGATCGACTGCGTGGTCCAGGGTCGGCTGACGTTTGAGTATCTGGATGGTCAGTTTCGCGGACTGCTCGGCGGACGGCCTGCGGTACTTTTGACATCACGCGATGGCATCTACACGCCCGGAACCGAGCTGGCGGCGCTCGATTTTCAGGTTCCTTACCTGCGCACCATCTTGGGTCTAATTGGACTCAATCCAATCCATGAAGTCATCGCAGAGCCGATGATGCTCGCGGGTCCAGACGCAGGCGTCGCAGCACTGCAAGTGGCGGTAGACAAAGCCCGCGCACTCGCCGAATCGCTGTAACCGCCCGACGGAAATCTAAAAGCCCAGCTCGACCGCTGGCATCTGGAGCACATCCTGGCTGCCGACGAGCCCGAGCTGTTTCGCCATCTGCACCACGCGCAGCGCCGACTGTAGCGCATCACTTTGCATCCGCACCTGCGCCCCTTCTTTTTCCGAGCTATCGGGATCTTTGTGCGTCAGCTTGGCCACGATGGCTTTGAGCGGCCCACGTTCCTGCGGATAGGTCTTTAGTTCAACATCTTGTCCGTCCGCGATCCCCGCCAGCTGCTTGCACAGCGCCAGCGCGGTGTGAAGTCCGCCCAGCTCGTCGACAAGACCCAGCCCTTTGGCATCTTCGCCGCTCCAAATTCGCCCTTTGGCGATCTCCAAGACTTTCTGTTTGTCGAGCTTGCGCCCCGTCGCCACTTTGCTCGTAAAGTCGTCGTAGACGCGATCGAGCCAGGCTTGCAGACGGGCCCACTCCTCGGGTGAATAGTCGCGGTTCATCGAAAAGAACGCCGCATTTTTGCCCAGCTGAACTGCATCGAACGAAAGACCGATTTTTTCCCACAGCTCCGCTGGAACCAGCTTGCCGCCGAGCACACCGATCGATCCGGTAATCGTCGCCGGCTCCGCAACGATCTTGTCCGCAGCCATCGCGACAAAATAGCCACCGGAACCAGCGACCGCGCCCATCGACACCACGACTTTTTTGCCGGCGCGACGAGCCCGTCCGACCTCTTGCCAGATCACATCCGACGCGACATACGAACCGCCGGGGCTGTTGACACGAAACAGGATCGCTTTGACTTCCGGGTCCAAGATCGCCGCCCGGAAACCCGCCGCGACCGTGTCCGAACCAAGCGTCGCATCACCCGACAGCGGATCGACCGAGCTTTTCCCGCGCGAAACGCCACCGACGCCATAGATCAGCGCGATGCGTGGACCGCTCTTGTGCAAAGGCTCGGTGCGCTCGGCGTATTTGTGCAGGTACAAAAGCTCAGCCCCCGACGACCGCTGCTTGGCCGCCGCATAAAATTCATCGTGATAGCCAAGCTTGTCGACAAGCTTCGCCGTCACCGCTTCCGCCCCAAGCAGCGGTCCTTTGTCGATGAGCGCCCGCACTTCGTCTGCGGACAGCTTGCGCGACTCGCCCATCGCGCGGACGATTTGACCCAAAATGCTCTCGCCAATTTTGGTCATCGCTTCCCGGTGGGCTGGTGTCATCGCCCGCTCGGTGAACATGTTCATCGCATTTTTGTATTCCTTGCGCTGATCCAGCCGCGGCTTCACCCCCAGCTTGTCGAGCACACCGCGCAAAAACGGCGACTCTAGGTACAGTCCGGCAAGACCAATGTCGCCCGACGGCTGCATCCAAATTTCGTCAAATGCCGTCGCCAAATAGTAGGCACCGAGCCCGTTTTGGAATTCGCCAAACGTTTCGGAAAACGCGATGGCGAACTTGCCCTTTTGGCGAAACCGAATGATCGCATCGCGCAGCTCTTGCAGCGTCGCGACGGGGACTTTCGCAGCGCCAAGCCTCGCGACCAGCCCAACCACCCGCTGATCCCGCTCGGCCCGCTCCAGCGTCATCGTCAGGTTGTGCAGCACGATGCGTTCCCCGCCGGCGGCCTGCGCGATCGGATCGTCGGGCAGATACTCGACGACCTCGCGCTCCAAATCGAGCTCCAAAATCACCTGCTGTGGCACCGCTTTTTTCCGCGTGGCGGTGGAAACAAGCACGATGCCCAGAATCACAAACAACACAGTGATCCCGCCGATAAAGGTCAAAAATCGCCGAATCGCCGCTGGCATACAGACTCCTTTGTGGGTTTGGCAAAAAACTAGCACGGCCTCGCGATCACAAAGTCGGAGTGCAGCACCCGTCGCAGGAATCTAAAATGATCAAATGTCCGCCCAAAAAACAGCAGCGGACGGGAGTCACCTTTGCTGATCAAAAAACCGGACGACATCTTGGGTCGCGAAATCACCCCGCGGGCGGATTTTCTCAGTCGACGACGCTTTCTCATCGGCACCGGGATGGCTGGCGCGTCGTTAGGAGCCGGCGTCTATCTGTTTGGCCAGACCAAGACATCGAAAGCGGAATCGGCGCAGAAGCTCGCAGCGACGAAACGAGCCGATTTTTCCGTCTCTGAAGCGCCAAACTCCTACAAAGATGTGACGACGTACAACAACTTCTACGAGTTTGGGCTCGGCAAAGCAGATCCAGCGGAAAATGCCCACACGCTGAAGACGCGCCCGTGGACGGTGCGAATCGAAGGCGAAGTACAGAAGCCGCGCACCGTCGGCATCGAGGAGCTGCTCAAGCTGGCGCCGCTCGAAGAACGAATTTATCGCTTCCGCTGCGTCGAGGCGTGGTCGATGGTGGTGCCGTGGATCGGCTACTCCCTGTCGGAACTTGTGAAGCTCTGCCAGCCGACCAGCAAAGCCAAGTACGTCCAGTTTGTGACGCTCAAAGACACGGCGCAGATGCCCGGACAAAAGAGCTGGGCGCTCGACTGGCCGTATGTCGAAGCGCTGCGCATGGATGAAGCAATGCATCCGCTCTCGCTGCTCTGTTTGGGGGTCTATGGCGAGGTGCTGCCCAACCAAAACGGGGCGCCGGTCCGTCTGATCGTGCCGTGGAAATACGGCTTCAAGAGCTGCAAGAGCGTGGTCGCGATCCGCTTCACCGAAGAGCAGCCAGTGACGACGTGGAACAAGCAAGCTCCCGGCGAGTACGGCTTTTACGCCAACGTCAATCCCGAGGTCGATCACCCGCGCTGGACGCAAGCCAGTGAGCGACGGATCGGCGAGCTGCGAAGACGGAAAACCCTGCCCTTCAATGGCTATGCAGATCAAGTCGCCAAGCTGTATAGCGGCATGGATCTGAAGCGGTTCTTTTAGAAAGCGCTGTCGAGGGGAAGTCGGCGGACGCCGTTCAAAGCGACGGGAAAGGCCCGCTTAGGACGCGGGCTCGGCGGCTAGAAGAACTTCGCGGTCAGACCAAGCCGTCCGTAGATCGGCGTGTCGTGGATCGGGAACAGCCGGTTGAACTTGTCGGTGAAGAGCTGACGCTCCTTCTGGAACGGCGCGCCTTCGAGGATGCCGTAGAAGCTCACGTTCGAGGTCAGGGCCAGCTCCACCGCCGCCTGTAGCATGCCGCGGACACTGACGAAGCGCTCGAGCACGCCGGTGCCGTCCACCTGGAAGTCGGGCAGGCTTGCATCGTACTTGCGGGTGCCGTTGTACTGCTCGACAGCGTAGATCGGGCTCGGGAAGCTGATCTTCGGATCGTAGGAACGACCGACGCAGCGATCGCCGGTGTGCTCGGCGCCACCACCATCCGAGGTATCGGCGGGGTTGCCCATGCGGACAAACTTATTGCGATCGTTTTTGTACATTTCCCGAATCGCATCCTCCGACGGGCAGTAGCGATCCGAGTAGACCTGCAGGTACGCCTTGCCTGTCAGCTTGACCATGCTCCCCGCGAGGATCGTGACCGGGACGCCCAGTTCCCAGCTAAAGCTGTTGCGGCCACGCGGACCACCGCCACCACCGACGAGCATGTGCAGGCCGAGAGCGAACGGACCCTTGCGCATCATCTGGAAGCGAATCGTGCCCGCGGCTTCGTGATCGCTATAGAAGTTGCTGCGGAACTCGGTGCCGATGTCGAGACCGATCTCGCCGAGGGCGCTGTGTTTGGTCTTCCACACACCGACGGTCAGACGGACATTGCCGATCCAGGGATAGCCACTGCCGATGTCTGCGGTGAAGCTGCCAAACTTGTTCGTGACCGCCGAAAACGACGACAGCCCGCGACGAACTTCTTTGGGATCTTCGTCCTTCTCTTTGATCTTCACCAGCATCACGCTGACTTGCTCGGTTTCGCCCGAGCGAACATTGACCTGCTCGACCTTTTGCTCAAAGCCGGGCATTTGGAACTCGACGGTGTGCGGACCCTGGCCGATGTTTTCGCGGGTCAGCGGCGTCTGGCCGATCAGCACACGGTCCAGCGTCACGTAAGCGCCCTTCGGTTCCGACGCGATGTAGACCTTGCCGACGTTGCGCAGGTTCAGCGTCACCGTTTCGGTCGATCCAGCAGCGAGCGTCACTTCTTTGCTGTCCTGGCCAAAGCCGTCTTTCTTGGCGACGACGATCACTTTGCCCGACGCGATTTCGACGCCCTGATCCGACAGCGCGGCGGTTTCGTCGTAGCGACGGCCATTTATGTAGTACTGCGCGCCGTCGATCGGGTTGGCCATCACGATGCGAATCAGGCCGACCTTGCGGGTGACGGCGTCGCCTTCCATCTCGATGCGCTCGACGCGGGGCTTGCCAGCTTCGATTTCGACGACCTTGGTGACGGCCTTGTGACCCTTGGCCGACACCGTGATCGAGTGCTGACCCGGCGACAGGCTGATCGGCTGACCCGGTGCGCCCTTCGATACGCCATCGATCTGCACATCGGCATCACCGACGCTGGTCACGACCATCAGGGTTCCGGCAGCCGGCGGCGGCGGCGTGGTGTTGGCATGCACTTTGGTCTGCTGGTTGCCAACCACGCGCACATTCTGACGCCACGGCGGCGAGCCTGGTTCATTGCGACGAACTTCGACGACGTGCTCGCCTTCGGTCAGGTTGTCCACCACCACGGGTGCCTGGCCTTTGGGCTGACCGTCGACGACTACATCGGCAGGAACGTCCGCCGACACAATCAGCGCGCCGGTCTTCACGTCACTCGCCATGATGACCCACACCGGGCGCGTCTCCGCCGCTTTGACCTCGACGTTTTCGGTGTAGACCTTG
>DAORGN010000049.1:0-27058 GCA_035340095.1 Pseudomonadota bacterium | reverse complement strand
GCATGCATTTTTGTGTGGTGCGTTTTCGCTGCAAGGAACCACGCTTTCAGTGACGCTGCGTCTGCTCGCGGTCGACAGTGGTTTCCAGCTTTTTTGCCGTCGCTGGGAGCTGCCGTTTGGTGAAGCACTTTCGATGTGCCAAAAAACCGCGCAGGAGATCGCCGTCGCGCTCACCAGCGAAGTTACCGCGCCGCAAAGTGACGACGTTCTCGATCCCGAAACGCTGAATCTGTACCTCAAAGCACGGCAGCTTTACACCGGCAACGATTCGTCGTTTTTCCATCACAGCGTCGAGCTTTTGGAACAAGCCCTCGCCCAAAAACCAAACAGCCCACTTCTTTTGGTCGGCTACGCCAAAGCCTGTGCGCGGGCGTGGTTTTGGGGACATTCGGAAGACGAGCACAAGGCGATTCGCGCTGCCCAGCGGGCCGTCGAAGTTGCGAAAAACCAGGGACCACCTTATTTGGCGCTTGGTGCGGCCTGTTATGGAACCGGCGATCTGCCGGGCTCGGTCCGGGCGCTGCGCAAAGGACTTGGGATTGCACCTCAGCTTGCCGATTGTCACGACTTGCTCGGGCGAATCCTGTGCGAGTGTGGTCCGCTGTCGGAAGCTGTCGCACACCTGGAAACCGCAAGTCGGCTCGATCCGCTGAGCACCAGGCCGCGATTGGAAATGGCCCGTCTGTTTGCGATGACCGGGGCGTGGAAGCAGGTCGATTCGCTGCTCGAGCAAGAACTAAATGATCCGCGCGCAGTCCCGCTGTGGTGGATGATCACCGGACGCATGGCGCTGTGGCGAAAAGACCCGGCGTGGGCCAAGCAGAAACTGACGATGCCAGGGGATGAATCGGTGGGCTGCCAGCGTGGCAAACGACTGCTGCGCGTCGCCGCCAGTGAAGATGGGTCGGCCTCGCTAAGCGATGACGAATTTCGCCAACTATTCGAAGCCGGTTCAAGCGCCAACCCTCGGCGGCGGGTCATGCTGCACCAAGGCCGGACCGAGCTGCTCTGTTTTGAACAGAAGCGCGAAGCGGCCCTTCTTTCGCTGGCCGATTGTGTCGAAGATGGACTGTGCGACGTCATGTGGATCGACCAGTGCCCGCTGCTTGAGCTTCTGCGCGACGAACCACGCTTTGTCACGCTGCGTCAGGTGGTGGAAGCGCGGGCTTCACAGATCCGCGCCGCGATGGAAACCCCGCTGCCGTAGCCCGATCGATTCGCCCAGCCGACCCGCCAAAGGCCCATTTGTGCTTTGACTTTGCATATTTGGCGCAATGATCGACCTGTTTTCTGCCCAAATAAATGCGCAGAAAAGTCCACAAATCAGACTTCGCACAAATCACCCAAAGCACTGATATTTCGATATCAAATCAAGCGCCAATACCTATCATCAAAAGCAAAACGATCTTCCATTCAGCCCTATCATTTCCGTCGGAAACACCACTCAGACTACATTTTCCAATCGACTCTCACACTGATTTTGCTTAATGTACGAGGTTGTTTTTCCTGGGGGGATTTTCGTGCTGATTTCTATTTTGCGAGCAGCTTTGCTCGTGGTTTTGTTTGGCTTTTCGGCCAAAGGCTTTGCCGCAGCTCCGACCGTTGTGACGGTGGCAGCCAGCGGCATCACCAGCTCCTCTGCGGTGCTCAATGGGTCGGGCAATCCCGGCGGTGAGGCGACGACAGGTCGCTTCCGCTATAGCGCCACCAACCCCGGCACCTGCAACGACACCTTTGGTACGCGCGTACCAGCGACGAGCGGCACCGATCTGGGCAACGGCTCCGCGACGGTTCCGTACTCGATCACGACGACGGGACTTACCCCCGGCACCACCTATTACTTCTGCGCGATTGTCACCAATGCGTCGGGGACGGCGTATGGCTCGGTGCTGTCGTTTACGATTCCGGCCCAGCCCCTGGTCACAACCAGCGCCGCCACCAGCATCACCAGCAACAGCGCCACGATCAATGGCACCGCCAATCCGTTCACGCTGTCGACGACCGGCTGGTTCCGCTACAGCACGACAAACCCGGTCACTTGCGACGACAGCTTCGGCAGCCGCATCCCATCGAGTGGCGGGCAAAACCTCGGCACCGGCATCACCCCGTATGCCTACGCGCAGTCGCTGACCAGCCTAAGCCCCGGCACCACGTACTACTTCTGCGCCATCGCACAGAACTCGCTTGGCACCAGCGTCGGGACGGTGCAGTCGTTCACCACGCCATCGATGGCCCCGACGGTCAGCACCAACAGCGCATCCAACCTAAGCCGCACGGGCGCGCAGCTTAACGGCTATGCCAATCCAGGAGGCGACGCGACGACCGCGTGGTTCCGGTACGGACCGGCCAGCCCCGGCACCTGCAACGATACGTGGGGGACGCGCACACCGGCTACGGGCGGAACCTCGCTTGGCTCGGGCACCAGCAATGCGTCGTTCAGCCAGACGGTGAGCGGCCTTCTGCCGGGCGTGACCTATTACTATTGCGCGCTCGCCAAAAACTCGCAGGGCCTGTCGTGGGGTTCGGTGCAGACCTTTATCACTCCGTCGGCCCCGACGGCGACCACGGTATTCGCGACGTACATCACCAACACGACGGCGCAACTGAATGGCCTTGGCAATCCCAACCGAGCGGCGACGAGCGGCTGGTTCCGCTACGCGCTGACCGATCCGGGCACCTGCGACGACAAGTTTGGCTCGCGCGCACCGCTGTCGGGTGGCACCGCGCTGGGCAGCGACATTTACGACCAGTCCTATTCCCAGTCGATTTCGGGTCTGTCGCCAGCGACGACGTACTACTACTGCGCGATCGTCCAGAGCAGCGAAGGCACGGCCTATGGAACCATCCTGACGTTTACCACTGCGACGGTGCCCGTGGCGACGACCAACCCGGCTACCGGCATTTCGGCGACGACGGCGACGCTAAACGGAGCCGGCAATCCGAATGCGGCGACGGCCAGCGGCTGGTTCCGCTACAGCGCCAGCAACCCTGGTAGCTGCAACGACAGCTTTGGTACCCGCACTCCGTCGAGCGGCGGCACAAACCTCGGATCGGGCGCGGCGAGCATGCCGTTTACGTATTCGCTGAGCGGCCTGACCCCCGGCACGACCTATTACTACTGCGCGATCGTCAGCAACACCTACGGCAACGCCTATGGCACGGTGCAGACGTTCGCAACGCCGGCCAACGCACCGACGGTGACGACATCCGGCGCGTACAATCTAAGCCGCACGTCGGCGACGCTGTCCGGATACGGAAACCCCGGCGGTGACGCGACCACCGGCTGGTTCCGTTACAGCACCGCGAGCCCCGGCACCTGCAATGACAGCTTTGGCACCCGCGCTCCGGCGACGGGTGGTACGGCACTCGGCAGCGGAACATCGAACGTCACCTTCACGCAGGCGATCACCGGACTCGCGCCAGCAACGACGTATTACTTCTGCGCGATTGTCCAGAACTCGGGCGGCCAGGTCGTCGGTTCGGTCCAGTCCTTCATCACCCCGTCGGCTCCAACCGCAGCGACGGCATCGGCGACCAACCTAACCACCAGTTCGGCGCAGCTGAACGGATCGGGCAACCCAAACCGCGCTTCAGCCACCGGCTGGTTCCGCTACAGCATCGCCAACCCCGGTACGTGCGACGACAAGTTCGGCTCGCGCTCGCCGCTCACCGGCGGCACCGCTCTGGGCAACGACATCTATGACCAGACGTTTGCGCAGAGCATTTCGGGCCTGTCGGGCGGCACCACGTACTACTACTGCGCCATCGTCCAGAGCAGCGAGGGCACGGCGTTTGGCACCGTGATGTCATTTACGACATCGGGCATCGCGTCGGCCACCACCAATGCAGCGTCGGCAGTGACATCAACCACCGCGACACTCAATGGATCTGGCGTACCCAACGGCGCGACGGCTTCGGGCTGGTTCCGTTACAGCACCACCAATCCTGGCACCTGCAATGACAGCTTTGGCAACCGTGCTCCGTCGAGCGGCGGCACAAACCTGGGCGCCGGCACCACCAGCTCCCCGTTTGCGCAGACGATCAGCGGCCTGTCGCCAGGCGCGACGTACTACTACTGCGCGATCGTCAGCAACACCTATGGAACTGGTTATGGCGCCGTCGTCCAGTTTACGCCGCTGACGATGGCTCCGACGGTAAACACCAGTGGTGCATCGAGCCTGACCCGCACCGGCGCGGTCCTGAGCGGTTACGCAAACCCGGGTGGCGACGCGACGACCGGCTGGTTCCGTTACAGCACCGCGAGCCCCGGCACCTGCAACGACAGCTTTGGCACCCGCGCTCCGGCGATGGGCGGATCGGCGCTTGGTTCGGGCAACACCAATGTTTCGTTTACCCAGACGATCTCGGGTCTGGCCCCGGCGACGACCTATTACTACTGCGCACTTGCGCAAAACTCGCTTGGCATGGCGATGGGATCGGTGCAGACGTTCATCACACCGTCAGCACCGACGGCCCTGACCGCGGCAGCGAGCAACATCACCGACACCACGGTACTGCTCAATGGATCGGGCAACCCGAACCGGGCTTACACCACCGGCTGGTTCCGCTATGCGACGACGAACCCCGGCGCTTGCGACGACAAGTTCGGCTCGCGCGCACCGGTCACGGGCGGCACAAACCTGGGTTCGGACATCTACGACCAGCCGTACAATCAGACGCTATCGGGCCTGTCTCCAGCGACGACGTACTACTACTGCGCCATCGTGCAAAGCAGCGAGGGCACGGCATTTGGCGCGCTCCTGTCCTTCACGACGGCAACAGCGCCAACGGCGACCACCAACCCGGCAACCAGCATTACGTCGACCAGTGCGATCCTCAATGGTTCCGGCACGCCCAATGGCGGCACGTCGACCGGCTGGTTCCGTTACAGCGCGACCAACCCTGGCAGCTGCAGTGACAGCTTCGGCACCCGCGCTCCATCGAGCGGCGGCACAAACCTGGGTGCGGGAACCAGCGCGACCAACTTCCAGCAGGGCATCGGCAGCCTGAGCCCCGGCACGACGTACTACTACTGCGCCATCGTCACAAACAGCTACGGCACAAGCTTTGGCGCCATCGTGTCGTTTGTGACGCCAGCGACCACCCCGACGGTCAGCACGAGCGGCGCCAGCAACCTGACCCGCACCGACGCGCTGCTCAGCGGCTACGGCAACCCCGGCGGATCGGCGACGGTCGGCTGGTTCCGTTACAGCACCGCGAGCCCCGGCACCTGCAACGACAGCTTCGGCACCCGCGCTCCGGCGACGGGCGGATCGGCGATGGGCGCTGGCACATCCAACGTTTCGTTTAGCCAAGCGATAAGCGGTCTGTCGGCGGCAACCACGTACTACTACTGCGCGATTGCCCAAAACGCGCAGGGCATCGTCTTTGGATCGATCCAGTCGTTCATCACGCCGTCGGCACCGTCGGCATTGACCACGGCTGCGGGCACCATTTACGACACCTCGGCGCAGCTCAACGGATCGGGCAATCCAAACCGCGCCTACACCACCGGCTGGTTCCGTTATGCGACCACTAACCCAGGAACCTGCGATGACAAGTTCGGTTCGCGCGCACCGCTTTCGGGTGGCATAAACCTGGGTTCGGACATCTACGACCAGCCGTATTACCAGACGGTGTCTGGCCTGTCGCCAGCGACGACGTACTACTACTGCGCCATCGTTCAAAGCAGCGAGGGCACGGCGTTTGGCGCAGTGATGTCCTTTACGACTGCATCGCCCGCAGTGGCCGTCACCGGCATGCCCGCGAGTGTGACTTCGACGTCCGCGATGCTGAGCGGCACCGGCACGCCCAACGGCGGCAGCACCACCGGCTGGTTCCGCTACAGCGCGACGAACCCCGGCGCTTGCAATGACAGCTTCGGCAGCCGCATTCCTTCGAGCGGCGGCACAAACCTCGGTGCTGGCTTTAGTCCGACGTCGTTTGCGCAGTCGATAGGCAGCCTGCTGCCCGGCACCAAGTACTACTACTGTGCGATAGCCCAGAACAGTTACGGCATCGGCTACGGCGCGGTGGTGTCGTTTACGACCCCGGTGCAGGCCCCAGCAGTGACGACCAGCGGCGCCAGCAACCTGACGCGCACCACCGGCGTGCTCTACGGCTATGCCAATCCCGGCGGCGATGCGACCACCGGCTGGTTCCGCTACAGCACCGCGAGCCCCGGCACTTGCAACGACACCTTTGGCACCCGCGCTCCGGCGATGGGCGGCTCTCCGCTCGGCAGTGGCACATCCAATGTGACCTTCTCGCAGGCGATTACCGGCCTGGCCCCGGCGACGACGTACTACTTCTGCGCGATTGCCCAGAACTCGCAGGGCGTGGCCTGGGGAACGGTCCAGACGTTTATCACGCCGACCGCACCGACCGCACTGACGACGCCCGCAACGACCATCACCACCAGCTCGGCGCAGCTGAACGGATCGGGCAATCCAAACCGCGGCGCCACCATCGGTTACTTCCGCTATGCCGCAACCGATCCGGGCACCTGCGACGACAAGTTCGGTTCACGCGCACCGACGAGCGGTGGCATCAACCTGGGTTCGGACATCTATGACCAGCCGTACTACCAGTCGATAAGCGGTCTGTCGCCGGCGACGACGTACTACTTCTGCGCGATTGTTCAAAGCTCAGAGGGCACGGCGTTTGGCACGGTGCTGACGTTTACGACTTCGGCCCCAGCGACCGCAGCGACGGTGGCCGCGACCAGCGTGACCCCGACGACCGCGACGCTCAACGGCAGCGGCAATCCAAACGGCGCCACCGCAACCGGCTGGTTCCGTTACAGCACGTCGAGCCCTGGCACCTGCAACGACACCTTTGGCACGCGCACCCCGACGAGCGGAGGCATCAGCCTGGGCGCGGGCATTTCGACGGTGCCGTTTGGCCAGCTCATCACCGGCCTGTCGCCCGGCGTGACCTACTACTACTGCGCGATTGTTCAAAACGCTTACGGCACCGGCATGGGCGCGCTCTTGTCGGTCACAACGCCCGCCGGCCCGCCAACGGTCAGCACCGACTATCCGAGCGGCATTGCGACGACGCTCAACGGCACCGCCAATCCGAACGGCTCGGCGACCACCGGCTGGTTCCGGCTCGCGACGAGCAGCCCCGGCACTTGCAACGACACCTTCGGCACGCGGATTCCGACGACGGGTGGCACTGCGCTCGGCTCGGGCGTCGTCGGTGTGTCGTACAGCAACGCCGCGACCGGACTCACCCCCGGCACCACGTACTACTACTGCGCGATTGCCCAGAACGCCGTCGGCACTGCATTTGGCACCATTCGTTCGTTTGTCGCCCCGATGCCACCGACGGTAAACACCCTGGCCGCGACGCCAGTCACCGCGACGACCGCGCAGCTTAACGGCACTGCCAACCCGAATGGCAACTCGACGATTGGTTGGTTCCGTTACAGCACGTCGAGCCCCGGCACCTGCAACGACGTCTTTGGCACCCGTGCGCCGACGTCCGGTGGCACTTCGCTCGGAGCCGGCAGCAGCGCGACGCCGTTTGGTGAGTCGATCTCGGGTCTGTCGCCCGGCACGACGTATTACTTCTGCGCCATCGCAGTCAGTGCATACGGAACGGTGTTTGGATCGGTGCTGTCGTTCACGACGCCGACGACGCTGCGCACGCCGATAAAGCCCAGCGCACCGGGAGGCACAACGCCGCCCATCACACCGACGCCTTCGGACGTTGACCTTTTGGCACAGCGAATCGTCACGCTCGATGCCACTTCGATTGGCACCCAAACGGCGATTCTCGTCGGCAGCGCCAACCCGAGCAGCGAGGAAATGACCGGCTGGTTCCGACTAAGCAGCCGCGACCCTGGCACTTGCAACGACAACTTCGGCATCCGTGGTCCGCAAAAGGGCGGCGCTGCCGTCGGTGCATCGAAGATCCCGGTGTCGTTCACTCAGGCGATGAGCGGTCTGTCTGCCGGCACGACGTACTACTACTGCGCGATTGGCTCGACGGACAAAGGCCACTTCTTCGGTGCGGTCAAGCAGTTTACGACCCGCGCTGCCGCCCCGAAAGTCACCACGTCGGCCCCGACCGACGTGACCGCCCAGATGGCACAGGTTCACGCGGCCATCGTCCCGAGCGGCGACGACACAGTGGCCTGGTTCCGTTACAGCGCCGAGCCGCAGGAAAGCTGCAACGACAGCTTCGGCAAGCGGGTTCCGGAACACAACCAGCAGTCGGTCGGCAGCGGCAGCAGAGAAGTCGTCATCAGCGAGACGCTGTACGGACTCCAGCGCGGCACCACGTATTACGTCTGCGCCATCGCCCAAAACAGCCATGGCACAACGCTTGGTGAGCTGGTCCAAGTGGTCCCCGGCGAGCGCGCCCCCGAAGTCGAAACCGAAAACCCAGCCGCCGTCGACAGCGCAACGGCGACCCTGGCAGGCCGAGTCCGCGAGCACCAGGGTGGCAGCCGCACTTGGTTCCGCCTCGGCGAACAAAACCCCGCGGTCTGCGACGACAGCTTCGGCATCCGCGTCGAAGCCCGCAGCCTTGTCGTGCCGTCGGCCACGAGCAACCTGCGATTTGACACGACGCCGCAGCCGGGAGACGACACCTACCGCACGTCGGAACCGCTGACCGGACTTACGCCCGGCACGACCTATTACTACTGCGCCGCCGCGAGCGGTGTGGGTGGTGTCACGTTTGGTGCGGTCCGTTCCTTTACCACCGCTCTGCCGCCGCCCGAAGTCGGTACGGTCACAATGTCCGCGCAAACAGCGGAAGGCACGGTCGGCTGCTCGGTGGGTGGAACGGCATCGTCGCGAGGTTCGGTCCCGGCGGTGTTGGCCCTTCTGCCGCTGATTGGACTTCTCGCCGCCCGCCGTCGCGCCCGCCGCCGCTAGGTTCGGACATTCCGCTACATCGCCAGCGTGTAAAGCTGTGAAAACAGCCGATCGAGGGCATCGGTCCTCACGAGCGGCTTGTCCTTTATCGAACACGAATAGAAGCTGTCGCCGTATGTCTGCTGGCCGCTCGGCGTGGTGATGGTCACATCGAGCGTCCCTTTGTCCGCACCGCAGAGTCCGTCCCCCGCCACCACCGTCAGATTTTCGAGATACGGCACCAGATTTTTGTATTCCGCATCGGTCAGCGTGCGACTGCCTTTGGCGATGGTGTACGGATTCATTCCGCTCGAAACGCAGCGCGTCCAATCGAAAAACTTGCTGCCCACCGTCAGCGTGTACTTGGCCGCCCCCAGCGCACAGGCCGATCCAGCAGGCGGTGGGGGAACAAAGCCACCACCGTGATTTTCAGCCACCACGGTGATGACATCGGACGTAAAAATGCTGGCACCCACTGTCGTGACCGGACCCTTGGTGGGACCGCAAGCAAACAGAAACACAGACACCGCAAAAAGCATCGTATGGCGCATCGGATTCCTCCTTTTTCCGCCGGACGATGCACATTTGGGGCCAGTTGTTATTCCGACAGATCAAACGAGCAGTGAACGATGGTCAAAATGTCTTTTTCCAGCGAGCTTACGTCGCTGTTGCCTTCGTTCGACACCTCGGTCGAGTTGGCCGGATTGATGTTGATGACGCCCATGTCCGCGCGCCGGAGCCGCCCGAGGTGAGCCCCGCCCGTCGATGACAAGATGCGCTCGGCCCGAATCCGACAGTCTTTGGCAGCCTCGGCAAGCATCTCGATTTTGAGCGCGCCAAGCTGGGTGTAGTAGTAGCTCGGTGACTCCGAAGTGACCGGCACGCCGCTCGACATAAGCTGTGTCACTTCGCGTGACACTTTTTCGATTTTGGCGATTTCCTTCGACGACACCGAAATGGTCTGCGAAGTCCGGAACCCTTTGGGGATCTTGCGCTCAATCCGATCGTCGCCTTTGCCAATGTACTCGGTTTCGCTCATTTCTTCGGTGAACACCGACGACACACGCAGCTCGGTTTCCGCAATGCCTTGCTCTTTCAGATACGCGAGCGTGCGTTCCACATGATCGTGCAGGCTCTTGTAGGCGGCAAAACGGTCCTTGCCTTCCGTCGCTACGTCGGCTTTCCATTCAATCAAATCGGACACAATCCGCCGCTTGGCAGAGCCCGTCACTTCGATGGAGTGATCGCGATGCAAGCGGACTTTGACCCACGACTGCGCCGCAATCGCGGTCGAAAAAATCACGCCCAAAGAAACTGCGATCCAGCCGCTGTGGAAACTGCGTGTTGGGACGACGTTCATCGCGGCGGCGTACCATGAAACCTGTCCCGCCACAAAAATCCGCGCCCTTCTTTGCAAACAGCGTCCATTCCCCTTTCCCGTAGGGATGAACGCCGCTGCCGCAGAATCAATCGTCGCAGAATCGATCGCCACGCGAAACCGATCGAGGTATGGTGCGACCACAAACAGAGCGAAAGGAATTCGACCATGCGCCTTTGTCTAGCTGTCCTCCTCGGTCTTCTGACGTGGTTTGGGACGATTCCGGCGCGGGCCGATGTGTCGCCCCCACCGAGCTGCGGCAGCACCAGTTCAGCGGACATCACAGCGTGCAGCGGCAAAATGGCTGGGGATGCCTGCAGTTTCGCAAACGGAACCAAAGGAAGCTGCGCCAGCCTGCGCTGTGTCACCGACGCTGGAACCACCCAACTGGCCTGTGTCGCAACAGGTGCCAGTTCCCCCGGTTGTTCGTTTTCGGGAACCATGGAAAGCGGTGCTGCGGTCGGCATGCTGCTTCTTGGTACGCTTGCAGCCGCATTGCTCCGCCGTCGGGAACGCTAGCCCTACGCCAGTCCGCAAACACAATACCCGGCGTTCCAAGACCCCGGCGCGAGCCTCGGCGTTATGATGTCGACATGAGACTTTCGCGGACGCTGCCGCTGGCTGTCCTGGTTTGTATTTTCGCCGAACCCGCACAAGCCAAAGACTCCGAACTCTATGGCTCTGTCGTCGATGGTCTGCGACTTGGCCTGACGGTGACGCCGTCTCGCAGCGTGCTCCCAAGCGATGTCGAAGTCCGGATCACCTTGCAAAACACAGGCAGCAGCCGCAAGTCGATTCCGATTTCGACCTGTCATTCGATAAGCTGGGCAAGCTACGCGCGGCTTCTGGTGCGTACCGACGGGGGAAAGACCTATCGGATGGCGTTTTCAGGAATGGTTGATACCGCGGATTTGCATCCGCACATTCCGCTAGAGCTTGCGCCATCGGAAACCCTGACCGTCACGCGCAGACTGACCGAGCTGGCAGAGCATTTCCCAGCCGAAGACGCAGACCTTGGGCTTGCGGAAAAGCTGCTTTCAGCAAAACAGATCGAGCTTGCGGCAGACTTCTTTTCTTCAGAAAAAGGAGTTCCCAAACTCCGCTCCGGACAAGCGATCCAGCGTTTTGGACTGAGTCCCATTGACAAGCCTCTGTCGACGGGATGTGTGGCCCAGATCGCGACCTCACATCATGTTGCGTGTGCGCTCAACCGGGCCGGAACCCCGTACTGCTGGGGGGACACCGAACCGGGCTTTAACCCAGACACCAAGCGACACGAAGTCTCGATTCCCAGAGCCATCACCCGCCTGCGCAAAGGAGTCCGTTCGCTTTCTTTTGGTACGTCCGAGCTGTGTACGATCACCACGGAGGGGGTGTTCTGTGTTCGCGGTGGAAATGACTCGGTATCGGTGAACCGCTTGACGCTGCCGTACCGCATTTACGGACTGCCGCCCAGCGTCGCCCGTTTGTGGACCGGAAGCGCCGATCAGTGCGCGCAGACCGACGCCGGAGCGCTGTGGTGTTGGGGCCGTAGTTTTCTGTCTGCACCCCCCGGAAGCGTTGGAACGGAGTGGCGAGCCAAGGAACACAGCGTGCTCGGTCATGATGTGACTTCCGTGGTGATGGGAGCCCAGCATGCGTGCGCACAAAAACGCGATGGAAGTGTCTTTTGCTGGGGTGAAAACAAAGCAGGACAGATCGGAAACGGAACCCTTGTTGGCACGGAAGATCCGACGCTGGTGAGCGGCTTTGGCGGCCCGATTCGGCAGCTCGCGGCTGGACACAATTTTACGTGTGGACTTCGCGAAGACGGACAGGTGCTCTGCTTTGGCAAAAATGAATACGGAGCGCTGGGCAAAGACATACAGACTGCGTTTTCGCGTCCGTTTGTGCGATCCGACTTGGGAAAAGAAAATGTGGCGCTGTTTGCCGCCCAAAATCAGCTCTGCGCGCAGAAGCTCGACGGGAAATTGGTCTGCATGGGAGTGGTTGCACAGGACTCCCAACGGCTTACGACCCAGACTCCGCAGCTTGTCGATCGGATTCCCAGCGAGCTTTCCGCCGTGTCGTTTGGTCCCCGTGATACCTGCACGCTATCGAAACAGGGACAGGTGCACTGTTACGGGGAAACGCCGGGTGCGATGAAGCTTCCCGATGAACCCAGTCCCCCCGCCGGAGCGCAGCCGATCATCGGTCTGTCCGATGTCGCCAGTGTGCAGCTTGGCCATTCCTTTTTCTGTGCGCTGACACGGGCTGGCAAAGTGTCGTGCTGGGGTGATGGATCGGGCGGACAGCTCGGTGCCGGCAAGCTAACGATGGCCAAGCGACCGATCGCGCTGTCCATCCCCTGCGACGACTGACACCGCCAAACGGACAATCCGATTCGGGTTTGACACGGCGACGAGCAGCTCGTTTCCCTTTGGGGAAAAAGCGATGGCAGAGGCCTGTCCAAGCGGGCCGCTCCACAGCAGCTTTCCGACATCGCTGCTCGCCAGCGAATAGAGCCGCAGATTGCCATCCCAACCGCTGACAGCAACGATCGGCAGCGACGGAGAAATCGCCAGCGCAGTCAGCCACTTGCCATCCGGCAGAACTTCTATTTTCGTCCGTTTTGTGAACCTGTCGCCGTCATACACAATCAGGAATCGGCCCAGATGAATCGCCGCCAGCGTCTTTTCATCAGCGGAAAAACGGAATGCATAAAACGCCCCGTCTTCCGAAAGTGTGGCAGCGGGCTTTGCCGTTTTGCGATCGAACACAGTGGCTTTGTTGGCAACGCCACCGACGACGAAATACCGGCTGCTGGCGGCAAGCGCACGGTATTCACCAAAGCCTCCGTCTTCGATCGGCAGAGGCTGCGTCTGTCCGCTCTGGGTGTCGATGACAAACACAGGGGATGCCGGCTTGTGGGCTGGCGCATCGCGATGTCCGGACTCTCGGCAGCAGCGACTGGGATGGTATTTGACCCACGCAACACACTTGGCAAAGTCTGGCGAAATGGTCGCGGCGTCGATTTCAAAGCCACGTTCATGGACAGCACGGTTTGCAGAGACAGCGAACAGCTCTTTTCCGTCAGGAAGTGAATAAATCCGTCCCCCCGCCGCGAGCTTTTTTCCATCGGCCAAAAAGTGCAAGTCCGCATCGCTATCGACCCACACCGGCGTCAGCGTGCGGATCGGTTTGTCACCGTCAAAGAGCGATATCTCTCGCTGCTGACCCGCGGCCCACGTCTTGCCATCGGGCGCGAACGCAAGCTGACCTGCATACACACCGGGCAGCGTCGATACTTCCCGAACGGAAAGCGAAAGCCCAGGCTTTGTTTCCGCGTGCGCCAGAAAAGCAAGCTGCGCCCAGACAGAAAGACCCAGCAGACCTTTCCACAGCGTGCGATGCGCCGTCACTGCCCACGAAAAGGACATCTGCCCTCCTACTTTGGGAAAATGCAGCGCGCGCCTTGGCTGTCGCTGCGAGCGCTCTCTGGTGTGTGAAAGTCGCGCCAAAATGTCGTCAGTTCTTTCCACTGGCTGCTCTGAAAACCGCCGCCGCGACGACTCCGCAGCGTGCCGGAAAGAGGCCCGAGCGGATCAATGCAGCCCGTCGCACAGTCGCGATACGCAAGGGGCGAATAGTAGTCCGTGACCCATTCCCACACATTGCCGGCCATATCGACGGCGCGGGCGGCGGAAAAAAGCTGTGCCCCTTGTCGCGACGCGCTGCTCGCCGACCACGGACGCCCCGGACAGCTGCCACCACCGTCGTAATTTACCGCCGAACCACAGCCGAGCGGCTGCACGTTGCCCCACGGATACTTGCGTGCGTCACGTCCGCGCGCGGCCTTTTCCCACTCCGCTTCTGTCGGCAAGCGTCCACCCAGAAAACGACACGCGGCATCGGCTTCCGACCACAAAAGACAGGTCAACGGCAGCGCTTCATTTGCGTCCGGCGATTCTGTCCACGTCGCCAAGTCTTGGGTGCAGCGCAGATCCGGCGCTTTTGTGCATGCACCCGCAGCGACGCACTGCCGGTACTGCTGCACTTGCAATTCGGTCACACTGACGCAAAAACCATGGTCGATGGTCACGGTGTGAAGCGGCTGTGCGCCAAGCTCACAGTCGGGATCGATCGGATCACAGCCGCGGCTGTACGGCCCGGCCCCCACATAAGCGGTTCCCAAAGGACAGCCCGGATCGGCACAAAATCCGGCGTGGCAGGCTTTCTGCATCGGCTGCGCAGCACAGTCATCGTCGCTGTGACACGACAAGGGACCGTCTTGCGCCACCTTTTGAATCCCATCACAGCCCACAAGGCCGATGATTCCCAGCCACAGTCCAAACCGAACCGATCGCATCGGTTCCGATTGTCACTTGGTTTTGGCGCGGGCGACCAGTCGAATGGGCGTACCGACGAAGCCGAACGACTCGCGGAGCTGGTTTTGCAGGTAGCGGCGATACGAAAAGTGCATGCCTTCGGGATAGTTCACCGACAGAACAAACGTCGGCGGCTTGGTCTGCGCCTGGGTGATGTAATAGAGCCGAATCGGCTTGCCCTGGAACAGAGGCGGCGGATGCTTTTCGACGATGCCCGCAAAAAAGCGGTTGAGCGCCGAGGTCTTGACGCGACTCGCGAACGACTTGTAACAGCGCGTCGCTTCTTCCAAAATTTTGAGCACGCCGCGCTGCGTCTGCGCCGACACCCACAGCCTGTGCGCCCACGGCACAAACTGGAGCTTGCGGTCTAGCTCGGCCTCGATGGCTTTGACCTCGGCAGGCGGCACCAGATCGCGCTTGTTGAGGACGATCAACAGCACCCGTCCGGCGTCGTTCACAAGGCCGGCGATTTTGGCGTCCATTTCGCCGATGCCAGCGCTCGCGTCGATCACCAGAACCGCGACCTCGGCGCGCTCGATCGCACGCTCGGCCATCGTCATCGCAATTCGGTCGCTCGCTTCATGCACGCGCACCCGACGACGAATGCCGGCGGTATCGATCAAAGTGAAGCGCTGACCGTTGTGCAAAATCGGCGTATCGATCGGATCGCGGGTGGTGCCGGGGGTCGGATCGACGAGCATCCGTTCTTCCCCGCACAGCGCGTTGACCAGCGACGACTTGCCGGCATTGGGACGACCGACCAGCGCAATCCGAATTTGATCGCGCAGCAGGTCGGCTTCACTGACCGTCGCTGGACCTTCATCGGCTGGGTCTTCTTCGCTTTCGGAATCGATCGCCGCATCGATCCGCGCCAGCTCTTCTTCCGACAGCGCCGGCTCGTCGTCAGCGTCGTCTTCCACATCGGCAAACGCGGGCGGCTCATGAACGGCAACGGGTTCCGCTTTGGGAATTCCGTCGACAATTGCATCCAGCAGATCGGGCATTCCGCGACCGTGCGCCGCCGAGATGCCAAACACATCGCCACTGCCCAATCCATACAGATCGACAAGTCCTGATTCGTGCTTGGCACCGTCGATCTTGTTGGCCACGATGAGTATCTTTTTGCCGCCGCGCCGCAGCTTGACAAAGATGTCGCGGTCGTCGGGAAGAAGACCCTTTTGTCCGTCGATGATCAGCAGCACGACATCGGCTTCGGCAATCGCCAGCTCGGCCTGCTTGCGCATTCCTACCGCGATGCTGCCTTCGGCGCCAAAGTCGATGCCGCCGGTATCGACGACCCGGAACAGCCGTCCGTCGTATTCACACTGACCGTAGCGTCTGTCGCGGGTCACACCCGGCATGTCTTCGACGATGGCGTGGTGGTTGCCGGTCAAGCGATTGAACAGCGTGGACTTGCCAACATTGGGACGACCGACGAGTGCCACGACGGGCAAAGAGCGGTCCACAACCGGACGAGGTGCCGATTTCATCGCCGCGCCTCCATTTCATAGCCCATCTTGCGCAGCCCCGACGGCGTCTGCGACCAGTCTTCATCGACGCGGACAAACAGCTGAAGATGCACGCCGCAGCCCAAAAGTTCCCCGATCTGCTGCCGCGCCAGCGTTCCGATGTTGCGAATCATCTGACCGCGTTCACCAACGAGAATTTTTTTCTGTCCGGGTTTTTCGACATGAATCGTGGCGTCGATCTGAACGCCGATTCGCTCGCCCTGTTTTTTGCCATGATCGGCGATGCGTTCCTGCCAGCCATCGATCGTCACCGCGACGGCATAGGGGATCTCTTTCTGCGTCGCCAGAAACACTTGCTCGCGCACCAACTCGCTGACCAGGAAGCGCTCGGGCCGATCGGTCAGGACTTCCTGCGGAAACAGCGGCTCGCCTTCGGGCAGCTTGGCGCAGATTTCATCGACGAGAACATCAACGCCATCGCCCAGCATCGCCGAAATCGGCACGATGGGCGCGCCGGGCAGCTTCTGCGCCAGCGCCTCGATGAGCGGCAAAAACAAGCGCTTGTCCGACACCAGATCGGTCTTGTTCAGCGCGACGATGAGCGGCTTGCCCAGCGCCACAAGCTGTTCCGCGATCTGTTCATCGGCATGAGCCAGCGACGGAACAAAGTCGTCGTCGATTTTTCCATCCGGCAGCTTCAGGTTCACGACCAAAAGCACCGCATCGACGCCATCGACGGCTTGTTGCGCTTCTTCGACCATGAAGCGATTGAGCGCCGTGCGGCCTTTGATCGAAGTCAGGTGCAGACCCGGCGTATCGACGAGCGCAAGCTGCACAGCAGGCTTCGTTCCGGCATCGCTGCGACGGGGTTTTATGTTTTTTACCCCCAAGATGCGGTTGCGCGTGGTCTGTGGTTTGGGGCTAACAATGGAGAGGTGTTCGCCAAGGATGCTGTTGAGCAGCGTCGATTTGCCCACGTTGGGACGACCCATTAGGGCAACAAAGCCAACCCGCCCATGCGTGGCTGACTTTTCCTCGGCCTGTTTATTTTTCGACGGAGATTTCATGAAGGGCGCTTGCATAGCACGTCCGTTCCCGGCAGTGCAAACGGCAGCCGCGCCGCAAACGACGATTGCCAGGCAGAAGCGATCCAAAAAAATGCGCGTGGATGCAATCGGCGCGGGGGGTTTGGACTCTCTCTTACAGCCATCGATGGAACGAAATGAACCCGCGCTGCGGTGTCCGTTTTCCGGTCCGGACGCTGCATCGCTCCACACGGCTGCTCCGAAGGAGACGTACCATGAAGACTTCTCTGTCGCTTGGTTTTGTGTCGGCACTTCTGTTTGGTTTGGGAATCGGTTGCGGAGACTCCCTGTCGCTTGGCAGCGATGTGATGGCAATCACCGGTGGAAGCTTGAGCGGAGAACAGCTTGCGCTGCCCGACTGCGACGGAGCTGGGGCGCGGAATCATGCCGGACGGACCCAGCTCTCGGAACTGGATGAGCTGACTTCACTGCTCGCTCTGTCGGCGGATCAGGTGGCACAGATTCAGCCGATTCTCGACGCGACACGAGCCAAAGCGGAAGACATCCGCGCCCAGGTCCAGGCCGGAACCCTAAGCAAAGAAGAGGGCCGCGCCCAGATCAAAGCGCTGCACGACGCACAGAACGCGCAGATCATGGCGCTCCTGACCCCGGATCAGCAGACCAAGTTTGCCAGCATGCGGGATCATCACCACGGTCCGTTTGATCTGACAAAGCTCAAAGATGCGATCGGGCTCAGCGACGATCAAGTCAGCCAAATCAGTGCGCTTCAGGATGCCGCGCAGAGCAAGATTTCGGATCTGCATGCGCAGGTGGAAGCAGGTACGCTGTCCGCGGACGATGCGCACACCCAGATCGAGCAGATACGGCAAGACACGATGGCGCAGGTGAAAGCGGTGCTCTCTGCCGATCAGCAAGCGATGCTCGACAAGATCCTCGCGGCGCACGGAAGAAAGGGTCCGGGCGGCCCTCTGCGACGGTAAAAAATTTTCTTTTCGCCCCACGCAATCAGCCGCCCGCCTACTTGCTCTAACGGTTTGGGATGGGAAACGCCGCACCGCGGCACCCACAACCCACGATATGATGGCCAGGTAGCGCATGAACAAGCCAATCGAATTTCTGCCGCTGGGAGCATCCGCCGAACGAGAGCTGGTGGCCGGTCTCTGCCGAGGTGAGGCCGGCTGTTATCGGCAGCTTTACGACCGCTTCGCACCACGGGTACAGAGGCTGCTCCTGCGAATTTTTGCCGATCCGCAGCTGGCCCGTGATGCGGTTCAGTCGACATTCCTTATCGTGTTTGAAAAAATCGATCGCTTCGATGGTCGGTCGTCGCTTTTGACCTGGATTACGCGCATCGCGATAAACGAAGCGCACGGCCAGCGGCGCAAGAGTGCACGCCGTCCGCCCGAAAGACACGACGACGGACCACTGCCGCCGAGTCCGGAAGATCAGCATGGCGACAAAGAGCTGCAAAAAAAGCTGATGGAGCTTGTGCAGACGCTTCCGGAAGAAAAACGGACCGCGCTCCTGCTGTTTGAAATTGAAGGTTTTGCGGTGGCCGAAATTGCCGAGATCACGGGAGAGCCACGCGGAACGGTGCTGGCTCGTCTGTCTCGCACCCGCGCAGAGCTGCAAAAAGAGCTGTCCGCGTGGTGCGCGCAGGAACCGAACGCGGCAAACCGCCAAGTACGGAGTAAAGAGTATGTCTAGTCAGCCAAAAGACGGAGCCAAAGAAGAAGAGCTGCGTCCGCTGCGTAGTCTGCTTGGGTCTCCGAATGCGTCGCAGCTTGCACCGGATGAACGACTCCTCGCGGAAGCGTTTCATTTGGTTTCTGAGGATTCCCATCCTGATTCCGAAACCGCAAGCTTTGACAAACTGGAAGGCGCAGCGCAGCGCCTGGCTCGACGGAGACGCTGGCGATATCATCTATGGGAAGCGTGGCGGGACATGGGAAATGTTCGTCTGCTTGCGACTTCGGCGGCAGTCCTTGTGGTGATTTCGGTCGCCGTTTTGTCCTTGCGCGGAAACAGCAGCAGCGACGATCGCGGTGGGCTTTCCGGACTGTATCAGCGTATCACCCAGCCATCGTCGTTTCGGGAACAGCTCACACTCCGCAGTGAAAAGGAATCGCGTAGCCCGCTCCGCTGCGGCGCAGAGCTTTTCGTGATAGGACAGGTCGATGTCGAGCAGAAAGAGCGATTCCGACCGAATATCAAGCTGGCGCGCGGCCAGGTCCGGGTCCACGTTCCGCCTTTGCCAAGCGGTGGAAAGTTGGTGGTAGAAACCCCGGATGCTGAAGTGATTGTGCACGGAACGCGCTTTGCCGTAACACGCGAGGAAGGCAGCAGCGAAACCAGCGTGCGCGTCGAAGAAGGCCTGGTTGAAGTTTTGCCCAAAGGCGGAAACCGGGCAGCCGTGTTTTTGCGTGCAGGTGAATCGCTTACGGTTCCAAGCCTTGCGCAGTACCAAAAAACGCTCGGAGCAAAGGTCGGTCAGCTGATCGAAGAAGGACGCTGTGATGCAGAAGCAGACGCGCTGCTGCGTTCCTATCTGGACAGCGGAATGCTGAGTTTTCCGTCGGAAAATGCTGTTGCGGAAAGCGCTGCACGTTACCACTTGGGAAGCTGCGCTGCCGATCGCGGAGAAGTCGAAAACGCAGTGTCTCTGTTCGAGTCTGTGGCCAAAGGCGATGGCATCCGCGCGGACAATGCACTGGCACGGATTGCCCAGCTTCGCGCCGAGCACGATCGCAAAAGTGGCCAGCTTGGTTGGCAGCGTTATCTTGTGCGATTCCCAAATGGACTGCACCGCGAGTCTGCGCATCGCTATCTGAAAGAGAGTGAAGAACGCCCCCAAACGGAGTCTCCGCCCCGATGATCGGTTCGGCCTTGACGCTGTGGCTTCTTTTGCTGGCGATGCCGGCACAGATGCTGACTCCAGGTGCCCAGCGAGTGGACTCTCTGCATGTACTGAGCCGTGATCCCGCGCTCGGGGATGAAGTTGCCCGCGCTGCGCGACGCTATTTGCACCGTCCGACCCAAGTTCGCAAGGACAGTGAATCCGAACCGCAACCGGACAGCGATGGCATCGTCCGTTTGCTGGTTCAGACCGATTCGTCGACGGAACACGGGCTCCGTTGTCTGCTTACGCTGTCGCAAGGAACAAGGTCGTTAAAGCGAAGTCTGCAGCTGCGCGAGACCCCAAACCACATCGATCTGGCGGAAGCGATTGCGATCGAACTTCCGGCGCTTCTGTCTCTGCTTTCGGAACAAGGAATCGCGCAGTCACCAAATCCGGCGCCGGTTTCCGCGACGATTCCGCCTCTGCGCAGAGCAAGCCCGCCCATGGGAAATCCGATGCCCGCGCGGAGCGCCGTGTTGGCAAAAAGCGCAGCTCGATCACATCCAGCGCGCACCGCTTCAGAGCCCAGCGAAGCGTCCGCCACATCGCCAACAGAGACAGAAAATCCGACGACAGAACCGGCAGCCCGCGCGACCACAAAGACGGAACCCGATCCGGTCTTGGCGATGCGCAGTCCGGCACCGACCCAAGCTGTCAGTACAATTCCTGCGTCGATTCCCAAAGACTCCGTTCCCACAGACTCCGGTTCCAAAGACTCCGCGGCCAATTCTCCGGAAGAAAAAACGCCAAAAGAGACCGTGGCGATTCAAGCCAGTGATGCCAAAACACCAGAACTCTTCGTCGCTGCGTCAAAATCTGATCCAGTCAAAATCCGACGACCTGCGGGCGCAGTGGGACTGCTCATAGGTGGCGGTGCGCTGCTCTTGGCTGGGGTGGGAACCGGCATTGAAACCCTGCTTGTGGCCAAACAAGTCAGCCAACCGACCGCCGACGGACACTTTGACAAGCAGCTCGATCAGCAGGGAAAAACCCTGAGCGCGGTGACGATAGCGCTTGATTCCGTCGGGGGAGCGGCGCTCTTGGCGGGCAGTGTTTGGCTGTACGTACATACCCAGCGGGCAGCCAAGCTTGGTGCAAGCAAAAGACGTGTCGCCGTCGCGCCGCTTGTTCAAAAAGCTGGGATGGGAATGCTGTCGGAGGTCCGCTTCTGATGCGTTTTTCTTACGCCCACATGCTGGCTGCCGGAATGATCCACAGACTGTGGAAGTCGGCCCTGTTTGGACTTGTAGGAATCGCTGCGGTGTCCTGCTATCGGCCCACCTACGATGGTCCCTATCTGTGCGATCCCAACAACAAAGGAAGCGACTGTCCCGACGGGTGGAGCTGCAATTCCGGCCAATGTCTGGCCCCCGGACAGACGCCGCACCAAAACGGAATCTGCTCAGGTTCAGGAATGCTGCTCGCGATGGCACGCGGTGATCAGGTGTGGGCCTGTAGCGGCAGCTTTGCGCAAGGTGCCGCAAGTACGCTCTGCATCGATCAGCCGGGGGTTCATGTCTGCGGTGCCGGACCGCACGACGAAGCGCTGATCTCGCTTATCGACTGCGACACGGTACAAGGATTTTTTCTGTCGCTGGCGAGCGTTTCGATAGGACCGTTTCCGATCTGTGATCCCGGACCTGCGATGCCGCATGCGCTGCTGGGGTGTGGAACAGCGCCGTCGGTAAAATCGCTTCCCGGTCCGGACTGTCATGGACTGCATCACGCGCTGGGATGCTTTGACACAAGCGGCTGGTCGTGTGATCCGCCCCTCGGGGGCGTGAGCGCCGCCCACACCGATTCCGCGAGCAATCCGGGCGGCGTGTTGTGCTGTAGCGGCGGCATGATTCCGAAACGCTGACTCAAGCCGCCCGCTGCGGCGGTTACGGCGAGAAAGTGAGCGCGATATCGACCTGCATCGCATCGTCGATTTTGACAAACATCAGGCTGGGTCGCTCGATCTTAAACTCATCGAGACTCAGCATAAGGTGCGCTTCCGCTTTGATGCTCGTCGCGCTTTGGTAGGTCAGCTTGACCGGAATGCTCAGGTTCTTTTTGACGCCGTGAAAAGACAGCTCGGCGTTGAACGTTTTGTCGACGGTGGCCGGGAATGAAGCCGGGAGAGCCGCTTCGCCACTTGCCTTCAGCTCGACCTGGGGAAAGCGCGCCGCCTCGACGGTTTCCTTCATATGGGAATCGCGATTGGCATTCCCGGAATCGAACGACTCCACTTTGGCACGCACCATCACCTGGGCTTTTCCGTCAGGAAGGATGCGGCCTTTGCCTTCGACCTGTTTGGACACGCCATCGAACTTGTGCAGCTTGTGAATCAGTCGATAGGTGATGCTGCTGTCCTTTTGGCTGATCGAAAGCGTCACGCCCGCTGCTGCGGGGGCGGGTGCCGCGGTGGGAGCGGCTGCGGGGGTCTGCGCCAAAGCCGGAGCTGCGCAAAGCAAGAGAGCAAGCAGAACAGAGGTACGCATGTGGACTCCTTAGATGGGCTCGTCGTTTAGACGCAAGCCAAGGCTACGATTCATCAGTGCCCACAGAATAACGAACTCCTCGCCCAGCTATTGAAAATTATCGGGATCGGATACGATGACTGTTTGATGCGCTCTGCATTGTCTTTTGAGGGGGCCGGCATGAAGATCCGCTTTCGCCAGCTGGGTTTGTATCGCAAAACGGTATGGCTCATCGTCGCGCTACTCGGCGCACTGTGGACCCTAGGCGAAAAAAGCGCGAACGCCGCCAGTGTGGTCATTTCGGAACCGCAGCTCGAAGGCGAGCTGTCGCCAAGCGAAAAGACCCAGCTTCGTTCCGCGCTCGAAAGCGCGCTCAAGTCCCAGCAGCTTGCGCCGATTGCCCAGACCGATCTGGAAGCCACGCTGTCGGGTGAAGCGCAGCTTCAAGGCTGTCACACCGAGCTCTGTTACGAACGGCTCGGGCGGCTGCTCGACGGACAGATGGTGGTTCGTTATCGAGTCCGCCGCGGCGAAGGCAAAACACCGGTGGCTTGGCGTTTTTCCGTCGAAGTGCTCGATGTCGAAGTCGGGGCCTTTGGCGCCAAGCTGTCGGAAGACTGTCCAAGCTGTAACGACAAACAGGCCGCCGAAAAACTCGGCGATTTGGCCAAGCGCGCGATCATCGAATCGGTGGCGCGTCCGCGCGGCACGCTCGACATTCGTTCCGAACCCAGCGGCGCGGCGGTGTTTGTCGATGGCACCGAGCTCGGAATCACGCCGTACAAGCGCACGACGTTTGCGGGTCCGCACAAAGTGGTGCTGCGTCATGTCGGCTATCGATCCGAACAAGTCGATGCGGTGATTGAAGATGGTCAAAAACAGCGCATCGAACGCACACTCACCGTCGGAACCGATCCCACCAAAGTGGTCGTCATCGAAAAGACTCCGGTCTACAAAAAATGGTGGTTTTGGGTTGCGCTCGGTGGTGCGGTCGCGGTGGCAGCGGGTGTCACAGCGGGTGTCGTCATCGCGACGCGCCCGGCTGCCAGCACCGATCGCACGCCGCCAAGCAACAACCTTTCCTTTTCGTTCTAAGGCCGTGTCCAAAAGCAAGCCCCGAGTCCTGCGCCGCAAACGCATCTCCGTCGGCGCGACTCATTTACGTAGGAGGATGGGATGCATACCGTAGGCCGCACTGCTTGGCTGTCTCCACTGCGCCACCTGGTCCGTTTCGGCGTCTTGCTTGTGCTGCTCGTGCTCGGTGCATGTGGCGACAACGCCCAAAACCAGAGCGACGGTCCGCTCATCCGCCTGCACGTCACCCCGGTCGATGGCAGCGTCGACAAGGCCGTCCTAAGCGTGGCTGCGACCGATGCGATGGGCGTCTCGAAAACCAACATGAGCACGTTCACGGCGGCACCTTACGATCTGCTGGGTGTCACATTTCCCGTCGGAACGCGCGGCGCGACCAGCTTCCAAGTCGACCTGTACAGCGGAAGCTGCTTGGTGGGAACCGGCACCGCCACGCTCACCATCGACAGCGACAACGTCGTCGATCTAAATGTCACCATCAAAGCGATTCCGCTCTGCGGCAACGGCGTCACCCTGACGGTCCAGATCGCGAAAATTGTCAGCGGCAACGGAACTGTGTCGTCGAATCCGCCGGGAATAAACTGCGATGACACCGGGAAAAACTGCACCCTGATCGTCGCCAAAAACACGCCGATCACGTTGACCGCAACCAACACCGGCGGTGCGATGTCGTCCTTCAACGGCTGGTCGGGCGGCGGCTGTAGCGGCACTGGCAACTGCACCGTTCCGATGGATCAAGACACCACCGTGCAGGCCGTCTTCACAAGCTGCCACGGCTGGTGCAAAGAAACGATTCCCGCCAGCGTCACGACGAGCCTGAACGGCGTCGGCGGCAGCGGTGCGAGCAACGTCGTTGTCGCCGGAAACAGCGGCACAGTGCTCACTTGGGATGGTTCTTCGTGGAAGACCATCGGACTGCCGGGCGGACAGACTCCCAACCTGCGCGGCGTCGCTGGAAAAGTCGGCTTCGGAGCGGTCTATCTCGTCGGAGACACCGCCAAGATATTCAAATGGACCACGACGATGACACCGCTTACCACGACATCGACATCGAACCTAAACTCGGTGGTCATCGCTGCCAACGGCCTCGGCTATGTGGTCGGCAGCGTCGGTGAGTCCCTGCTCATCGGCACAAACGGTGCAGTTGCGTCGGGTCAGCTTGCCATCGGAACCACCACGATGAACAGCATCTGCGCAACCACGGGTGGTGATTTCGTGGTCGGGGGCAACAAAGCAACCGTCAACGCCGTCGCTGGGCTCTGGGATGGCAACAAAAAGACCACAGCGCAAATGGCCACCGGTCCTGCGGTTCCAGGAAACATTTACGCGACGCTGTGCGGCGGCACCTATCACTATGCTGCTGGCGATGGTGGCGTCATCGTCCGTCGATCCAGCACAGCCGGACAAGACAACGCATGGATGACACAGACGACCAATGTCACCACCGCGATTCGTGGCATGTGGTCGAGCGGCGACACCTTCATCATCGCGGTCGGCGACGGTGGCACCATCTTGCAGTATGACGGCGTTGCGTGGAAAACGATGACATCCAACACCACCGCCAACCTGCGCGCAGTGTGGGGATCCAGCCCGACCAACATCTTTGCCGTCGGGGATGGCGGAACCGTGCTGCACTACACGCCTTGATCTGTCCGCTTGCGCAGCCGCGCACGCCTACGGCCCCATCGCCCAATTCCCACGCCACCCAGGCCAAACCAATATGAAGCATTTGATTTGCTTCATATTGGATACAGTACAAAACTAGTTTGGATACAGTCCAAATGGTCTACCGCGCGAAATCGCGCTACAAAACCACCTGCGTCTTCGCGCCGAGCTTGTGCAAAAGCTCTAGATAGTAATCGAGCGCGCGGCTTGTCTGCTCACGTTCACTTGTACAGCCCCAGAGGATCGACAGCGTCTGGCTGGTTCCGTCGTGTGTCTTGGTCCGCTGCGCATCTTTGACAGCGTTTGCACACGGACCTTCTGCATCACACAGCACCAAAAGTCCGGCAATGTCGATGGTCTGTCCGGACGCATTAAACACATAGGTTTCCCCGGCGGCCCCGATCCGAATCGACAGCGGCGGTTTCGCCCGTCCCAGATCGACCACACTTACCGGAATTCCGGAATGGAGCGACACCACGTTGCACGCATCGACCGCCAGGTTGATGGAACCAAGTCCTCCTTCGCTCGCGGCACGCAGCAGATATTCCGACGCTGGCTTGCCTCTGCCGGTGGGTTTGTAGCCACCGTGGCGCAGCAGATCACGCACCGCTTGGCGCAGCGCATCGGACGAGGAAAGCGGTGCAGAAGCCGACAAAGACAGACCGGATTTGAGCCAGTCCGGAGATGGCATAGACGCAAGCGGCGACGGAAATTCCGTCACAAAACCGCGCGCACAAAGCAGCGGATGCTGGCAGACAGAAAGCGAAAGCGTCGACATGCGCGGCACTATAGCAGTGCTTTGCCAAAAGGAATCTAGCCGTCTTTGTCGTCGCTGGGTTCGCGATCGAATCGCTCGCTGCGATCTGGCACGCCGCGTTCCAAGCTGCGATACAGCGTGCGGCGATCGATTCCCAACACTTCGGCAGCGCGCTTTTTGTTGCCACCTTCCTGCTGCAAAATCAGGTTGATGTAGCGCTGCTCCAGCTCGGCCAGCGTCGGACGATCTTCGACCAGACTTCCCCCCGATCGCGGCACACTGCGCGCTTCACTGCCGCGCACATCAATCGGCAGATCCGATGGCAGCACGATTCCGCTTTTGGACAGCGCCAGCGCGCGCTCGATCACATTTTCCAGCTCGCGCACGTTGCCCGGCCAGCCATAGCGACACAAAAGTTCCATCGCTTCGTCGGCCACACCAATCGAGTGTCGGCCTTCGCGGTCGCCATATTTGGCCAAAAAATGTTCGACTAGCAGCGTGATGTCTTCGGGCCGTTCCCGCAGCGGCGGCAGTCGAATCGTCACCACATTGATGCGGAAATACAGGTCTTCGCGGAAGCGCCCTTTTTGCACTTCTTCATCGAGATCGCGGTTCGTCGCGGCAACCACCCGCACATCGACATGAACCGGTTCGGTACTGCCGACGCGACGGATTTCACCTTCTTGCAACACCCGCAGAAGCTGCGCCTGCATCTTGGCGTTTATGTCGCCAATCTCATCGAGAAACAGCGTTCCGCCTTGCGCTTCTTCAAAATAGCCGCGCTTGGCATGCTGCGCCCCGGTAAACGCGCCTTTGACGTGACCAAACAGCTCGGACTCCAGCAGCGATTCACTGATCGCGGTGCAGTTTACGGCGACAAACGGACCGCTCGCGCGCGGGGAATGGTTGTGAATCGCCCGCGCCACCAGCTCTTTTCCGGTTCCCGATTCACCAATCACCAGCACCGTCGACTGCGAGCTGGCGACCCGCGCCACCAGCTTGTACACCTCCAGCATGGCCGGCGAGCGACCGACGATTTCGCGAATTTTGGCG
>DAORGN010000048.1:0-28251 GCA_035340095.1 Pseudomonadota bacterium | reverse complement strand
GTTCGGCGTTCGACATGCTGGTTAGACCATTGCAAGCTCGACTGCGGGCCCGTGGGCATCGGTCAGGAAGACCGCGTGCCTCAGACGACCAGAGGTGAGTTTGACCGCTACTTTAGCGCAAGTCATGTAGCTAAATACACAAAATTCGATCGCAACCATCGCGCTGGATGGCCACGACAGGTGTCTTCGATAGGTAACACAGCGACCGCCAACCCCCAAGAAAATGTCGGCGCTTCGAGCGAAAGGGCGGCGTTTTGGCAAGTCGGCTCGCCCCAGCGCCGCCGAGCGTCATACGACGAGGCCGGCTTTGGTGTGCGAACAAGCAATCGCGCTATCATAAATAGAATATCGGCATTTTTAATTCCGGATTTTGGCACTCGGGACAGCCGATGATCCGATGGGGAGGCAAACCAATGTTTCGCAAGCTGAAGGGACGCTCGGGGTTAAACACGCTGCTGGCATCGTCGATGATCGCGCTTTTCGCAGCGATGACCGGCTGCTCGGGTTCTGAAGTGGGAAACGGGGCCGGGCTGTGCGATCCGGCCTGTGCCGACAATGAGGAATGTATCGACAGCATTTGTGTTTCAAAAACGCGCTGCACCGTCGATAGTGACTGCCCTGGTGATTCATACTGTTTGAACAACCGCTGCGCACCCTACAGCGCCGATCACCCCAACAACCCAACCTGTGAACGCCTGGTTCCCGCCGGGCTGCTATCGCCCCAGATTTTTTGTGAATGGCAAAAACCGCTGGCAACGGACCCGTATCCGAATCACAAGCAAGTGCTCTCGACGCCGCTGGTGATGGACTTCAACTTTGCCGGTCGCGGTTCCGAGTTTGTCACTACCCGTCCGTCGATCCTGGTCAACACCTACAGCGGCACCGACGGAAGCTGCGGTCTTTACAGCGGCAATTACGGAATCCTGCGCGTTCTCGACGGCAGAAGCTGCAATCAGCAGTATGTCATTGCGACGCCGATAAACGGTGCGACCACCCCAGCCATCGGCGATCTCAACGGCGATAGCTCGGCAGACATCGTTGCGTATTCTGCGACGGGCGGACTCGTCGCCTTTGGCTTTGACCGCGCGCAAAACAAGTTCGTGACGCTGTGGACATCGAAAACCGGCGCCGGGGCGGACTCGAATCCGTTTGCCGGTCTGTGCGAATGGACTGGCCCGGCGATCCACGATCTCGACGACGATGGCAGGCCCGAAATCATCGCCGAAGGCTTCGTGTACAGCGCGAGCGGCGTGCTGATCGACTCCTCGGTCAATCTTCGCACCACCGGCCAAGACACTGGGCAGTTCTCTGTCGTGTCCGACATCGACAAAGACGGCATTCCAAACTTGGTCTCACCGACGGCGATTTACTCGTGGGACAAGGCCAATTCGAAGTGGAAAAAAGATCGGGATCTGCCGCTGCCGCCGGGACTTAGTCAAGCCCGTGCCTATGTTGCCGTCGCTGATTTCGGGGTGCCCAACGGAACCACGATCGACCGCAATATCTCCGACGGAATCGCCGAAATTGCCATCATCATGAGCGGACGCGCTTGGATTGTGTCCAAAGACGGCGCGATCGTCTTTGGCCCGCTCAGCCTCCCTGGATCGACGGGTGGTGGCCCGCCAACGATTGGCGACTTCGACAACGATGGACGCGCCGAGTTTGCCGCCGCTGGCTCCAGTTCTTACACCGTGTTCGATCCCGACTGCGTCGCCGGAGCCGAAGCCAAGTTCTGCCCGAGCGGACGCACCGATCGCCTGCTGTGGAGCAACCTGTCGCAAGACGTCAGCTCGAACATCACCGGATCGTCGCTGTTCGATTTTGAAGGCGATGGCACCGCCGAAGCGGTCTACGCCGACGAGTGTTTCGCCCGCATCTATTCGGGCAAAACCGGCGAAATCCTGTTTTCGCAAGCCCACTCGTCCTGCACTTGGAACGAATATCCCGTCGTCGCTGACGTGGTTGGAAACTTCCGCAGCAAGCTGATCGTCCCGTCCAATGAAAACTGCGGCGTGGCTTGCCCGGCGGTCGACCCGATCTTCAAAGGCCTGCGCTGCACCGCCAGCACCGACTGTCCAAACGGCATCGGCTGCGATCAGGGCTACTGCCGCTGCACCGCCGATACCCAGTGCAACACCGCGAGCGTCGGCGGCGGCTTTGTCTGCAAGCCTCCCATCGCTGGCGTCCCTGGCACCGGCAATACCTGCCAAGCCGCGTTTACTGGCAAGCGCACCGGCATTCGCGTGTTCGGCGACGTCGCCGATCGCTGGGTCGCGTCGCGTCCGCTCTGGAACCAGCACACGTACTCGATCACCAACACCGACGACAAAGGCGGCATTCCGCGCACCAGCCAGTGGCAGCGCAACTGGGATGTGCCGGGCAACAACAACTTCCGCATGAATGTCCAAGGCAAGCTCAGCTCGTCGGCAGCCGGTGATGTCACGGCACCAAACAACAAGGGCACCGCGGTCTGTCAGGGCAGCACGGTCCAGCTCTCGACGTCGATCTGCAATCGCGGAACAGCGCCCGTCGTCGATGGCACGCCGATTTCGTTTTACGAAAATGGAATCCTGCTCTGCACTGCGCTCACCGCCGAGGCGCTGGCCCCCGGGCTCTGCTCGACGGTAAGCTGCAGCGCACCGCTGAGCCAGAGCGGCAGCCACACCGTCCAAATCATCGCCGACGACAACGGTATGGGCACAGGTCAAACCAGCGAGTGCAACGAGACCAACAATACCGGCACGATGAGCTTCGCCTGCTAGCCCGCCTCGATTCTATCCGCTCCGACAACGGCGAAATGGCACGCTGGTCTGTCCACTTATCGACCTTGCGCAGCGGGTTTTTGTAGCTGTTCCACTTTTCCGCAAACCTGCTACCCTGCCGCCGATGCTGAAACCAATTGGTAAGCAACGAGTCGCTGAAGAAATTGTTCAACAGCTGCGCAGCCTGATTCTGCGTGGCGTGTACGGTATTGGTGACAAGCTCCCTCCCGAGCGCAAGCTCGCTGAAGATCTCGGTGTAAATCGCGCGTCGCTGCGCGAAGCCATCAAATCGCTAGAGCAGATGGGTTTGGTTAAGACCCGTCAGGGCGACGGAACGCGCGTACTTCCGTTTATGGAAACCGCAGGCGTCGAGCTGGTCTCGCACCTGGTGACCGGAACGGCTGACGGGATTCCCAATGCCGATGTGCTGTTCGACGTGCTGGAATTTCGGCGGATCTTTGCGCGCGATGTGGCCGAGCTGGCCGCCGAGCGTGCCACCGCCGATGATCTCACCCGGCTCGAGGAGATTGCGAAAAAAGCCGATGCCGATGTCTCGCCCGACGAAATGCTCAAGCTGGACTTTGAGTTTTACGTCGAGCTGACGCGCACCGCACGCAACCGGGTGTTTCAACTGCTCATCAACACAATTCGGATGGCGGTTTCGGCGCACGCGGCGTTTTTTGCGCAGGTTCTGCCGCCCGCCACCGTTCAGCGCAAGTGCCATCGGGATGTCATCGCCGGACTGAAGGCCAAAGACACGGTGCGCACCGCCAAAGCCGTCAGTGACTACATGATGCAGGCGCAGCAGCTTCTTTCAGCGCTGCTTCTGTCGCTTGGCAACAGCACCGACAAACCCAGCGGAACCAAGTGACGACTCGACACACATATCCTCGACGCGGTAAACGACTTGCTCTGTCGCTGTGTCTTGTCGCCGGGAGCGTGCTCGGAATTTACTGCACGACGACCACGCCGACGCCCGGCCAAGACCCCGCGATCTTGGGTCGCTGTAGCTTTCCCCGCGCCTGTTATCTGGTCCACAAGTCCGGACCGCTGCAAGGCCAGTGTGATAGCTGTGCGACGGGCGCATCCTGTCGGTTGATCTTTACTGCCGACGAAACTGGGGCTACGTCGGGCACATGGAAGTTGGGAAGTGCGGCGCCCGGTCCGCTCGATTCGGCGGCGATCTGCGGAAACTACACATCCCCGTCGGCAGACCTGGTTGCCCTGTGCCTGTCGCCAGAAATGGTCTGCGTCGCACGCGGTCCAGAGTGCTCGGCCAGCAGCTACTGCGTCGCCGAAGGTCAAGACTGCGCGAGCGGTGTGATGTCGTTTCCCCAGCATCGGCCCGGCACCGACAAGACGGCCTGTCCGACGGAAAAAAGCCGCTGCTGCGCGCCTGTAACCGATGGCGGAAGCAGCGATGGCGGAAGTTCCGATGGCAGTGTGAGCGATGGCGGCGTCACGGATCTGAGCAGTACGGATGCAGGACTCCGCGGTTAGTTCGATTGAAAAGCTGTCGCCGCTCGAACGTCTGCTGGTCAGCGCAGCGCCCCGGCAAGGTGTCTGTCTGTCGCCGGAAGACGCACGACGGCTGATTCGCTACGCCGAGCTGCTCGAAGAGTGGGGACGCAAGATCAACCTGACGGCGGTCGTGGGTCGCGAACAGATTGTCCGGCGGCACTTTCTCGACAGCCTGGCGCTGGTCGGTCGCCTGCCGGAATCGAGCAAGCTGCCGGCGCAGACGCTTGTTGATGTGGGCAGCGGCGCGGGTTTTCCGGGTGTGCTCTGTGCGCTGTGCCGCCCGGACTTGCAGGTCACGCTGAGCGAACGAATTGGCAAAAAAGCGGCGTTTTTACTGACGCTGCGACGGGAACTGGGGCTTAAGTTTGACGTCTTCGCGGACGATGCCAGCCGACTGCCAGCCGGTTTTGGCATCGTGGTTTCGCGCGCCGCCCTGCCCTTGCCCAAGTGGTTGCCCTTCGCGACGGATCTCGCCGCACCGCAAGGCTTTGTTTTCGCGATGACGAGCCCCGGCGAGCCGATTCCGGCCCTGCCAGCGCAGCTCCGTCCTTTTGTCGACGAAGCCTATGACGTGGGCGAAGGTCCGCACCGCATCTTGGGCTACCGTCGAGACGACCAGTAGCAAAGACGCAGGCGCCCAAAACGGCGCACCGGAATGCAATTTTTCGTCGGAAAAAGCGAGTGGCGGGGCTAGCTTAGCTGGCTTTTTTTTCGCGGATGAGCTGCGGCTGCTGGCGGCTGGTGATGACGTCGGCGTTGATGACGCACTCGCGCACGCCTGTCATCGACGGGATTTCGTACATCACTTCCAGCATCACTTCTTCCATGATCGCGCGCAGGCCGCGGGCGCCGGACTTGCGACGGTACGCTTCCTTGGCCACTGCCATCAGCGCATCGTCGGTGAAGCGCAGCTTGACGCCTTCCATCTCGAACAGCCGCGAATATTGCTTGGTCAGCGCGTTTTTCGGCTTCCACAGCACTTCGGCCAGCGCATTTTCGTCGAGCGAGTCGCACGAAACGATGATCGGCAGACGACCGAGGAATTCGGGAATCATGCCGTACTTGATCAAGTCTTCGGTGCGAACCTGGGCGCGCAGCGCGTCTTTGTCTTCATCATTGCGGGCCGAAATTCGTGCCCCAAAGCCCATTCCGCGCTCGGATACCCGTCGACGAATCGTGTCTTCCAGACCGTTGAACGCACCGCAGCAAATAAACAAGATGTCGGTGGTATCGACCTGGATAAGCTCTTGCTGCGGACGGTTGCGCGCTCCGTCGGGGGTAATCGTCGCGTGCTTGCCTTCGAGCAGCTTGAGCAGCGCCTGCTGGACGCCTTCGCCGCTGACATCGCGCGTGACCGACGGGCCACCGCCCTTGCGAGAAATTTTGTCGATCTCGTCGATGCAGACGATGCCGCGCTGGGCTTTTTCGATGTCGCCACCGGCGTTGCGATACAGCGCTTTGATGACACTTTCGACGTCTTCGCCGACGTAGCCGGCTTCGGTCAGTGTCGTCGCATCGGCAATCGCAAACGGCACATCGAGCTTCTTGGCCAGCGTCTGCGCGAGCAGCGTCTTGCCACAGCCCGTCGGCCCGATGATAAGCACGTTGCCCTTGTGGACATCGACGTCACCGGCGCGGCCTCGCGACATCAGCCGTTTGTAGTGGTTATACACCGAGACGGCGAGCGTTTTTTTGGCGCGGCCTTGCCCGACGACGTACTTGTCAAGTTCGTCTTTGATCTCGACGGGCTTGGGATAGCGCGGCCTTTCCTGCGCGTCCTCTTTCGAGAGAATGTCGTTGCAAAGCGAGACGCACTCGTCGCAGATGAAGACACGCGGGCCGCTGATCAGCTTGCGGACTTCGCGACGCCTCTTGCCACAGAAGGAGCAGTGAAAGTCGTCCATTAGGGTCTCAGTGAGGCTACTGTCGCCTCAGATAAGGATTCTTGCACAGCATGCGGATGCTAGCAAAGAAGGGGGAATCATTTTTTCTATCAAGAGTTTTCGCTAGTTAGATGACCGCATTTTCGCGACTTCGCCAAGCGTTCCGTCGGCGCAAGCGGCGATTCGGTCAGTCGGCGAGCGTGCGAGCGAAAATCTGCGGCACATGCTGAAGCTGCGTCGCGATCTCGAAACAGGCAGCCAGCACCGATGTCGGCAGCCTATCGGCAATCTGCGGATCGGCAGCCAGGCGAGCCTGAAACGACGGCGCGTCCGCACTGCCCCGCTCGGCGACGCAAGCCAGCGCATGACGCTGCACCAGTTCATACGCCGACTGTCGCGAAAGACCGCTGCGCACGAGCTGGAGCATCACTTTTTCAGACGCATACAGATCACCGCTTTGGGCCAGGTTGCGATCCATCTGCCCGGTGCGCACCGAAAGCCCGAACACCAGCTTGGCGGCGCGCTGCACCATGTAGTCGCACAGCGTCGTGCTATCCGGCATGATCACGCGCTCCACCGACGAATGCGAGATGTCTCGTTCGTGCCACAGCGCGATGTTTTCGACTGCGGCGTGGGCATTGGCCCGCAGCAGCCGCGCCAGACCGCAGAGATTTTCCGCAGAGATCGGATTCTTTTTGTGCGGCATTGCCGAGCTGCCTTTTTGGCCCGGCGCAAAGGCTTCTTCGACTTCAGACACTTCGCTGCGCTGCAAGTGGCGCAGGTTCACCGCCAGGCGCTCGACGGCAGCCCCCAGCATCGACAGCGACCACAACAGCTCGGCATGACGATCGCGCGCCACCACTTGGGTCGCGACGGTTTCTGCCACCAGCCCGAGGCTCGACAGCGCTTTTTCTTCGACGTCTGGGGTGACGCAGCCGCTGCCGTAGACGCCGACCGCGCCCGACAATTTTCCGACGGCGATCGCACGTTGGGCGCGCTGGATTCGGGCTTTGGCGCGCTCAATTTCAGCATAGCTACCGAGGAAAACCAGGCCGGCGGCGATCGGTTCGGCAAAAATTCCGTGCGTGCGCCCGATCATCGGCGTCTGCTGATGCGCCGTCGCCTGTCGTCGCAGCGCAGGAAGAAGCTGTTCGTCGATGCCCCGAATGATGATAGACGTCGCTTCCCGCAGCTGAAGCGCCAGCACGGTATCGAGCACATCCGATGAAGTAAGTCCAAAGTGGAGCCAGCGCGCCTCGGGGCCCAGACGTTCTTCCACATGTTCCAAAAACGCCAAGACTTCGTGCTGGGTGCGTCGCTCGATTTCCGATACGCGACTTGGGTCGAGCGGTCCCATTTGCGCCGACAGCTGACGCAGACGCATCGCGGTGCCAGTCGGAATGGGGCTCGATTGGGCTTCCTCGAGCGCGGCAGTCGCCGCCAGTTCCACTTCAAGAAAAAGCGCGAGCCGCCGCGACTCGCTCCACAGCGCGGCCAGCTCAGGACGGGTGTAGCGGGAGATCATGGTGCCCAGGTCTTACTACTTACCGTCGTCCGGTGAAAGCGGGACGTTATAGGTCGAGCGCCGCGGCGGATCAGGCGGAGGCGCGGCTTCCCCGGTTTCCGTCACGGCTTCTTGGGCCGCAGTCGCCGTCGGAATTTCACCGCGCAAATACGCCTTTACCAGCGCAGGCTCGGTCGGTTCGATGTTGGGACGCCGTTCGCCCAGCGCCATCAGCAAGCCACCGACGAACACATGCAGTCCACCAAGACCCAGACCGATGCCCATCCCGATCGGATCTGCGGGCTTGGTTTCCCCCGGCGGCAGGTCAAGTCCCGCTGCCATCCCGAGCGCCAGGTGCGGCACCGAAAGCGCCAAGATCGTTCCGCCGGCAATCATCAGCGGATTCACTTTCGCGACCCGCACCCGCGCCATCGTCATCGGCGTCGCAGCCACCCGATTGAGCGTCTCGCCGCTCCATTCGAGTGCCCGATAACGAATCAGCGCCGCGGAGCGATCCGACTCACGCAGCGCCGGAAGCTGCGCCCGCTGCCGCGAATCCGGCGGCTGGCTGTGCACAAGCTCGATCGCTTTGCTCGGCACAAGATACGACTCGGAAAGCGTACACGACGACAGAAGGCCAAGCAGGCCGCACAGCGGACCACAGAGCAGCCGAACAGGAACCCGGTGCGTCATCGCGTGCAGTGTATCAGCGACGCCAAAAGAAAAAACGACGGAATCGTTCGCCGCCAGGCGGTCACTTGGCAAGCGAAGCCGGCGCACCAGGGCGACGACGAGCCAGCAGCTCGGATGCCAGCGGTCCGGCAGCCACCAGCAGCTCGGGAACGTGTCCTCGACGATCGCCGCGAGAGTTTATCGCCCGTCGCGCCAGCACTTCCTCGATGTGCAGCTCGCGATACAGCGCGTAGGTCAGCGGCACCGCCGAGTTTGACAAAAGTACATGCACACCGCGCTCGCCCAGCACGCGAACCACGTCGGCCAGACGCTGCTGATCCTCGTCGCCAAAACCACCGCCGTTGTAGCTTGTAAACGACGCTGTTCGGCTCACCGGAACATAGGGCGGATCGCAATACACGAAATCGCCCGGCTGGCAGCTCATCGCGATTTCATCAAAACCTGCGACTTCCAAACAGACACCGCGCAGGGCACGACTCGCGGCCCGCAAGTCGTTTGGTGCGCAAAATTGTGCTTGTTTGTATCGACCGAACGGGACGTTGAACTGTCCTCTGCGGTTCTCTCGGAACAGTCCATTAAAACAGGTCTTGTTCAGATAAATAAACCGCGCAGCTCGCTGCACTTCGTCGAGCTGTGAAGGCTCAAGTGCCCGAATCGTATAGTAAAAGCTTTCGTCGTTCTTAAACGTCGAGAGCAGCGCTATCAGCGTTTCAACTCGATCCCGAACCATCTGATATGTGTTGATGAGTTCGCGATTGATATCGGTCAGTCGGACGCCTTTGCCATCCAGTCGATTTTGTTCGGTCAGCGCGAAAAAAAGCGCGCCACCACCGACGAAAGGCTCGTGATAATGACGAAACGAGCTTGGCACCCGATGCAGCAAATCCGGCAGAAGCTGCCGTTTGCCGCCAGCCCACTTCACAAACGGACGTGCTGGAGACTGCGCTGTTTGCTCGCTCACAAGCTCATCAGCATCGCCGATCAGCGCGGCATCTGACCAGTCTTTCGTGAAGATAGATTCGCTATCCGAAAGACTTACATGTCGAAGAACGCTGCGCTCTGCTTCATTCCACGACGCGGCTTGTTCTCGATCGTCGGCAAGGACTCCGTCGCGCCCTGTCTGGATAGGCAGCGGCGCACTATGCGCAATTGTGCGCAAAGCAATCCCATGTGTGACATCCGTCGAAAGAGACACGCAGCCCATGCTATGGGCACAGGAATTGAGCGCAAATTTTTGCGCGAATTTTTTTGATATCTCGGGATTTCCCGTCGAGCAGCGTCAGTCTTGCGGATGAAAGCTACTGAGCAGACGGATGTAGTTGGCTCGCTCGTAGGCCGACGGATTGGGCGAGCGCGCGTGGTTCATGCTGCCGATAAGCTGGTCCATCGACTCGTAGTCATGTTCGGTCAGCCAGCGCGAAACGCCGTCGACGATCTTGCGCAGCGTACCCGGACCGTGCTGCAGCAGCGCCGAAACGACCTGCACCGCGTGCGCCCCCGCCATCAGCGCTTTCACCGCATCGGTGGCCGAGTGAACCCCGCCCGAGCAAGCGAGCGACAACGGCGTCCGCGGCGAAACAATCGCCAGCCAACGCAGCCGAAGCAGCAGCTCCGACGAGTCGGACAGGTGAAGCTGCGGCACATTGTCGAGTGTTTCGATGTCGATGTCAGGTTGGTAAAAACGATTAAAAAGCACCACGCCACGCGCGCCGGTTCGGGCCACTTCAGCGACGAAGTGCGGCAGGCTGGTATAAAACGGTGACAGCTTCACCGCGATGGGAATCCTGACACTGCGGGCGACCTCGGCGATGATTTGAAGCTGGCCGCGCTCGACATCATGCGCCGAGTGCTCGGGCGACGATGGCAGCGAATAGAGGTTCAGCTCCAGCGCGTGCGCCCCCGCCTGTTCGATCTGTTTGGCGTAATCGAGCCAGCCGCCCGGCGTCGTGCCGTTGAGCGATGCAATCACCGGCACCGCCACCGACTGACGAATCCGCCGAAGCTGTTCCAAATACGCATCGGCGCGAAGTGCAAACACGTTGGTCGACGGAAAATAGCTCTGCGCTTCGGCGTACAGATCGCCATGTCCGTCGAGATGCTGATACGCGCCGAGCGACTCTTGCGCCACCTGTTCCTCGAACAGAGAGCGCATGACAATCGCCGCAGCCCCGGCATCTTCGAGCCGCTTGACGCTGTCGAGATCATCGGCGAGCGGCGACGCACCCGGCAGGATCGGATGCGCGAGCTTGAGTCCCAAATAGCTTGTCGCAAGGTTCATCGCTAGTGGCTCCCTGCCCCGGTCGGCTTGTCGCTGGGTGTCGCTGGTTTGTCGCTTTGGGCAGGCTTGTTTGCGCCCGGTACCGGCACCTGCAACCCCTGCAGATGCTGATACATCGCCTGTCGCATCGCCACGTCGCGCTCTGCCGCTTTCAGCAGCTGTTTGTAGCGCGCTGGATCGGCAAGCTCGACCATCCGGAAGCGGCCTTCGTTGGCCATGTACTGCTGCACTTTGGCTTTGCCCGGCGTCGCGTCCAGCTTGAGCGGCGGCTCGCCAACATCAAGCCGGCGCGGATCGAAGCGATACAGCGGCCACACGCCCGAATCGACGGCCAGGCGCTGCTGTTCGGCACCCATTTGCAGGTCGTACCCGTGCGCAATGCAGTGGCTGTACGCGATGATGAGCGACGGACCCGGATAGCTTTCAGCTTCAAGGAAGGCCTTGACCGTGTGCGCGTCTTTGGCCCCCATCGCGACGCGCGCGACGTAAACGTGGCCGTACATCATTGCGTGCATGCCGAGGTCTTTTTTGGGCAGCTCTTTGCCTGCTGCCGCAAACTTCGCCGCCGCGCCGATCGGTGTCGATTTCGACTGCTGTCCGCCGGTGTTCGAATAGACCTCGGTGTCGAGCACCAAGAGGTTTACGTCGGTCCCCGAAGCAATGACGTGATCGAGACCACCAAAGCCGATGTCGTAAGCCCAGCCATCGCCACCGACGATCCAGACGCTCTTTTTGACCAAATAATCGGCCAGCGCTTGCAGCAGCGCCGATTCAGGTCGGGCGATCCGCTGCAGCCGATTTTTCAGCTCGACGACCCGCTCCCGCTGCGCCGCCAAGCTCGCTTCACTGTCCTGCGGCGCGGTCAAAATCGCCGTCACAAGCTCGTCGGACAGTTCACCGGAAAGCCCGCGCAGCAGACTTTGTGCATACGCGGTGTGCTGATCAATCGACAGTCGGAAACCCAGCCCAAACTCGGCGTTGTCCTCGAACAGCGAGTTGGCCCACGCCGGCCCGCGTCCGTCTGCGTTTTTGCTCCACGGCGTCGTCGGCAAGTTGCCGCCATAAATCGACGAACAGCCGGTCGCATTGGCCACCATCAGCCGATCGCCAAAAAGCTGCGTCAGCAGTTTCAGATACGGCGTCTCACCGCAGCCCGCACAGGCCCCCGAAAACTCGAACAGCGGCGGCAAAAACTGACTGCCTTTGACATCGAGATGCACCGTCTTGCGATCAGGCGCGGGCAGCTTTTGGAAAAACGCAAACGTCTCGCGCTCGACGGGTTTGAGCGGTTCTGCCGGCGACATGTCGATCGCTTTGTGGCGCGGATTGGTCTTGTCTTTGGCCGGACAAAACTGCACACAGAGCCCGCAGCCCGTGCAGTCGTCGGGCGCGACCTGAAGCCGGTATTTTTGCCCCGGCAGCGCGTCGCGTTCTTTGTAATCGACGACGACAAAGCCCGCTGGCGCATCACCGAGCTGTTTTTCATCGCAGACCGTCGAACGAATCGCCGCGTGCGGACAGATCAGCACGCACTTGTTGCACTGAATGCAAACCCGCGAATCCCACGTCGGCATCTCTTTGGCGAGGCTGCGCCGATCGTAAATCGCAGTGCCAAGCGGCCACGTTCCGTCGACCGGAAACGCGCTCACCGGCAGATAATCACCGTGCCCCGCCAGCATCAGTGCCGTCACGCGCTGCACAAAGTCCGGTGCAGTTTTGGGCACGATGTCGGGACGCGAGCGCTGCGTCGACGGCAGCTCGGGGACGGCGACTTCGAACAAGTTGTCGAGCGTGCGATCGATCGCCGCGAGGTTTCTGCGCACCACTTCGCTGCCGCGCTTACCGTAGGACTTTTGCGCCGCCTGGCGAATCTTGTCGAGTGCGACTTCTTTTTGCAGCACACCCGAAAGCGCGAAAAAGCAGGTCTGCATCACCGTGCTGATCATCCGCCCCAGGCCCGCTTCCTCGGCGACGCGCTGTCCGTCGATCACGAAAAAGCGCATCTTGCGCGCAATCAAAAGCTGCTGCACTTCACGCGGCAAAAATCCAAACGCCCGATCGGCTGGCCACGGCGCATTGAGCAAAAACGTCGATCCCTCGTCGGCAAGCTCGGCCATTTCAAAGCGATCGAGAAGCTGCGGCTGGTGACAGGCGACAAAACCCGCGCGCCGAATTTTGTAGGTCGATCGAATCGGCCTCGGGCCAAACCGCAGGTGCGACACCGTGACCGCACCGGCCTTGCGCGAGTCGTAGACAAAATAGCCCTGCGCGAAGTGGTCGGTCTCTTCGCCGATGATCTTGATGGTGTTTTTGTTGCTTCCGACGGTGCCGTCCGATCCCAGACCGAAAAACACCGCTCGAACCACGTCGGCGGGCTCGATGCCCAGCGAATCGTCAAAATCGAGTGATCGCTTGCTGACGTCGTCGTTGATGCCAATCGTGAAATGGCGACGAGGGGACGCTTGTGCCAGCTCGGAAAACACCGCGACGACCATCGCTGGCGTAAATTCTTTCGACGACAAACCGTATCGACCGGCGATGACTTTCGGCAGGTGGGGATAAAGCCCGTCGGAAACCGCTTCGGAAAGCGCCGTCACAACATCCAAATAGAGCGGATCACCGACGGCACCAGGCTCTTTGGTACGATCGAGCACCGCGATCTGGCGCACCGTCTTCGGCAGCACACGGGCAAAATCGACGAGCGAAAAAGGCCGCAACAGCCGGATTTTGATAAGTCCGACCCGCTGACCCTGCGCCTGCAAATACTCGACGGTTTCATGCACGCATTCTGACGACGAACCCATCGTCACAATGACCCGATCGGCTTCGGGATGGCCGACATACTCGAACAGCTCGTAGCGCCGCCCGGTCAGATCGGCAAAACGCGCCATGTGCTGCTTCAGCGCCGCCGGGAACGCTTCATAAAACGGGTTACAGGCCTCGCGCGCTTGGAAAAACGTATCGGGGTTCTGCGCCGTGCCACGCAGCACCGGACGATCCGGCGTCATCGCACGCTCGCGCACCGCAGCAATCCCGGTTTCGGGTATCAAGCTGCGCAATGTATCGTCGCTGATCGGCTCGATTTTGGCGATCTCGTGCGAGGTCCGAAAACCGTCGAAAAAATGCAGGATCGGCACCCGCGTCTGGAGCGTCGCTGCATGCGCCAGGGCGGCAAAGTCCTGGGCTTCCTGTACCGATCCGGCACACAGCAGCGCAAAGCCCGTCGATCGACATGCCATCACATCGGAGTGATCGCCAAAAATCGACAGCGCGTGGGTCGCCACCGTGCGCGCCGCGACGTGCAAGACCATCGGCAGAAGCTCGCCGGCGATCTTGAACATGCTGGGAATCATCAGCAAAAGACCCTGCGAAGCGGTAAACGTCGTCGCCAGCGACCCCGCTTGCAGCGCGCCATGCACGGCCCCTATGGCACCGGCTTCGGACTGCATTTCGACGACGCGCGGGACCTCGCCCCACAGGTTCTTGCGGCCATGCGTCGACCACTCATCGGCCAGCTCGCCCATCGCCGATGCGGGAGTGATCGGATAAATCGCGATGACTTCACTTAGCCGATGCGCCACGTTGGCGACGGCTTCATTGGCATCAATCGTAACGGCAGGCATGCGATCCCTTTTTGTGAATCTGCTGCCAGGGCGGACCAGAACCTCTCGACGAGGAGTCAGCCCAGACAATGGGATCTTAGGTGGAGGACGCGGCCAGGAAAAGAAACTTTGCCGCGAAAATGACGCTTTTTGCCTAGTGCTTGCGGGCAGAGTTTCTGAACAGCGAGTTTTTCGCGTTCAGTTCGTGCAGCTCGGGGAACTTTTCGCCGGTGTGGAGCTTCTTGGCGCGGTTGAGCAGCGTTTCCTCGCTCTCCCGATTGTTCGGGTCGGGGATGCAGCACTCCACCGGGCACACCGCCTGGCAGGCTTCGCTGCCATGGAAACCAACGCACTCGGTGCAGAGGTTCGGGTCGATCACATAGAGATCCTCTCCCTCGGAGATGGCTTCATTCGGGCACTCCGGCTCACAGGCGCCGCAGTTGATGCAATCCTCGGTGATCATCGTGGCCATGTCGGTCAGGCTCCTTTATGCACTTCGTCGGTGCGAACTTGGGTTTTTACGTTACGAGCGGTTGGCTGTGGTCGTCAACCGGATTTCGTGTCTAGCAAATGCAGTCGGATCGTCGCCCGACACTCGTTTCCACGCAATCGCCGCGCGGCCTCGTTCCCACTGCATATCAAAAGCGCGCTCGACAAACCAGATCAGCGACAACGCGAGCAAAATCCAGCTTGCGCCGCGGATCATCACGGACGGATACCATTTCGACCGCGACATGAGCGCGAGCAAAGGCAGCAGCAGCAACACCACCGTCAGCTGCCCCACCTCGACGCCCAGGTTGAAGCACAGGAGCGACACCACCAGACCGCGACTCGGTAGCCCCAGCTCGCGCAGCACCGATGCAAAGCCGAGCCCGTGGACCAGACCGAATCCGAACGCCAGCCAGAGCCGTCGCTGGACCTTCACGCCGACAATGTTTTCGATGGCGACATAACCAATCGACAGCGCGATCAGCGATTCCACCCATCGGCTGGGCAGGCTGACAAATCGCAGCGCAGACAGGATGAGCGTCAGTGAGTGCGCGACGGTAAAGCCCGTCACCACCCGCAGGATGTAGCCCAGCGCGTGCCGCGGCGATGTCTTGCGCCACAGGCTACCGACGAGCAGCAGCAGCCCGATCACAAATGCCAGGTGATCGTATCCGGTGAAAATGTGCTCAATCCCAAGCCGCAGGTAGTCGAGCGCATAGTCAAGAACCGTGCGCGGCTGATCCAACGTGAGCAGGCGACTGTTTTCGCGAAAAATGTATTCGCGCGGGGCACCGGGCAGCTCGACAAGCGCCATGCCCTGATGCCGCGGATCGAGGTCGAAAAACAGATCGTAGCGCAGCGTCGATTTTTCAAGCGCGCGTGGACACTCAAACGCCAGCGTTTCGACCGCGAAAAAGCCACCTTGCCGGGGTTCAAATGCACTCTGTTCACGCCGACCCGGACAGCCAACGCCAAGGTTTGCGACGGACACACGGCCCAGCAAATACGCCGTCAGCTGTTCCCGCTGGCGGTGGACGTCTTCGGGCAAGACCACATGGTCGGCAGGCAGACCGAGCGCTTCAAACAGATCGCTGTTTGCAATCCGTAGCGTCACATGCAGGGTGTGTCGTTCCGGCACAAGCCGAAGAAACACCACACTCGATTGATGGGAAAAAGCGGTCTGCGGAAACGCGAAGGCAAGCAGGACAACGACGATGGGCAGCACAGCGCGCAGCAGTTTGCACAAGCGCGGCTGCCCCGCACGCATCACTAGGCCTTGATCGGGCCCGAGCGACCCGTGCGCGCCGCGCCAAAGCTCTGCGCGAACAGCTCGTGAATCGCTGCGCGACCATCATCGCTGAGGCTGCGCGTGCCGGTGCCGGTGAAGCGGGTGTGGGTAATGACCGGCTTCGACGCCTGCCACTGACGGGTCGTGTGATTCCACGTAAACCACGAGCGACGCTCTTGGTCGTAGACGTGCAGCGGCTTGCCTTGGTGACGTGCCAGCTCTGCCGCCCAGCCCGTGCCACCCTTGACGGTGTCGTCGCGCTGGATCACGCCGATGATGAACACTTCCTGCGACGAATTGACCTGGTGCCAAATGCTCTGGAGCACCTTGCGCAGCGTCGGATTCTGGTGATAGGGCCGATGCATCGTCGCAGAGACATATGCCAGGCTCACATCACCATCGCGCAGTTCTTCATTCGTGAGCAGCCGCAGACCGCGCGTCCGCGCCACTGGGTGTCCCTCGAATGAGTAGTTTTCTTCCTTCAGGCCGTAGCGCTCGGCGCAGGCACCGAACTCCGATTCCGCCCCAATCGCGCCACCCGACAGCAGCGTATAGGCCGACGGCGGCAGATCACTGGCTGGCGAGCTCGGCGCGCGGTCGTCAACGAGCCGCATCGTGTCGGGGTGCAGCACCAGATGCGTGTCGCAGACCACCTCGTTGTCGTGATCTTTAAGCAGCCGCACCGAGAGGTTCTTGTCAACGGGCTGCAGGAACACCACAAGGCTAATCAGGCTGGCAAACCGATCACACGGCGGCGGCACCCGATCAGGCACTTCGGGGCCCGTCTGGTGGCGATGCGTCAGTGCCGTCATCCACAGCTCGACGTTGAACTGCTTGGCGAGCGCCCGCAGCTCTGCCGCTTCTTCCAGCGTCGCCCGCGACCAGTCGAACGCATCGATCATGATCACATCAGGCACAAACTGCGCGTGCTGCGACAGCAGCTCGATCGAGTGCTTGAGCTTCGCGATCGAAAACTCATTGGCACCACCGTGACCATGCAGGCTGTAGGCCTGGATGATCCGGTTTTTGTTGATCAGCTCTTGCGTCACCGCGTGGTCTGCAAGATCGGCTGTTTTGACCAGATCCTGAAACACCGCGTCGTACCAGCTCTTTACGTGGTCGACGGGCGAGTCGAGCGAGACGTGCAGAACCTTGCGATCCCGCATCAGGTCATCGAGCGCCACATGCACCAGAAAGGCCGTCTTGCCGACGCCGGCCCGCGCCATGGCAACACCGAGGTTGCCGCGGCCCAGACCACCGTGGCTCGATTTCTCAAGAATCCGTAGCGGGCTCCGTTCGTTCACTTCTTTGCGATACATGATGGGCCTCCTGGCTACTTCTTCTTCTCTGCGGCTTTCGCCTTGGCAACCTTGGCAATCAGTTCCTCGGCGAGGCCACCCGGCACAGGGGCGTAGCGCGAGAACTCCATCGAGAACTCGGCTTTGCCCTGCGTCGCGGAGCGTAGCGTCGTCGCATAGCCGAACATTTCGGCCAGCGGCACTTCCGCTTCGATTGTCGACATACCGTCTGCTTCGGTCGTGCCAATGATCATACCGCGACGAGACATCAGGGTGGAAAGCATGTTGCCCTGGTGCTCGCTTGGACCCTCAAGCGCAACCTTCATGATCGGCTCAAGAATCTGCGGCTTGGCTTTTTGGTAGACCTCGCGCCAGGCGCCTCGTGCAGCTTCCTGGAAGGCGATATCTGACGAGTCGACCGCGTGCGAACCACCGTCTGCGAGGACCACGCGGACGTTGACGACCGGGAAGCCGATGAGCTGACCCTTCGCCACCATCGAGCGGAAGCCCTTTTCAACGCTCGGGATGAACTCACGCGGGACCGTACCACCGACGACTTCATCGACGAACTCGAAGTCTTTTTCGGCACACGGCTCGATGTAGCCCATGACCTTACCGTACTGACCCGAACCACCCGTCTGCTTCTTGTGGGTGTAGTTATAGTCAGCACGCTGCGTCACCGTCTCACGGTAGGCAACCTGCGGCGGCGAGACTTGCACAACGGCGTTGTACTCGCGCTTCATGCGCTCGATGTACACGTCGAGGTGAAGCTCACCCATACCCGCCAGCAGCGTCTCGCCACTTTCGGGATCGACTTCGCAGCGCAGCGTCGGATCTTCCTTGGTGAAGCGCTGGATCGCCTTCGACATGTTCATCTGCGCCTTCTGGTCGGCTGGCTTGATCGCCAGCTTGATGACCGGGTCGGGCACGTACATCGAAGTCATCGCAAGCTGCACGCCGCTTGTGAAGGTATCGCCGGAGTTACAGTCGACGCCGAACATCGCGATGATGTCGCCGGGACCGGCATCGCTTATGTCTTCCTTGTCGTCGGAGTGCATCCGAACGAGCCGCGCCACCTTCACCTTTTTGCCGGTGCGGGTGTTGTGGATGACATCGTCTTTGCGCAGCGCGCCTTGGTAGACACGCATATAGGTCAGCTGGCCGTAGCGCCCGTCTTCGAGCTTGAACGCCAGCGCCACCGTCGCAAGGCTTGAATCCGACTGGAGCGTGACTTTCTTGTTGTCCGGGCTGTCGATGTCGATCGCTTCGTTGACGACATCCGACGGACAGGGCAGGTAGTAGGTCACTGCGTCGAGGAGAAGCTGGACCGCCTTGTTTTTATAGGCCGATCCCATCATCACCGGCGTCAGCTTCATGTCGAGCGTGCCGCGGCGGATCGCTTCGCGAATCAGCTCCGGCGTGACGCGGTCCTCGAGGATCGCTTCGGTCAGCGCATCCGAAAACATCGACACCGTATCGAGCATTTCCTCGCGCGCTTTGTCCGCTTGCGATTTCATGTCGGCGGGGATCGGATTGCGGTGGATCTCTTGGCCGTTGTCGCCCGTGAAGGTGATCGCCTCCATGGTGACGAGGTCCACCACGCCCTCGAACTTGTCCTCAAGTCCGATCGGCAGCTGGAGCAGCACCGGGTTGTGTCCGAGCTTTTCGCGCAGCTGGTTTTTGACCCGCAGCGGGTTGGCGCCGGTGCGATCACACTTGTTTACAAATGCGATGCGCGGAACGCGATAGCGCCGCATCTGGCGGTCGACGGTCAGCGACTGACTCTGGACACCGGCCACCGAACACAGCACCAGGATGGCGCCGTCGAGAACGCGAAGGGCGCGCTCGACTTCGATGGTGAAGTCGACGTGTCCTGGCGTGTCGATGATGTTGACGTGGTGGTTGTTCCACGAGCAGTAGGTCGCCGCGCTCTGGATGGTGATGCCGCGCTCACGCTCCAGATCCATGCTGTCCATCTTTGCGCCGACACCATCTTTGCCTTTGACTTCGTGGATGGCGTGAATGCGCTTGGTATAGAAGAGGATTCGTTCGGTGAGCGTGGTCTTGCCGCTGTCAATATGCGCGGAGATCCCGATGTTACGGACGCGAGAGAGATCGGAAATCACGATGTTGGCTCCACAGACCCCATCCAGCCACAGGGATGGGCCGCAGGGATTTTCTTCGGAAGTGAATTAGACGCAAGCGAAAAATACCGAATCGCCGCTCCAGCGACTTGTGATTTTGTCCCTCCGTCGGCCAAAAATTTCTGGTAAGCAAGGCTGACACTGCGCCGAAACTCCGGCGTGCAAGGAGCATCCCATGCGAACCCTGCGTATTTCGCGGCTCTGTGCCTTTGCCTCGCTTGCTGTCTGTCTGCCCGTGCCTGTGGCCTTGGTGGTTCCGACGAGCCAGGCGCACGCCGCCAGCGGCTCCACCACGACCATTTCACCGAACGTTGTTTCGCGCGCGATGGATGGAACCCCGCGACTGCTGCTGGGCTCGCTCACAGCAGCTTCGCCGGGAACCGCACCGCTGACGGTAGCCGAGCGCTATCTTGTCCAGCTTCGCCAGTCGTCGCCGACTTGGGTTCCGCAAGAGCTGTCGGAACCCGAGCTGATCCCCGTCGGAACTGGACACGTTGTGCGCTATCGCCAGCAGCACCACGGTCTTCCGGTCTGGGGTTCGGAGCTGGTCCTGCGGATTTCGACGGATGGACAAGTCGAGCGGCTGTTCCGTGACGTAGTACCGACGGACGCGCTCGCCAAAATTGATCCGGTGCCGAAGATATCACCGCAAGACGCGCAGCAAGCGGTGCGGGCGCTCGGTCCGGGCCAGATCGGCGAGCCGGTGCTGATGATCGACAACCAGAACCGACGACTCGCGTATTTGGTGTCGCGGATGGAGCTGTCGGCGCTCGAGCACGGTGACTACCTGGTCGACGCGCAAAGTGGCCAGGTGATTCGGCGGATCGAGCGACTGAACTTCCTGAATCAGTTTGGCGTGTATCGCTATAACCCAGGGACGACCAGCAACATCGATCAGTTTGGGATTCCCAGCGGCGATGCAGGACCGTTTGCACCGACGGGCACAGGTGCGCGCGGCATGACCAGCACGCTGATCAAGGGGCTCAACTGTGTGGACGATTTTACGACGCGGCTGCCAGGGGGAGGCACCACCAAGCTGCACCTCTGTACGCCGGGGCAGTCGCTTTCGAACACGTCGGGCGACTACAACCAGTTCCTGCCGCTCATCGGGGCAAACGACGGTCACTGTCCGACGCTAAACGATGCCAACAAGAACTCGTTTGGTGAAGCGCACATGTACTGGCACACCGCCAACATCTACACGCGCTTCCGCACGCTGTTTGGGGCATTGGGAATCGCCGATTTCAAGCTGCGAATTTCGACCGGCGCGACGCCAAAGCCGTTTCCGCTTTTGACCAACCTGTGTATGCCGGATCTGACGAACGCGGCGAAAGCGACCAATCCGAACATTGCGCTGAGCCCGTTTGAAAACGCCTTTTACTCACCGGGTGATTCGGGCGGCGGCTACAGCTACTTCATCCTCGGTGTCCCTGGCGACATGATCGCGTTTGGCATGGGCGCCAAGGCCAACTACTCGATGGATGCCGACGTCATCTATCACGAGTTCACCCACGCGGTGATCTCGACGAGAAATCGCTTGGTTGGTTCGGTCGGCATAGACAATTACGGGCTCAACGATGATCCCGGCGCCATGAACGAAGGCTTTGCCGATTTCTTTTCATCGGCGACAACCGGCAATAGCCCCGTCGGAGAATACGCCAAACAGAACTTTGGCCTGGCCACCGTGGGCCTGCGCGACGTCGACAACAACCTTCACTGCTCAAACGACCGCGTCGGTGAAGTGCATGAAGATGCCAATCCGTGGTCGGGCGCGCTGTGGCGGGCGCGCAAAGCAGTGACGGGTGATCCACTCGATACGAGCGCGACGGCGGTGCAGAAACGCCAAGCGTTTGATCAGGCGGTGCTGGCGGCGATTGAAGGATCGGTGATGGGCACGACCATGACCGAAATGGGCACGCTGGTCGTAAATGAAGTCGGCAAGCTGGCGGCGACGCTCGGGGCGGATGCGAGCCAAAAGACCACAGACGCGATGACGACGCAGGGCGTGCTCAGTCTGTGCGATCGGATCATTCGGGTACAGACGCCGCACAAGATGCTGTGCCTCGATTCCGACGCGAAAAAAGTATGGCCCGGACATGCGCAGTGGAAAATCGACATGCCAGCTTCGGCAGATACGGTGACGTTTGACTTCACCACGCTGGCGGCGGGCGCGGTCTGCAACAACATCGATCCGACAGCGACAAGTCAGGCGCCCAAGCTACAAATTGCCCAGCGGCTCGACGGAGGACCGATTACCTGGAACATGACCGGGGCAGGCACCTACGACAAGCTCATCGACGTGAAACAGGGCGCGACCAACAACAGCTGGACGGTGACGGTGCCGCTCGCGAAGAGCAAGACGTTCCACCTGATGCTGGTGAACTCGGGCGGGCCGCGGGTCGCGCAAAATGTGACGATGACGATGTCGTGCGCTGCGCCGGACGGCTGCCCCGTTCCCGCCGATGCCGATGGTGGCGTGACGCAAGTTCCGCTGACGACGCCAACCGGCTGCGGCTGCCACGTTGGTGAAGCATCGCGCGCCACGTCGGCCCTTTCGCTTTTGAGCGTCGGTGGTCTGCTCGCAGCTCTGGTTTCTCGCCGTCGTCGACGTGCCTAATCGCGACACTTCTTGGTCCATGGTCCATCCATCCCCGATCTTTGCTGTCGACGACGAATCGCTGGAACGCGCGGCAAACCTGCTGCGCAGCGGCGAAGTCTGCGCATTTCCGACGGAAACCGTCTATGGCCTGGGGGCCGATGCGGAAAATGAAGCGGCGGTGTTGCGAATTTATGCGCTCAAAGGTCGCCCGCGCCAAAATCCGCTGATCGTCCACGTCGAAAGCCTGGCGGCGGCCCGAACGCTCTGCAGCGACTGGTCGACGCTCGCCGAGCGGCTGGGGCAGCGTTTTTGGCCGGGCCCGCTGTCGCTGGTGCTGCCGCGCGCGCCCCACATCCCCGCGCTGGTGAGCGCCGGACTTCCATCGGTGGCGATTCGCGTGCCAGCCCATCCTGTGGCGCTGGCGCTGCTTACAAAAACCGGACGCCCGCTTGCCGCCCCAAGTGCCAATCGCAGCGAATCGGTGTCCCCGACGACAGCCCAGCACGTCCTGCGCAGCTTGCCGAATGTACCGATGATTCTCGACGGGGGACCGTGCCGTTTGGGGATTGAATCGACGGTGGTGTCTCTGACGCAGAATCCGCCGCGGCTGCTGCGTCCGGGGGCGCTGCCGCTGCGACTGCTGCTGGAAGAAATCCCCGACCTTGCGCTACCCGGCTGGGAAAAAGAAACCCCGACGGGAGCGCTGCCATCGCCTGGACTGCTCAGTCGACACTACGCGCCGTCCGCCCCGCTGTTTTTGATCCGCGACGATGATGCGCCGTCCGTGGCCCAGCTGCCGCGGCCAATCGGGCTTATCACGCACACTGGGCTGCCGACGGTCGCTTCGCAGTGCCAGGACATCGAACTGTTGCCGTCGACGCCTGAGGCTTACGCGACCGATCTGTATGCGGCGCTGCATCGGCTCGACGACAAACAGGTGAAGAGCATCGTCGTTCTGCGCCCGCCCCAAGACAACGACTGGCGCGCGGTGATCGATCGACTCGATCGCGCCGCCGCCTCGTAGCTACGGCTGAAACAGCATCAGCATCGTGTAGGTCAGCGCCGGTCGATCCTGACCGACGACGGCAATTTCGATCTCTTCGCTGAGCAGCGTGCCTTTGGGCTTGGCTTCAACGGACACGACGCGGCAGCGGGCATGGACCGTGCTACCGGCGGGAACTGGGCTTAGAAAACGTAGCTTGTCGGCGCCGTAATTTAGCACGTTGCGATAACCGACCACCTGCATGTCGACGCGCTGACGCAGATGCGGCAGGAGGCTCAGCACGAAAAAGCCATGCGCGATGGTGCACTTTAGCGGGCTTTCTTTTTGCGCACGTTCGACGTCGATGTGAATCCACTGGTGATCGATCGTCACGTCGGCAAATCGGTTGATCATATCTTGCGTGATGGTGACTTCCGGCCCCCACGGGCTATACGGTTCACCGACGCGAGCTTGCAGGGCGGCGACATCATCGAAACGGATCTGCTGCATGACTTTGGATTCCCTCGCTGGTTGTGAAAACGGGCGACAAGATAGCGCATGCCCAGCCATCACCGAAAGCACGCAGCCGGACTGTCACGCCACGCTTTTGCATGCCGGCTTCGGCAAGCCGTGCTAATCCAGGTTCGTGCGCCGCATTTTCCTCGCGATGAGCCTGCTTATCAGTCTGTCCGCCTGCGAGCCAAGTGGGGCGGACAAGCGCCCCGGTCGACCGCCGCCGCTTACGCTGGTTTCAAGGCCAGTGCAGCGCGACGTACCGGTCGAAATTCGTGCGCCGGTCGATCTTCGCCCACGCGAACAAGCCGACATTCTGTCCAAGCAAGTCGGCTATCTGAGCGCGGTGCTGGTTGATCGCGGCGACGTGGTGAAAAAAGGCCAGCTTCTTGCGCTGGTGCGTCCGAGTGAGCTGCCCGATCAGCTCCAAGCGGCGCGCGGACAGCTTCAACAAGCCGAAGCGGCGCTGGAACAGGCCAAACAAAATCGCACGCGGATTGGCGCGCTGGCCCCGGCGGGTGTGGTGTCGACGCAAGAGCTTCAGCAAAGCAGCACCGCGCTGTCGCAAGCCGAAGCCGCCGAAGCCGCCGCCCGAGCCCAGCTTCAAGCCGTCGCAGTTCGACTCGGTGAAACCAAAATCGAATCGCCCATTGATGGCGTGATCATGCAGCGCCGATTCGATGCAGGCGCGCTCGTCGGTCCACAAAATGGCGCCATTGTCACCGTCGGACGGGTCGATCCGCTGCGGGTCTTTGTCGCTGTGCGCGAGCAAGAAGCGGCCAAAGTTGGAATCGGTCAAAAAGTGCTGCTCGAGGTCGATGCCCAGCCGGGGGAGGTGTTTTCCGGCGCCGTGGTGCGGCTGTCGCCTGGTTTCGATCCGCTGTCGCGCACCCTGGAAGCCGAAGTCCACCTGCCCAATTCCGACGGCAAGCTGCGGCCCGGAATGTACGGTCGGGCGCGGATTCAGGTGGGACTGCACAAAAACACCCTGACGGTGCCAGAGTCCGCGGTGCAGCTATCGGGCGATCAGCGCTTTGTGTTTGTGATTGTCGACGGCAAAGCACAAAGGCGAGCGGTCACTTTGGGTGTCGACGGTGGCACATTCCTGGAAATCGTCAGTGGACTGAAAACCGACGATTCGATTGTTGTCGCGGGAATTGACGCGCTGGCCGATGGCTCGCCCGTGCGAACCCAAAGCGGCACCACCCCATGGCAACCGACTACGGCCAAACCGACGCCGAGCCCGCCCGCCCACTAGCGCGCCGCGACGAAATCGCCCGCAGATACTGCGATTCAATCGGCTTCACAAGCCGTCGCCAATCGAGCCAAGCCACCTTGGCCCGTGCCGCATCGCCAAGCTGTCGACGCAGCGATGGTGACGCATCCAGCGTGCGAATCGCCTGCGCGTAGGCCGCGGCATCGCCGACCGGCACCAAAAGTCCCTCTTTTCCATCGCTGACAAGCTCACGCACACCCGAAATCGGATGCGCGATCACCGGCAGACCTGCTGCCATTCCTTCAATCAGCGACATCGGATGCGAAGCAATGTCGGCGGTAAACGAATAAACATCCGCCGACGCTGCATAGTCGGGCCGAGCCGCCACCACGGCCCCCGGAAACTGCGCGTCGATTCGGTGGGACAGCGACACAAGTTCTTGGCGACGCGGACCTTCGCCGAGCACCGACAGTCGCCGCTGCTGACCATCGTGGGACAACGCCGAAAGCGCCGCAATGACCGTTTCGATGCGATTGCGCGGTTCCAGCCTGGCCTGTACCAACAGATGCAGCGACGAGTTGCCGCGCAGCGACGGCAGTGATGTCCCCGACTGCCAACTGTCGAAATCGACACCGTTTGGGATGATCTCGGCGTCGAGCCGAAAACCGATCCGCCGCATGCAGTCGACCGCCGTGTCGCTCACCGCAATCAGCCCGTCGAGCGCGTCGAGGTAGCGCTGCAGTGCAGGCCGAAAGAACCGCAAAAGCGACGAATCGACAAAGTGCGTGTGCAGCGTTCCGATCAGCGCCGATTCCGGTGGTGCACACGAAATCGCAAGCAGGGCCAGCGTCGGAAAAATTGGCGCGTGGACATGAATCACATCGAAGCGGCGCTGCCGAAACAGCGCCTGCAGCCGTCGCCGAAGCCCCCATCCCACTGCCGACAGCGACAGCGAACCGTTTGCATACAGCGGCGGACAGGCTCGCCCAAGCCGCACCACTTCATAGGGCACGTCCGTCGGTCCATCGACGCGACCGGGAAATTCCGTCGTGATCACCGTCACCTGATGACCACACCGCGCGAGCGCCCGTCCGAGCTGATGGACGTGTTCGGGCATGCCGCCGATGTCGGGATAGTAATACTCGCTGACGAGAGCCACCCGCAGCGCTGCGGTTTCCCGTCGCAAGCTCGGCTGGGTTTGACTTGGCATGACGGCAGCAACATAGCAAGGTCGTCGAAGTTTGGTTAAGCTCTCAACAATGTGGTTTCGTTTCGCCGTTCATCGTCGGTCTCAGCCCGCCGCGGCTTTGCCACCTTTTGTCCGCCGACTCTCGCTTGGGGCTGCTTTTTTGGGGCTTGCCGGCGGGATTTTGCTTTCGCCGCCGAAGAGTCGCGCCGAGGGAGAAGTCACGCAGACCCAAGCCGCCGTCGCCCAGCCGTTGGGTAGCGAGAGCAAAGCTGGAGCGCAAGCGCTGCTCGGGGCTGTCGATGAAATCACCCGCAAAGTGGTCACGATTCGCGGCTTGCCGACGAAAACCACGTTCGCGCGCGGCGTGCTCAGCCGTCAGGAAATCACCCAGCGACTCAAAGAGCGCATCCACAACGACTATTCGCCAGGCGAAGTGCAGGGTGAAGCGCTCGTGCTCAAACGAATGGGGCTGATTCCCGTCGACGCGGACTACGAAAAGCTGCTTTTTGATCTTCTGTCCGAACAGGTGGCCGGTTTTTACGATCCGTATCGCAAGACGCTGTACGTCGCGGACTGGCTGCCGATCGACATGCAAAAACCGGCGCTGGCGCACGAAATTCAGCATGCGCTGCAAGACCAGCACTTTGACCTGAAAAAGCTGGCCAAGCCGCTCAAGAACGAAGGCGATCGGCAGCTCGCACAGGCGGCGCTGGTCGAGGGGGACGGCACAGCGGTGATGATGGAATACGCGGCGCGCAACATGGGCGTTGAATCGGCGCAGCTTCCCCAAGTCTTGGCCAGGCTGGGACGGCAGATGATGCAGCTTGCGATTTCAACGACGCCGTCTTTGCAAAATGCGCCCGCGGTGCTGCGCGAAAGCCTGATGTTTCCGTATGCCGCGGGTCTGGAGTTCGTCGCAGCGGTGCGCGGCGACAAGCCGTGGGCACGCATCGATCAGGCATTCCGTGAACCGCCGATTTCGACGGAACAAGTGATGCACCCGGAAAAGTACGTCGCGGCGGAAAAACCATGGAAAGTGACCGCGACATTGCTCGCTAGCCTGCCGCAGTACAAAGAGCAGCGTCGCGATGTGTTTGGCGAACTGATGTGGAAAGTCTGGTTTGGCCGCGCGATGTCTGATCGGGATGCCGAGCAAGCAGCAGCGGGATGGGGCGGCGATCTGCTCATTTCGTATGCCCAACCAGGCGAAACCCTGCCGCTGGTTGCGCTGTTTTCAGGCTGGGATACCGACAAAGACGCCGACGAGGCCGAACAAGCGGCACAAAAGCTGGTGCTGAGTCTGACTGGCAAGACCGGCGACAAGCTGCCTGCCCCCGGCAAGGTGGCGATGTTTGAACGCAGCGTCGGCGATCGCGCATTTGTCGTCGCCCGCAAGGACAAGCGACTTTTGATCCTATGCGGAGCGCCCACCGCCAGCACAAGTGCCGTCGTCGCCGAGGTCTGGCATTCGTGGTCGGCAACCCCTGCGCCCTAGTCTGGAAGGGCCCGATCGACGTTAGCTTGCGTTCGTGCCGGGCCGACTGAAGTCCTGGGTTCGCTCGTGGGCAATCGCTGCCGGTGGATCTTCCTCGATGGTCCGACTGAGCACAGCGGCGGTGGCCGGTGGCAAAGTCTTCGCCGATGGGCTCGAGACTGCTTCGCCGTTGCTGGATGCAAGCTCGCCCGTCCGTTCGGCATCGATCTCTTCGCTGGGGGCGCCGCTCTGCGACGGTTGGCCACTGCGCGGCACTGCCACATCGCCCAAAAGCCCCCCCGCGTCGAGCCCATAGCGCGCCACCCGGACCAGATCATTCAATAGCTCACGCGCGGTCGGACGCAGCGACGGATCTTTTTCGAGCGTGCGCATCACCACTTGGGTAAAAAAGCCCGGTATCGGATCGATTCCACCGACGAGCGGTGGCACCGGCTGATTCAGATGCCCGAGCACGATCTCGACGTAGCTTTCTTTGTCGCTGGTAAACGGCAGCCGTCCCGACAGCATCAGATACATCATGACGCCGACGCTGTAGACGTCGCTGCGGCCATCATAGGAACCCTGCCGCAAGCGCTCTGGAGCCATGTAGGTGGGCGTGCCGATGATGCCGCCGCCGCCGGTCATCAGCTTGCGATCCAGATCCTGGCCTTCACCAAGCATCTTTGCGATGCCAAAGTCGAGAATCTTGATCACTTCCCCCGAGCGAGTTTTGTGCAAAAACACGTTCTCAGGCTTGATATCGCGATGAACCAGCGTGGCTGCGTGTGCTTCGATCAGCACGTCGCAGACCGGCAG
>DAORGN010000047.1:0-28344 GCA_035340095.1 Pseudomonadota bacterium | reverse complement strand
GTGATGACGTTCTTGTGAGGGAAGTTTTTCTGCTCCTCCTCCGTCATGTCGGGCTTGGCCTCCTTGTAGTCTTCGAGGAGGCTGTGATCGCGCGTCATCTGCTTGATGACGCCGTCGCGGATGCGATAACCACGCGAGTCACCGACGTGGCTAAAGTACGACTTGTCGCCGCTGATCATGCAGGTCACCATCGTCGTACCCATGCCCTTGCACATCGGGTCTTTGGTCGCCGATTCGTGAACCTTCCAGTTGGCCAGCTTGATGCCGCAGACGAGCCGGTTCTCTACATACGAGAGCTGCCGGTCCATCTTGTAGGGCCAAGTCGCTTCTTCGTCGCGGGTGCGCTTGAAGAACTCTTTGACCGTCTCGGTTGCAAGCTTCGAGGCTACTTCGCCTTTGGCATGGCCACCCATACCGTCGGCCACGATGAAGAGTTTTTCCTCTTCGAACGTGTCGTAATAGTCCTCGTTCTGCTGCCGCTTCATTCCAGGGTCGGTCTTGGCTGCGTAGCGAATCTTCATGGTAAAGGCGCCAGGCTGTTGTGCATCTTCAGCGCAGAGTAGGACTTTATCAACGGTGACGAGAAAGTCAACCAGACCGTGCTGTCAGTCGGGAATCTGCGGAACCCGATCATGTGGCGAAAAACTACTTTTTCTAGACCGTGTGAAATCGTGCTTCGCGAGCCGCACATGCAGCGCCATGGCCAGTGGTTCCAGGTGGTTGCTGCTAAAGTGGGGCCTATCATGAATTCCGAGAAATCCGATGTTCAGGCTGAAGCCACCTTGGTCACGATTGGCGACGAGCTTTGTCGCGGTGAAATCGTCGACAGCAACGCCGCTTTCTTGGGGTCCGAGCTGACTGGACTTGGCGTCTATGTCCGCCAGCGCATCGGCTGCAACGACCGTCTGCCCCACATCGTGGAATGTCTGAAAACGGCAGCCAAGACCAGCCAGTTTGTCGTCGCGAGCGGCGGTCTTGGGCCGACAAGTGATGACCTGACGGTCGATGCGGTTTCGTCGCTGCTCGGGGTTTCGCCGGTTTCGGAACCGGATCATGAAGCACGGATGCGGCAGCGCTTTACCGAACGGAAGTTCACGATTACGCCGAACAACCTGCGGCAAGTGCGCATTCCGGCTGGGGCTTTCGTGCTGGCCAATCGAACGGGGCTGGCGCCGGGTTTTGCTGTTCAGATAGGTGGTGCGCGCTGCTTTTTTATGCCCGGTGTCCCTCGGGAAATGAAGCCGATGTTCAGCGAGCAAGTGGTGCCCCATATTCGCACCAACTTGCCGCCGCGAACGGTGATCCGCAGCGTGTATCGGTCGCTCGGGCTTGGTGAATCGCATGTCGATCACCGGCTGCAAGACTTGCTGTCATCGACGGCGGAATTGCGGCATGCCGAAACGGTGGAAGTCACGATTCACTATCGGCTGGCGTTCCCCGAAGTGCTGGTGACGCTGATGCTCAGCGGTTCAGACGGGAACCAAGTCGCGCAGGCGCAAGCCGTGCTGGATGCCGAAGTCCGTCGCCGTCTGGGACACGCTCTGTATGGAACCGGTGATGCCGATCTGGCGATGGTCGTTGGCGAAGCGCTCAAATCGCGGGGCGAAACCCTGGCCACGGCGGAGTCGTGCACCGGCGGAATGATCGGTCAGACGATCACCGCGATCGCGGGTTCGTCTGCGTATTACCTCGGTGGCGTGGTGGCGTATGCAAACCAAGTCAAACAAGCCGTGCTGGGGGTGAGCGACGCGACCCTGCGCGATCACGGTGCCGTCAGCGAAGCGTGCGTGCGCGAACTGTCAGAAGGCGTGCGGAAGCTCCTGGGGGCCACGTATGGCATCGCGGTGTCTGGGGTGGCTGGTCCAAGCGGGGGAACCCCCGAAAAGCCCGTAGGAACGGTCTGGATTGCAGCCGCGGGCCCTGCGCAAACGATCTGCAGGCAGATTTTGTGGCCGGGCGATCGCGAGCAGATCCGCAAGATCGCCACGGCGGCGGCGCTGAATCTTCTGCATAAGCTGATGTTTCCCGCGCGGCTTTCGGACCCGGCGCTGCGGATCTGATTCGCAAAGAGCTCGCTAGGCTGCTGGCGGACTTGGCGGCGGGTTCTGCCCGTCGGTGTCGATCGGCGGGGGTTTTTCGGGATGGGGATTGCGCAAGAGCCGCAGCGACAGCGCCAGCAGCACCACCACGCATAGCAGCAGCACACCAAGCAGAACCAGGTTCATCCGGCCTTCTTGGAAGTAATTGCTCGGTGGCCGGAAGTTCGGATTGGCCATCAAGCTGCCCAGCACCACAAGCCGCGCCGGATAGTCGAGCAGCACGTTGCGCAGACTCGCCAAGTCGTAGCTTGGCGCTTGCACGTCGGGATTGCCGATGAGCAGCCGATATTCTTTCTGCGCGTCGCCTTTGTAAATCAGCCGCGGCACCGATACGACGCCAAACACCTGCGTGATGTCGAGCGGTGGGTTGTCGCCGTTGTCAATTTCGAGCAGCAGTTCCCGCACGGGCTGGCCGGGCAGCGGCAAGCGATGAAAGCCCGCGTCATCTTCTGACAGCCGCAAGATCGTCGCACTGAGCAGCTGCGAGGCATACGGCGTCGCTTCCGAACGAACCTCGCGAATCCGCACGGTGCGACGGTAAAACGAGCTGCCAACCGACAGTTCGAGCGCGTCGATCGGCACCTGCAAAAGCTGGTTGCCATGGCGCAAAGACAGGCGATATCGGCTCATTTTGCCGTCGCCTGCCGGTTCTTTGGCGAACTCCAGCTCGGTGCGGGTTTCGATCGCATTTGGAATCAGCACATATGGCACTTGCTGTCCGTCGGGATCGACCACGCGCAGATCGCCAAAATCCGGCCTTAGGTACGCGATGTCCACGGGCGAAAGCTGGATCGAATACAGCTCGACACCGTCTCGCATCGCGACGGTGCGCATCAGCCGATAGCTGGACGTGACGATCGGGCTGCCCGCCGTCGGAACCGCAGGGAGCGGCTGCGCCTTTTGGAAGCGTGGATTCGGTTCTTTGCCACCGAGCTGGGCTGGCAAAAAACTCCCCAGTCGAGAGAGCGAACTGACCAGCTTTTGCAGGTCATAGTCGCGCTTGGTTGCCGTCTCGCTGCCAAAATACAGGGCGTATTTCTGCGCCGAATCGCTTTCGCGACTGGCCGACGGACCTACTGGGAAAATCAACCGCGAACCGATGCCCGATACCGTGGCGGTTAGATCGGTGAGTGCCGGGCTGTCGCCGTCCGTGATTTCCAGAACCAGGATGCCTTTGCCGGGCCTGTCTTCGACTGGGATCGTCAGGTTTTCGCCCGTGACGGGTTCGTCGTCGATGGGGTCGGTCTTTTCCCCTTTGTCGGCTTTCTTGCCGCCACTTGTTGGCACGGGTCCGTCGCTGATTCGGAAAATCATGCCTTCCGACAACACCTGAATCTTGCCCGTCGAAGAATGGACCGTCGATGCGTTGTCTTCGATTTCCAGCAGCCGCACCGATCGGACAAAGCCCGGATCGCGCGCCGAAAGCTGAATGTGGCGGAACGACAGGCCTGGCGGCACGTCGATTCGATACAGCGAAAGATGTGGATGATCGCCTGGTTTTACGTGCTTGGGCAGCGGCGGTGTCGCCATCGGCACAAGCGGCGCGGGAAGCGTCCACTCAGATCCCGGACGGCTCAGGTGAGCGACGGCAGCAACACCTTGTAGCGACAGCGGACGGAACAAAAAACCGCGCCAGCGACTGCTGATTTGGAAGCGCAGAAAACGGGCGCGCTGGCTTTCGGCAAAGCGAACCGTGGTGTAGTGCAGCCGTCCACCCGGCGCGTTCTGCCACGGCAGATCGAAGATGCCAACGTCGCGCGCAATGACGTGATACGGCCCGTTTTGCTGCTCTGCGGCTTCGACGGTGACTCGGCGACGGAACTGGATCTGGGGAATGTTCAGATCCAGGCTCTCGAAGCGCCGAATCGATCCCAAGTCGACGATCCACAGCGTCTGATCGCCTTCGTGCCGCGTATCGACAAGCTGGCCACTGTGGCGACGATCTTTGGATTCGCCGGCGTCACTGGTAACGACATAGGGCACTTCGCGTCCGTCGCTGCGAATCAGTCGATAGCCACCTTCGGCATCGCCGTTGCTAAGTTCGGGGGGCAGGGCAAAGACTGCGAAACCGTCCATCGAACTGCCGCGCACTTCGACGCTGCGCCGAAATGGAAAGCTCGATTGGGCGGCGTCGGTCGCAATTCCCTGCGCGTGCGACGGCTGAATCAGCACGCCAAGCAGCGACAGAACCAGGGGCAGCGACGCAAGCTGCACCCATCGGCGGAGCGTTGGATGATGCGAGAAAGCGCTCATGTTGGCTTCTCCGGAGACGGAGCTTTGGAGTTTTGATCTTTGCCCGAGGCTGCGTTGCGGAAGGCCAGCCGCTGATACAAAAGCGACACCACAAACAGCGACACGGCCAGGCCCAGAAACGACAGCGCGCGGTAAATTCCGCCGACTTTCGCCAGGTCGTACAAAAACACTTTTCCGACGGTCAGCAGCATCAGTCCGAGCGAAAAGAAGCGCTGTCCGCGTCCGCTTTGCCGCATGCCGGTCACAAGCAGGGTCAGCGCATACAAAACCCACGACAAAGACCGCGTCAGGTCGCGCGCGTAGCTGCGTTCTTGCCACAGCTCGGTGTAACGACCGACGGAAAATGCATCGGCAATTTCCAAGTTGATCAGCACGAAAATCAGCACCAGGCCGGTGTAGTACGCGATTCCCGCGAGCGGCAGTCGCCCAAACGGTAGCGTGTCCTCGAATCGGCGACGGTATTTGTCTTCGACTGGGGCAAGACCTGCCGCACCGACGAGGAAACAGATACAAGGCACGCCGTAGCTGTACAGCAGCCAGTTGACGACCGGCCAGCCGCGCTCGTGGTACTGAAGAAACGCTGCACTCGGAATCAGACGGAAAATCACACCGCAGTACAGCAGCAGGCCAAAGTACTTGAGCCCCGGATGCGGCAGTCGACGATACATCCACCACACCGCCGCAGCCTCGATCGCCCAGGCGACTCCAATCCACTGTTTTTGCAACTGGAGCGGGATCGCAAGCGCGATAAAACCGACGCCCACTGCCGCGAACAGCGCGCGATGTGCCAGGTGCCGTTCAGCCATTTCATCGGCGCTGAGCTTGCGTGTGACCCCCGGACGCGGCAGCGCTTGCACAATCGCGAGTCCTGCCAAAGACAGCGTCGCCATCACCACCGGCAGCGCGCCAATCACCAGATCGCCGAGACCGGACAGCCACGCGCGGTACAGCGGATAGAAGAACATCGGACCTGCCAAGCCCGCGGCGAAAAACAGGCTCCGTCGAGCGCGCAGTCGCGGCACAAACAGCAGCAGACCCAGCGGCAACAGCAGAAACCACAGATAGAACACCACATAAAGTGGCATCACCGTCGGGAAATCTACGGCTTGGAAGTGGTCATGTTGCCAGGAAATCAGCGCGATTGCCGATAGCAGCTGCCCGACCAGCAATAGCAGCGTCACCGTCTGCCGCAGCATCGTCGTGATCAGCAGCAAGTTGTACGCAAGCAGCGTCAGCAGCGCGAGCCCTGGGCGCTGGCTCAGTCCCGAGTCGATAAGCGCCAACATCGCCGAAATCATGCCGACGAGCGTTGCCACAGTTGCCGACACTTCACTGTCCCAGATCATCTGTTCGCGGCTGCCCGGACCCAGGTCTTCCAGTGCGGGGGCCACTGCCGATCCGCGCAGCGATCGAACTGCCGCCCGCAGCTGCATCGCTGCCGCAAACAGAAGTGGCACCGCCAGATCCCGCAGCACACGCTCGGCGGGCTTGACTTTGACCAGATCAGCGTCGGAATCAAACACACCAAACTGCCACCCACACAGCAGCGCCGCGACGAGCAGCGTCATCACCGGCTGTACCAGCGGCAGCGCTGAAACCCGCGATCGTTCCCCGAGCAGCCCAAACACGATCGTCACCACCAGCAGCAAAAGCCACGGCGGCTCGGCCAGACCTTTGGCGATCTGCACACCCAGAAGTCCCACCACACCAATGATCAGGATCGTCGCTGCCAGCTCATGTAGCGTCGCACGGGTTCCCGATTTCTGCGGATCTACGTCTTTTTGGCAGAGGTGCGGGGCCAGCCGTGGCAAAAGATTCCCAATCAGCACCGGAACCATCAGTAGCAGCGTCGCCGGCCAGAGCACATTGGCGCTGACAAAGCGCTGCGTCCACTGCACCCCGAGCAGACACAAAAGCGTCGATACCCCGATGATGCGCAGGACTCGGCCTTCCCTTGTGCCCGTCACCGCAGCCCACAAATACGCCACAAGCAACCAGCCATACAAAAGACCGTGCCGCTGGCCAAAGTCGCTGCCCAGAAGCAGCAGACCGGCCACAAGCGGCCACAGCGACGCGCCCGCCGCGGTCAAGTGCAAGCTTTCGGGAATCTCCTGACTTGGCTTTCGGAAGCGGTGCACCATTGGAGCGAGTCCAAATAGCACCATCAAGAGAAGCGACACCCCGGCCAGCACCGGCAGCCGACTGACAGCTGCATCAGTCGACGCCCAGCTGACCTGGGTCAAGATCGAACCAAACAGCGCCGGCCACAAAAGCAGAGCCCAGCGCTCGACGGCCAAAATCAGCAACCCGATGTCGAGACAGACCACCAGGGCAAACAGCAGTGCCCAGCGCTGCGCGTATTCGGGCCGCGTCGCCAGCACGATGGCAAACAGAAACGGCCAGATCGCCGCCGACGTCGCATTCCACAGCAGCGCTTGGTGTTTTTCCGGCTCAAACTGTTTTACAAAAAGCGGGATCGAGATGTAGAGCAGGGCGAACACCGTCGATGTTGCCACCAAGATCGGCAGCTTTTCCGGCGACAGATGGACAATTGCCCAGCCGGTTTGGATAAGCAGTGTTGCCGCCAGGCTCAGCGAAAGCAACTTGTGCCACCGTCGCTGGATCGCCACCCACAAAAAGCCGAAGTTTAGCAAAAGTACGTAAGCAAACAGTCCGATCGGTCGATCCTGTCCCGTCGATAGCGCCAGCGGCGTCGCAAAGCCCCCGACGAGCCCCAGTACCGCGATGTAAAGCGAGTCATAGCGAAGCGACAAAAGGGCTGCCACCACTGTCGTCAGCAGCATCAGCCCGAACGTCGGCGCCATCGGCAAAAGATCGTAAAGTCCGTGCGCCGAATAAAACGCGGTGTAGAGGATGGCGATGCCGGCACCGCACGCAGCGTTGGCTGTGACGGCAAAGCGCGGACGCATAAAAAATTCGGAACCGACCAGCGCAGCCAGGCCCAGCAGCGTCAGCAAGATGACCCGCAGCGTTGGCCCAATCAGCCCATTTTCAATCGAGTACTTTGCAAACAGCGTCCCGGCGATGGCGAGTGCGATGCCTCCCAGCCATGCCGCGCCGCGGACTCCGAGCAGCTGTTCCCAATCGAAAGTCGGTGCGCTAGGTGGAACAATCGCCGGTGGCGGCGCAGGATTCGACGGTTGTGGTGGTGTGGGGATCGCAGCGGGCGCGGGCGGCACCGCTTGTGCAACTTCAGAATCGATCGTGTCCGCAGGCGCTGGCTGACTGGGCCGTGACGGAGCCGTCGCTGGATCGGTGGTATCAGCGCCCGCTGCCGAATCGGTGAGACCCGCGGAAGCTGCTGCCTGGAATGCCGCGTCGGCGAGTGTGCGCGTGGTCTCGACAGCTTCTGGGGCCATCGACGCCGCAACCGGTGGTTCGACGACGAGCGGTTCGGTGGTCGAAGGCAGCAGCGGAGGGGGCGTTCGTTGCACGCTTGGCGACTGCTCGACGACTACAGCGGGCGCGATTGGCTGTGCATGGCTCGGTTCCGGTGCCGCATTGACCACTTCTTGAATGTCACCCAGCCGTCGCTGAAGCTGACCGTGCGCTTTGAGCAGCTCGAGCACTTGCGTGCGCAGCCGCTCCACTTCTTTCGCCGCGCGTTCCGCTTGGTACGTCGCCAGCTCTTCAGTCGATTTGAGCCGCTTGGCCAGCGTCGACAGCGCTTGTTCTTGCTGGACGCTGCGTTGAAGCAGCCAGATCAAGACCCCAAACGCCGGGATGAGAAGCCATTCCATGGTAAAGGTCCGGCTACTTTACCACACGTCGGTAGGTCACTTGCTACTTTGGCGCGAAAGACGCCGCACCGACCCATCGGGCTGACCGACCAACGCCAGCGCGGCCTCATCGCAGAACAGGCCGGTTTCGACCACGCCCAGGCTCTGCTTCAGCGTGTGATGGAGCGTTCGCGCGGCGTCTGTGCTTGGGGGAAGCTGTAGCTGCGCATCGACGATCAAGTTGCCAGAATCGGTGTGAAACAGCGCTTCACTGCCGACGACTCGGCGAAGCTGCGCATGCTGTACCTGCGGAAGCTGGGCGATCCGCGCCAGGGTATGCAGCGCGCCAAAGCGCACCACTTCGATGGCCAGTGGCCGCAAGTCGCCGATCGTGCGGACGACTTTTTGTTCGTCGGCAATCACCACCATGCTCTGCGATGCCTGTGCGACCAGTTTTTCAAACAGCAGTGCACCGCCACCGCCTTTGCTGAGCTGGAGTACGCCGTCGATTTCATCGGCACCATCAATCGTGATGTCGATTGGTTGTTTTTCGGTTGCTGCCGTCGCTGGTGCGATGTCGTCCAGTTCAAACAGCGGCAGACCCAGTTCGCGGGCCAGGTCCGCCGATCGAGTCGATGTGGCCACACAGCGCAGCCCTGTGAGCTTTCGCGCAGCGAGTGCCCTTATGGCATACGCCGCGGTGTCTCCAGTCCCAAGCCCAACGGTCATTCCTGGTTTCAGAAGTGCGACCGCGGCTTCCGCAGCGGCACGACGGGCGACGGCAGTGGGGGACGGATTCGAAGCAGGCACAGCTGCGGACGACTCGACTTGCGACATGCCGGGCAAGATAGCGCAGTGAGACTCGGCAGTTAAGCGCTCAATGTCACCGGGTGTCAGCGACTGTGCGGGCGCCTCTCATTCTGGACGGGTGGACAGTCTCGCAAGCCTTCGCTGTGTCGGGTTATGATTCCACCTGAGTGCCCAGGCTCTCCGTCGCGGCTCGTGGGGGAATGGTCTCCGTGGTGGCCAAGACCGGCGCTCAGGAGTGCGCAGATGCAATTCGTCTCGAATGCGAACCACCCAAACCGTCACCGGCTGTGGCTGCTGTCGCTGCTGCTTCTGCTTTCGCAGCTGGCAAGCTGTGGCGGCGAGCAGTTCGTACTGGTGACGGTGCTCGGCACGGATGCCGAAACCAGTGGATTTGTGGCGTCCGCGCGTCTAGATGGCGTGCTCGTCGTTGATTCGCAGCGGTTCCCTTCAAATCCGCCCTATTTTCACCTGACCCTGCCGTCTAGCAGCCAAGGTCAGCTTGAAGTGCTGATCGAAGCGCTCGATGGTGACGCCTGTACCCGCGCGCAAGGCCGTGGCGCCGTCCGCATCGACAAAAACGGCCAAGCCACCGTCGATGTATTTCTGACCAAACAGCCGTTTGCCACCTGCCCAGTGCGCGTGCTTCTGCCCGACGCCGCGCAGAGCCGCGTTGTATCGATGGGCGGCGAGCTGGATTGCACAGGTTCGTGCGTCCGTCCGATTCGCAAAGGCAGCTCGCTTTCGCTTCACGTCGATCCAGCCACAGGCGAACATCTGCTCGGTTTTCGCCTGCCTTGCGTCGGAACCGAGCCTTGCCAAGTCACCGTCAGCAAGCCCACCGATGTCGAAGTCGCCGTCGTCAAAGCGCAGGTATGTTCGCCCGATGCGGTCTGTTGGGATCGTCCATCACCGCAAGGGCAGACGCTGCGCGGACTGTGGGGTCCGTCACCGCGTGACATCTGGGCGGTCGGTGACGCCGGTTCGATTCTTCATTTCGATGGGATCAGTTGGGTTTCGACCGCCGTCGTGAGCAGCGAGACGCTAAACGGCATGTGGGGCAGTGCGACCGACCGGGCGTGGGCTGTCGGAGAACACGGTGCAATTCTGCGCTACGACGGAAAGCAGTGGGCTTCCGTCGCAAGTCCGACGATCGAATCGCTGCGCAGCATCTGGGGCAGCAGTGGCAGTGACATCTGGGCCGTCGGAGAAAACGGTGCGCTCATCCACTATGACGGCGCGATCTGGAGCCAGCAGTCGATTGGCACCACGATGGCGTTTTCGGCGGTCTTTGGCACTGGGCCGCGCGATGTCTGGGCGATGGGCTATGGCAGTCAGTCGTTTCACTACGATGGACTGAAATGGAACGCGGTGCCGATGGGCTCGACGCTGCTCGTCGTCGGCATTTGGGGCGCATCGCCAAGCGACCTGTGGGCCGTCGGCTACGACTACACAAGCCGGACCGGCGTCATTTTGCACAGCAGCGGACAGACGTGGATTCGCTATTTTGCCACCAGCGGACCGCGCCTTTACTCCGTCTTTGGCAGTCCGCAAGGCGATGTGTTTGCTGTCGGAGAGCTTGGCATGCTGCTGCGGCTGGCCAAGGGGCGCTGGGAAACGCTGCCGCCTTTGACGACGAATCGGCTGCTTTCTGGTGCGTTGTTTTCGACCCAGCTTGGGCTTGCCGTGGGGGAAGGCGGTACGACGCTGCGCTTCGATGGACTCGCTTGGAAGCTCGCGAGCGACGGAGACATCACCAACTTGTTTGCCGTAAGCGCAAGCGAAGCGTCCGATTTGTGGTTGGTCGGCGATGCGGGCCGCGTGCTTCATGCGCATGGCGGCCTTTTTGACCGAGTTCCCAGCACCACCACCGATCCACTGCGCGGGGTCTATGCGGCCAAAAGCGACGATGTCTGGATCGTCGGTGACTTTGGCACGGTGCTTCACTACGGCGGCCAGCGCATTGACCTTGTCACAAGCGGCGTCTCGACGGATTTTCGCGGTGTCTACGGCTTTGGGTCCAAAGACATCTGGATGGTGGGCCGCGCCGGACTGTTGCTGCACTACGACGGTCAGGGTTTTGCTCGGACTGATACCGGGCTCACCCAAGCGCTGCATGCGGTCGGCGGGTCGTCAGGAAGTGATGTCTGGGCCGTTGGTGAGCAAGGCGTCATCTTGCATCTGGTCGATGGCGAGTGGCAGCGGTCCTGGTCACGCACTGGCGATACGCTGCGCGCCGTCTGGGCCGCTTCTCCTAGCGAGGTCTGGATCGTCGGCGACAACGGCGTGATCATCCGTTACAACGGCAGCAGCTACGAATATGACTTCGTGGGCGACGAGCGCAACCCGATCACCTTGCTCGGCATCGCCGGTCAGCCAGGCGGCGAAGTGTACATCGTCGGACAAAGCGGCAAGATGTTTCGCTTCGACCGCACGGCTTGGCGTGCCGTTGAAAGCGGGACTTCCGGGGCGCTCAGCGCGGTGGCCAAAGACCCAAGCGGCAAGTATTGGTTCGCAGGGCAGGGCGGCGCCATTTTGCACCGCGACCCGAAGTAGTCGTCGCGCTGCTGGTTTCGCAGCGTAAGAACTACAGTCGTTCCTCGGCAGCAAAGTCGGCTTCGTACTGGCTGACGTCGATTCCCGCATCGATCAGCGGCTGTCGGTTGCGATAGCGCGTGATCTTGGCACTCGACAAAATGAACGCGCGAATCACTTGCTCGCGGTGGACCACCTTGGTCGACTCGGCGAGGTATTCGGCGTTCTTGGCCACCCGCCAGCGCGCAATCGCTCGAAACAGCGACGGTACACTCCGCAGCAGCGTTTGCAGCAGCTCCTCCGCGTCGGGCCGCCAGGTCATTTCTTTTGGCAGCTCAGGGATTTTTTCGTACTCGTCTTCGCTGAGCGGGCGCCACAAAAGCAGCGTGTGTCCGTCGGGATCGAGCACCGCCGAAACCAGCTCTTGTTCTGCGGTGCGCAGCGGTTCGTACTGGACCCGCCCGCCGACCTGTTTGATGTCTGCCAGCGCCGATTCGACGTGGTCGACCTGGATCCGCAGCGTCACCGGATGTTCGACGCGGCGAACTTTGGACAAGCGGACAATGCAGGTGTTGACGTCGATGTCCAAAAATCCGTCGCTGCGCGTCTTGACCCGAAAGCCCAGACGTTCACACCACCACTGCTCAGCCCGGTCCAGGTTGACGACGGGCACGTCAATATGACTCAGTCCAAAAACAACCATGGCTTGCCTCGTTTACGTCGGGCGCGGAAGCTGTCCGCGTTTGTGAGCGCGCAGATAGTGGGTAAAGTAGCTGACCGCACTGCGACCATCGCGACGGAGCCGCCAGCGCAGCTCACGACTTTCGCTGATGGCATAACCGGACAGAAGCCCGCGGCCACTTTGCAGCATGTCGTGGAGCAGCTGCGCCGGGTCGGCAGCATCGAGCCGTCCATCTTCCGCAACAATGCCTGACTGCCAGTTGAACGGGGACGACAGCACCACTTCGCCACCAGGCACGCACAGTCCATCGACGACCGATAGGTGCTGATGGGCCGACTGCACCGCATCCATCACGTTGAGCGATGCCACCCGCTGAAAGCTATCGGGCGCCAGCGGTGGATCGAGCGCATCCCCACAGACAAGCTGCACAGCCGATGCGCTCCGCGCTGGTGCGTGGATGCTCGCTGGCTGATAGTGCCGACCGCTCGTTCTGCGCGCATAACGCACCGTTTCGCCGCGCAAAATCCAGCGTGCGTACAAAAGTGCGGCAAAGTTCAGCTCGACACCGACGGTTAGTTCGGCGCCTTCGGCCAGAATGTGCAGACCGCGACCGACGCCGCAGCCAAGTTCGATGGCTCGCTCGACGGGAGCGGCATTGCAACCAGACAGCGCGTGCCAAAGCTGGGTGCCCCCGCAGCCGGGTTCAGGACCGTCGGGGGCGGGAATCGAGTAGTCGCCAAAATGTGCATCCAGATAGATCGACAAATACTCGAGCATCCGGGGCAGTGCGGCATCGTCAGGCCCTTGCGCGGCAAACGTCGCCAGCGTTTCGGGTTCATGAAAACAGCTCAGCGCCAGCAGCTGTTTCGATGCAAAGCCAGTCAAGTCCGGCAGCACCACGGGGATGCCAGCGATGATTGGATAGCGACGCTGACACGACGGATTGTCGCAGACCAGGATGCCTTCTTCGATGTCTTCCGGGGTGCCGTCGTCTTCACCGCCAGTCGAGCGCAGCACTTCGCCCACCGACAGGGAATACAGCTCTCGTCCGCGCGCCGACAGATGGCGGCAGCAAGGACAGATCAGCGGCAAAAGCGAAGGAAGATCAGCGCGCATGGTTTTTCCGAGTCGTCGGCAGAGGATGCATGTCGAGCCAAGTTGTGATCTTCGGCAAGATGTTGCCGGGCCGGCTGCCATACGCTTCGTATTCGCGGGCCGCGGCTTGGGCCAGCTCGATGGCTTGTTTCTGCTGTTCCAGATCACCCAGCGCCCACAGCACTTGCGCCATCGCAAACTGCGTGCGTCCCAGCGCGGACCGCTCTGCACGTCGCGTATCCGCTGGCTGCGTTTCGCGGAAGTTCAGCGCCCGTTCCAGATAGGGCCGCGCCGCCGCCGCTTGGCCGAGCTGAAACAGCACTTCCCCGGCGCTGGTCAGGCTAAATGCCAGCATCTCTTCTCGTCGGTCGCCGCGCTGCTGTTCGCGCAGTCGCATCGCTTCTTCGTGAAGCTTCAGCGATTCATGGAGCTGCCCGCGGGCCGACTTGACTTCACCCAAAAAGTAAATCGCTTCCGTCAGTCGTTCGACGTCGACGCGCGCATCGGCTTTGCGGCGAATGCTGACCGCTTTTTCCGCGTGCTGTTCGGCTTCGTCGAGCCGGTTCATCGCCAACAGCGTGCGCACAAGCTGAATGTGGTAGTCGCTGACCCGAATGTTGTCCGCGCCGAGCGACTTTTCCTGAATCGACAGCGCCCGCTGGAAATACGACAGCGCTTCGTCATACCGGAGCTGATCACGGGCCACGATTCCAAGGCCACGCAGCGTCGACACCAGGTTGGGGTGCAGCGATCCAAGCTGGGCGGTTTCAATCCGCAGCGCTTGGTTATAAAGGTCGATCGCTTGCGCGAGCCGCTCTGACCGACGGTAGACGCCCGCCAGCACGTTCAGCGCTTCGGCAACTTCGGGACCTTCGTGGCCGAACAGTTTTTCCCGCAGGCTCAGCGCTTTTTGGCACTGGTCGACGGCTCGTTCATAGTGATTTTCCTGCGAGGCGACCATGCAGTTTGCCAGGTACAGACTGGCGCGCAGCGGCTCGGGATCGCTGATTTCTTCGAGCATCGCCTCGGCAATCTGCGACCAAACTTCGGCTTTGCGGAACTGCTTGATCCGAAAACCGGTCGTTTCGGTCAAAAGCAGTGCGCTTTCCGCCATCACCCGCAGGTGTCGCGAATCGATCGCTGCCATCACGGCGGACACCAGCGACTGCTCGGCTTGTGCGCCCAGACCGCCGCGCATCTGGATTTCACCCAGCAGGTACTTGGCTTCCGCCGCGAGCGGCTTATAGCGCGACTGCACGGAGTCATGCGCCAGCTTTTCCGCCCGCACCAGCGCCTCGCTGTATTTGCCAAAGCGCTCGATCGCCCGCACTTCCGCCATTTCCTGACGCAGCGCATCGACGCGCTTGCGAGTGACCGGGTTGTCCGGCAGCGGAATGGGGGCGCTCAGGGCTTCGATGTTGGCGCAACCAGATATGGGGGACAGTTCGTGCGTTGCCGACGCCGCTTCCTGCAACACCGTCGGATCGGCTTTCTGCAAAATCGCCGTCAGAGCACGCAGCTCCGCCAGTCGATCATCCAAACAGCGCATCCGCAGATCGAGGATCTGCTGCGTCTGCTGGCCGCGCAGGGTGAGTAGACACGCCTCGGTGCGCATGGCCGACCAGTCTGAAGCGTAGCGGTCCAGCGTCTGCTCGACCCGCTGCCAGACATCTTGCGCATACGACTGTTTCGACGACAAAAGTGCTTGTTCAAGCTCGCTTTTGCGCTGACTCGACCAAATCGGACGCAGCTTTTCTTCCGAACCACCGCACATGCCCGCCCGTCGCTGTTCTCGCACCTGGTAAATCAGGTTGCCGACCAGCACCAGCGACAGCAGCACAAACGTAACAAGCCATGGTCTAGGCAGTCGCTTCGTCTGTGGATTGAGCGCCAGGATCAGCTCTTCCATCGACGGAAAGCGATCTTCGGGTTTGACCTGGAGCCCGCGCAGCAGCACATGGCGAATCCACGTCGGCACTTTGGTGTCTGGCGGTGGGGACGCCACCCGCCCGCGCACGACGTTAAACCCGAGCGTATTTATGTCATCACCAACAAACGGCGGCACTCCATACAGCGCTTCGTACAGCGCGACGCAGAAGCTGAACTGATCGGTGCGCTGGTCGGTCGCCTGTCCTTCGTACTGCTCGGGTGCCATGTAACGCGGCGTGCCCATCATGGCGCCGGTATGGGTCAGTCGAATGTTCAGCGCTTGATTGGACGACGACGACGTAAGCTCGCGCGGCAGGGTTGTGTCGTCTTCCGACTGCCCAATCGATCGAGCCAGGCCAAAGTCCATGACTCGCACCTGGCCTTCGCGACTGATCAGCACGTTGTCCGGCTTGAAATCGCGATGTACCAGACCGGCTGCATGGGCGGCCTGAAGACCTCGTCCCGCCAGGGTGTAAATGTCGATGATCTCGCGCTGCGTGCGTGGTTTGTCGGTCAGCCAGTGATTGAGCGTCCCACCATCGACAAATTCCATCGCGATGAAGACTTGGTTTTCGATGGTTCCGACGTCAAAGACATTGATCACGTTGGGATGGGACAGCCGCGCCATCGCCTGGGCTTCGCGCAAAAAACGCACCCGGCTGCTGCTGCCGCTGCTGCTCGACTTGAGCAGCTTGATCGCAACCTTTCGATCTAATTCCGGATCGTAGGCCGCATACACCACACCCATTCCGCCCGATCCCAGGCACGACAGCACCATGTAGCGACCGATCGTTGCGCCGCGCGGCAGCTCTTCGATGGTGGGCTTGCTGCGCGTCATTTGCTTGCGCAAGAGCGCTGACTCATCCGCAAGCTGTTCGCTGGTGGCTGCCAGATCGGATGACGGACGGCTGCTTACCGGGGGCGTTTCCACCGCGAGACCTGGTTCGCGCAAGGTCGCCGAAGCCAGATCCGGGTTCAGCGTCACTTTGGCATTTGGATCAGGATCGGTATCGCGAGGCAGATCAGAGCGTTTGCCGGTCACATCCAGGCCAAGCTCGTGCTTGCTGGGTGGGCCGTCGCCGTCACCAGGGCCTGGAGGTACGCTTCTGCTAGACCGACTCATAAAGGCGGGCCCATTTTATCACCCCGCCAACATACAAGGGGGGCTTTGACAGTCGCTTTTGCGCAGGCTGGGCCGAGATCACACGCAGAAGAAAAAACATGTACGGATTAAATCGGTTAAATTCATGGTGGTGGCTCATACATTTCTTAGCTCACTGCGGTCTAGGGGCGGGCTCCGCGTGCGGGGCATGGGGTCGTTGCGGTGATGGATTCGAAGAGCTACAGCGTCGGTGCAAAGCTCGCAGATGGGCCGCTGGGCGCACTGCATGAAGGCACCTATGCGCAGACCCAAGCAAAAGTCCTGATGCGGGTACTGCCCGCTCAGCTCAACAAAGACGGCAGGGCGCTGTCCCGGCTCAAAGGGCTGCGCAAGTCCGTCAGCAAGCTGATCAGCGGCCAAAGCCAAGTCGAGCCAGGTGCACGGCCCGATCCGGTCCTGCCGGCCCTGCTGGAGTACGGAAATCTGCCCGGCGGTGTGGTGTTTTTGGCCAGCGAATGGGTCAGTGGCGAACCGCTTCAGGAGCAGCGGCGTCGTTCGATGGGCTTGCCGCTGCCCAACAAGGCGCTGCGGATTGGCCGTCAGCTTGCGACCTGCCTTACGCTGGCGCACTCCGCATCCCTTTGTCATCTTCGGCTGTCCCCGAGCAAAGTGGTTGTATCGACGAGCGCTGGCGAGGGTGAACAGATCAAGCTGATGGACCTCGGGATTGCGCAGTCGCTGCTCGATCTGCTTCCCGGCGGTGTGATCAGCGACGTAAAAGGAAGCGACGAGCGCGTCTATCTGGCCCCCGAGCAGCGCAATGGCGAGCTAGGGACGACAGCATCGGATGTTTTTGCGCTCGGGGTGCTGCTGTATGAACTGGCCGCGGGTCGGCTGCCGAGCCAGGCGTCGCTGGATGAATCCGGGGCCAGCCAAGTCACCAGCTTGCCGCAGATTTTGCCGTCGTGGCAGCGGCCTTTGGCGGTGCTTTTGGACCGTATGTTGGCCACCGACCCGAAAGCGCGACCGACCATGGGCGAAGTCGCAGCCCAGCTTCAGCAGCTTTCGTCACAGCAACCAGCGTCGAGCAGCAGCCTGCCACCGCCCGTCCATGCACCGTCGCCCGTCCAGCCGGCTTCATCATCGAGCTTGCCACCATCGAGCCGTTCGCTGCCACGCAACGTGTCACCGCCAGCAACGCCCGATGTGCTGTCCGACTCGCTGACCATCCCAGGGCAGGTTGCCACCGCCGCCAAGGCCGATGTCAAACCGCAGACCTTGCCCGCCGCTTCCGCGTCTTCGACTGCCGCTGCGAAAGATGCCAAGCCCGATAGTTTGTCAGACGGACTGACCCTGCCCGGAGACCGCCCCAAAGGGGACAGCATTGGCTTTGCTCAGACCATGGTTCCGCCCACGGTGCAGGCTGGGCGTTCGGCACCTGCTGTGCCGCCGGTTGCTTCATCGGATGCGATGTCGCCAGCCGTCGAAATATCGGCGGAATATACCCAAAGCGGCGGCGTTTCGACGTCGGCCAAGACGGGCGATGGCGGAACTGCTGCGACGTCAGCGGAACCCGGTGTGGCGGGGCAGGTGGCGTTGCGGTCGGGACAGCTCGTCGGCAACTACCGTGTTACGGCCAAGATTGGTCAAGGCGGGATGGGATCGGTCTATTCGGCGGTCCACAAGCAAATTGGCCGACGTGCAGCCATCAAGATTCTGCACGGTCCGCTGGCGGGGACTGCCGACTATGCGGCGCGGTTTCTCAATGAAGCGCGTGCCGTCAACATGCTGCGCCATCCTGGTCTTGTCGAAGTCTTCGACTTCGGACAACTGCCGGACGGGACGCTTTACATCATCATGGAGTTCCTCGAGGGCGAGTCACTGCGCGGCCTTCTCCGTCGAGACGGCGCGCTCCCCGAGGAATTGGCCAAAGACCTCGCGCTACAGATAGGACAAGCCCTGCTCGCCGCCCACCAAAAGGGCATCATCCACCGAGACCTCAAGCCTGAAAACGTCATGCTGGTGCCGGACCCCTTGAAACCCGACGAGCGGCGGGTCAAGGTGCTCGACTTTGGCATTGCGAAAGTGGCGACGTCGATTGCTGCCGATCCGGAGTCTCCCGACTTCGAAACGCAGGTCGGCACGACGATGGGAACGCCAAAGTACATGGCTCCAGAGCAGTACGGCGGCGCCGCGAAGGTGGACGGCAAGGCGGACGTGTTTGCACTCGGCGTCATGCTGTACGAAATGCTCGCTGGGATGCCGCCGTTTCCGAAGACGTCGCTGATGGCGTTTGCCAAGCCGCCGCGACCGCTCAAAGAAGTGGCGCCGACGGTCAGTCCGAAGCTGGCGGAATACGTGCACGCCATGCTGGCACCCAAGTCGGAACAGCGTCCGGCGATGGCCGATGTGGTGCGAGAACTTGCGCCGCCGCCGATGACGACAGCGCAAGTCGCTGTGGTGCCGGCGCCGCGTCGCAGTCCAATCGTTTGGGTGCTGACCGGGCTGTTTCTTGCCTGTGCGATTGCCGCGGGCGTATTTGTCTATGAAGAACACTTCCGGCCACGGCCTGCCACCGACTTGGTGGTCGATGCCAACGACCTGGCGATCGATGTAAATGCGGCGCGGGCGCGAGCCCTGTCGGTGCTGTACGTCGGTCTGCGGGCACCCGATCCGCAGTTGCGGGCGCAAGCGGTGCGCGCTTTGGGTCACAGCCGCGACAGTGCCCAGTGGACCAGCATCGTGTCGCTGCTGAAAGATCCCGAGCCGCTGGTGCAAGTCGAGGCGGTGTCGGCGCTCGGAACGCTGGGGGCGCTTGATGCCCAGCCGGCGCTGCTGCAGCTGCTCGATAGCAATCCAAACATTGGTCTGAAAGTTGCCGTCGCCGGGGCACTCGCCAAGCTGCAAAGTCAGCGCGGTCGGGCGGTGCTGCGAGAGCTTTTGCAAAGCAGCGATGAAAGAATCCGTCTGCGGGCGGCGCTTCTGCTCGTCGAAAGTGGTGGGGATGCGGCCACGGCCCGTCCGGTGTTGCGCGATGCCGTCGACAAGCCCGGACTGCCTGAAGATGTCCAACTGCGCGTGCTGTCACGACTGGCGCAGACCGGTGATGCACAGGCGGTGGCTCGACTCCGCGAAGCGCTGGCCGGCGATGAATTCAGCTTGCGTCGGGTTTCTGCTGCGGCGGGTCTGGCGCGCGTCGGGGAACCGAGTGGCAAAGAACTGCTTCGGCAAGCGACCCAAAAGGAAGGACCGACGCAGCTTCTGGCGGCGCTGATGCTGGCGACCGTCGGGGATTCCTTGGGCTTTGTCCGGATGGTCCAGGTTGCAACGTCTGCTTCTTATCCGGAACCATCACGTCTTGTGGCGATAGATGGTCTTTCCGCGTGTGGCAGACGACAAGGCGCGCAGCAGCTTCTCAAAGTGCTCGACGAAGCCAAGGCGTCCCAACTGCTTCGCCAAGCGGCGGCGGGATCGATCGTCCAGATTGCAGGTGGAGATCCCGAGCAGATCGCCAAGCAGAGCCTGGGCTGGGCGCAAGCTGCGCTGGGCCACGACGACTGGTTGGTTCGCGAGTCCGCAACGCTGGTTCTTGGCGACATCGACAATGCGGACTCGGTGCCGCTTCTGACCAAAGCGCTGAGCGATCCGCAGCAGTCGGTCCGTCGTGGCGCGGCGGCTGCACTGGGTCGCAAGCGGGTCCGTTCGGCCCTTTTGGCACTGCGACAGGCGCTCGGCGATGCTGAACCCGATGTCCGTCGTGCCGGCATGATGAGTGTGTCGCGGGTCGCCGCGCATCTTTTGTCACGAGGAGCGAATGCCCACGACGATGAGCTGATCCTGCGGCTGCGGCAGCTTGTCGAAACGGGCAACACCGAAGACCAGCTTACGGCGGCAGGGACACTGCTACAGCTTGGCGAACATGCGCACCGGGAAAGGCTGCGAGAAGGACTGCAAGCGCCCGATCCGCTGACCCGCAAGCTCGTTGTGGAGATGCTGCCTGCGGGCGATGAGCTGCTTCGGCACGCTCTCGCGGACCAGGCCTTGTCGGTACGTTTTGCGGCGGCGCGAAAGCTCATCGGTCACAAGGTCGCAGAGGCGCTCCCGGTGCTGCACGAAGTATTGGCCAGCGGTGGTGTCGACAGCTTGGTGGCATACGGTCTGCTCAAAAAGGCCGGCGAAAAGGTGTCGCCACCGGCGTCGTTTAGCGAGCTGTTGGGTCGTGGCGACATGCCCACCAGTCTGGCGGTGCTGGACATCATCGCGGACCTGCCGCTGCCCGAAGCGCTGCCACTTTTGCAAAAGGCGCGGCTGGATTCTTCACCGGAAGTGCGTCGTCGCGTCGGCGAAGTCAGCTATGACTTCTACAAAGCCAGCCCAAGCGAACCGCTTTTGATGCTGATGATTGGTTTGCTTGCCGATCCCGAAATGGCGGTGCGGACGCGGGTGTCCAGCTTGCTGTCCCAGAGCCGTGAAGCGCAGGAGGAACCACCGGGCGACTTGGGGGTTCCTCCTGATCTGACCACGGTAGATGCAGGACCGACGGTGCAGACCGGTCTTTTGCGCATCGAGGGCGACGACAAAGTTCGTTTCCAAGTCGATGATCAAGCGGCGCAGCTTCTGGGTCCGGGCATGGCCGCAGTGACGGTCCCCGCCGGTAAACACAAAGTGCGCTATGCGGGCGGTGCGATCGATGTAGAGATCGTGGCCGGCAGCACTGCGTCGGTGCGAATCCCGATCCTGCTCGGTGATCAGTTTGTGATCGAGGCCGCCGAAGCGCTGTCACGGCACGAAACCACAGCGGCGCAGAAACTGCTCGACAGGGCCCGCGCGCTCGGCAGTCGCGGCAAGCTGAGTCGCGCCATGTTTGCCGAGCTTACGTACCAGCAGGCGCGCATCCACGAAGAAAACGGCAGTCACCTCGAGGCGATGACGGAGTATGAAGCGCTCGGTCGGCTGCCGGAACGCAGACCCGAACATACGACGGCTGCGCTCGGTGCATCGTCGCGGCTTCAGCCGTATCTTGGCCGGCTCATCATCAGCAAAGAAGTCGATGGGCAGTGTACGACGATCATGCAGTGGGTTCGTCCCGGCGAACACCTTGTCGATGGCGGTCGACCTGTTCGTGTTCGCGCCGGGGGCCAGGCGCGCGTCGAGCTGTGCGCAAGTGGCCGGATTGATAGCTCGCCATGATGGTGGATCGTCGACAAATCAGGATCGAATCAGGGACAAACACGATGTGGCGTTTTCTTGCAGGCATCGCGGTGCTGTTCGTTTCCCAGCTCGCCTGGGCGGACTTGCCGGCGCTACGTAGTCTGGCCGGCGATCGCAAGTCGACGGCGATGATCGACCAAGGTCGACAGGCACTGGAAAATAACGATCCTGCCCGCGCGATCTTGGTGCTCGAAGATGCCTATCGCTATTGGCCGAAGCCGGGGATTTTGTACCTGCTTGGGCGGGCGGCACTTCTGGAAGGTCGAACCCGGTCAGCCATCGACTTGTATCGTCGCTACATTGAGCAAGTCGGTGACGATGCCGAAGCGGAGGTTCGCGCCGAGCTAACCCAAGTGGCACAGCAGCCGCTCGAAGTCGGCGCCGATCTGACGGTCGCGGGTGTGCCCGGCGGCTTGGTGACCGTTGACGATCGACTGGTTGGTTCGCTGCCGCTGGCGACGCCCGTTCAGCTATCGGCGGGCAAACATCAGGTGGTGCTGACCAAAGAAGGGCGCAAAGTCGAAGCCACGGTGACACTTTTGCCGCGCCGGGCTGCTGAGGTGCGCTTTACCCTGAAACCACCGCTCGCAGTCACCACGCTGACCCCTGGTGTTTTGCTGCTGATTGAACCGCAGTCGCTGGAACCGGGCTTTTTGACCAACCTGCGCAAGACCGTGAGCGAGGCAGTCGGGCGTCAGCGGGCGGTGTTGGTGTCCCCTGATACCCAAGCCAGTGTGATGGCGCAAAATCGCGAGCTGGAAGGCTGCCTGGACCAGCCAAGCTGCCAGGAAAAACTGGCCATGCAGTCGAACGCAACCTATGCGCTGCGCTTGGAATTCCAGCTGGGAGCGGCGGCGCTTAGCGTGCCTGAACTCCAGTCGGGCAGCTCGCAGCGTCCGGTCGTCGCGTATCGCTATTCCGCATCGGTGCTGGACGTGGAAGTCGGCGCGATTGCCGCCACCGCAACCGATAGCTGCGTGGCCTCGGCGTGTAACAAGCTGATGAGCCGGATTGCCGACATGGTCGGGGACTTGCTCAAGACCGCAGCCAACAAGCCGCGTGGAACGCTGTTGGTTTCATCGGAACCGGCGGGAGCCACGGTGAAGCTGGGCCCCCGCAACATCGGCAGCACGCCCCTGCGTCGCGATGCGTTCATCGGCCCCTATGAGCTGGTGCTGGAAAAGTCCGGCTACTATCCGCTTGTCGCGCAGGTGCTGGTGGAAGACAACCGCGAGCTCAAGCTTGATAGGCCGCTGATTCCGCTGCCGGTCGTTGCGCCGTCTCGTTCGCGCGCCATCCTGAAATGGACGACGCTGGGGCTGGGGATTGTGTCGGCGGCGGCTGGTGCGACGCTGCTGGGGCTCAATGGTCGACCGATGGCTTGTAGCAGCGATCCGACGATGACTTGCCCATTTGATGGACGGGCAGGGGGGGCAGCGCTGCTGACCATTGGCACCCTTTCGCTCGGCGGCTCGCTGGCGCTGTTTCTGCTGGATGCCCAGAAGCCGGCGTCGTCACAGACGGCCATGCAGCCGACCTCCGCGACCCCTGCTTTGTCTCTTTCTGGCTCGTTCTAGTCTTCCCAAGCTCGGGTTCGGCGTGGTTTTCTTGCCCGCATGAGTCGTCGCCTCGTGCCCCGGTGGACGGTAGTCGTTCCATGGCTTGCCCTGGTCGCACTGGCGCTCGTCTTTCGGTTGTCATTGGTCGCCGAGTTTCGTGCCTCCGCAGGCGATGGGATTCACTATCACCAGCTTGCCCAGCAGCTTCGCCACGCCCATCGTTTTGCTTACGGACCACCGCCGCAGCCGCTCACCTGGACCCGCTCGCCAGGGTATCCGGCGTTTTTGGCGATGCTGTCGCCGTCTACCCCCGTGGATCTGCCGCAGCATCTGGTGATTGCGACGCGCGCCAACGCCGTGCTCGATGTCGGAACTGCCGGCCTGGTCGCCGTCATGGCGTGGCTTTTGGGGATGGGACGGCTTGCGCAGGTGTGTGGCTTTGCTTCGACGATTTTTATGCCACCTCTGTTTATGCTGGCCTCGCACGGCTTGTGCGAATCGCTGACGACTTGGCTTCTGACGCTGGCTTGCTGCTCTGCATTGGCAACCCGTCGGGCTGCGCGACCGTTTTTCTTTGCGCTGGTGGCGGGGCTTTCCCTGGGACTTGCGCTGTGGGTGAGGCTTGATTCCGTGCTGGCCTTGCCGGCGCTGCTGGTTGTTCTGTGGATGGCCGGTCGCACGATCAAGCACCGACTTCGCTGGGTACTGGCCTGTTTTGCGCTGTCGATGATGGTGTATTCCCCGTGGCCGCTGCGCAGTCTGCTGACGTTTGGTGAACTGCACCTGGGTCCATCGCCGTGGATTGACACCCAGGGCGTGCCGATGCGGCTTGGGATGATGCGCTGGGCACAGACGTGGGCGACAGGACGGATTGATGGCGAAAACTACTGCTTGTTTGTCGCTGCCAATCACGGACAGCTACCGCCGACACGGCCCAACATCATCCTGCCGACGATGTACGACGATGATGCGGAACGGCAGGCGCTGTTCGATCTGTTCAATCGCTACTGTCGGGAAGGCGAAAGCCCGGATGTCGACCGTGGTTTTTACGCGCTGGCAGCCGAGCGGCTGCGCAAACATCCGTTTCGCACGCTGGTGATCTTGCCGCTGTACCGAATCCGGACGCTGTGGTCGCCGATGCCGTCGTATGAACTGAGCCTCCGCTCGCGGCTTTTGCGACTGCCGACACAGCGTCCTTTTTGGGACAATGTCTGCTCGGCGCTGCTGCTTCTGTCAGGGTTTGGCGCGTGCATCGCGCTGCTTGACCCTGGCAAGCGGCGCTGGGCGGCGGCGCTGCTGCTCATTCCGCTTGTGCGCTCGCTTGTGTTTGCCTTTTTGCTGCCGATTCCGCTTCAGCGCTACTTTGTCGAAGCGATTCCGGTGCTGCTGCTGTTTTCCGGCTACGCCTTGGCCTGGCCGCTTGTGCGACTTCACGACTTGCTGCCCAAGCCCCTTTACCGACTGTGGGGACAGCGTCCTGGCGGCGCTATGGGCCCGGCTTCTTCTGGCGAAATCGCTCCACGTAGCGACTCAGATGCATTTTGACCGTGCTGCCGTCCGCAATGTTGAGCTTGCGGGCCAGTGCGGAGTAGTTCACGTTTTTGCTCAGCTCGTCGACGTATGCCATCTCGGTGGTGTACGCGACAAAGACCGGCTTGACGTATTTTTCGACCAGCGACTGGAGCTCGCCCCAGCTGGTGGTGCTGTCCCCATGGTCGGCCAGAAACGCCGCCACCGCCGCCGACATCATGCCGTCCCAGTCCAGGTTGCGATTGTCTGGCGGACGATCCTGCGGTTGCCGGAATCGCTTGAACCGACCGCTGTCTTTGACCTGAAAGCCCTCTTGCGGCACGGCGGACGAACTGCTTGGCGTGCCGCGTCCTTCGCGCAGTGCCGATTCCACCGTCGCGACATCAATTTCGCCAGGCTTTTGGACCAGCGGCAGTCGATCGACGAAGTTTTCCAGGTCGCGGAAGTTGCCAGGCAGCGGGTCCGATAAAACGCTCTTGAGCGCCACGGCGGACAGCGCGTCAACCACCCGAAGCTGGCTCCCTCGCAGTGTTTTGAGCTGCAGAAACGCGAGCACGTCTTCTGGCCGCTCGCGCAGGGGTGGAACACGGATGACCGCCGACGACAGCCGATACCACAGGTCGTCGCGGAAGTGCTTCATCCGAAAGTCATTTTCATCGAGCTTGGCGTTGCTCGCGCAGACAAGCTGCACATCGGCGCGGCGCGGCTTCGGATCGCCCAGTCGCTGGTATTCGCCGCGGCTGTCCAGAAAGCGCAGCAGGGCTTTTTGGACATCAAGGCTCATTTCCCCCAGTTCATCGAGAAACAGCGTCCCTTCGTGGGCCGCTTCCACCATGCCCGGAATGTCGTTGACTGCGCCGGTAAACGAACCGCGCTTGGCACCAAAGAGCTGCGCAAACAAAAGGTCGCGATCGAGCAGCGCACAGTTAAGTGCAGCAAATGGCCCCGTCGCGCGCGGCGAGTTTCGGTGATAACAGCGCGCCAGCCACTCTTTGCCCGCGCCGGTTGGACCGAGCAGCACCGTGCGTCGACCTTGTTCTGCGGCTTCGGACACCCTCCGCAGCACGTCGCGCATGATGGGCGACGAAACAATCATCCCATCGACACGGCGCTTGAACTGCTCGAAGCGGAGGTTTTGTTCGTGAACGTACACGCGAATGCGGTCCAGCACGACGCCGACCTGCGGGTCATACGTGCCGCTGCTCAGCGATCCAATCCGCAGCTCATGATCGTCGGCCAGGTGGAACGTCCAGCCATCGCTGTCCTGTTTGCCGGATGCTCGCAGCTCGGCGCGCAGGTCGACAGTCTGTGGCCTAAGCCACTCGTTGATGGCTTCCAGAACCGATGATCCAAAGTCGCCCTCATCGCTCCAGTCGGCTGGACGTGGTTCACCAATGCCTGTCGTCGTCCCGCCGCGTGGCGCCAGATCGAGCGCCACATCACCTTGCAGTTGTACCGGCTGACCCGCGGCCAGGCGCAGCGACGTGCCATTGCGGCTGTGGGTTTCGTAAAGCGACACTTCGCCTTCGTCCGTGCAGACGAGCAGCAGGTGGTTTGCCGACACCCGCAGCGAATCAATCCGGGTTGTCAGCACGCGGCGGTCCCTCAAGACCGGGGCGAGGTCGGGGTGTTCGCGCCGCAGCCTTTCCGGATCGGGCATCCGTCCTATCAGCAGTGCGGTCCCAGGATGAATCACGAAGGTCAGGGGGTCAGGAAGGTCGCGAACGCGGAGAGTTGCACGAGGCACCGTGCCATTATAAGGCAGCTTCGATCCATCGTCGGTCGTGATCGCCCAGACTGTGATATAAGGCAGGTCACCAAAGCCGGAACTGCTTGGGAAGGGATGAATCCATGGTTAGCTCGATAGTGTTTCTGGTCCTGCTGCTCGTCGCGAGCGCAGTGTTTTTGCGTTCAGTGCTGCGGCTGTACCGCATCATGGCGCGGGGCAAAGAAAACGATCTCAAGCTCACCGACCGCATCGCCACCCGCATCGCGTCGGTTCTGATTTACTTCTTCGGCCAGAAAAAAGTCGCTGAGCCGATGTCGTATGCCACGCCGGCAGGGGCCACATCCAAGCACCACCTGCTGATCTTCTACGGCTTCATGATCATCACGATCGGAACCGTCGAGTTTATGCTCCAAGGGCTTTTGTGGGACATCGTGCCGGGCTTTAGCTTCCGCATGATCCTGGGCCCGGTCTATCCGGCGCTGTCGTGGAGCATCGACATCTTCAACGGGATCGTGCTGTGCATGATCTTCTACGCCTACTTCCGACGGGTGGTGGTCAAGCCTCGGCTCATCCCGCTGTCGGGCGACGCCGCGTTCATCTTGGCGCAGATTGGCATGCTGATGGTGAGCCACTTTGGCTTTCACGGCTTCCACTATGCGTCGGCGCAGAATCCGGAAAGCTTTGGTCCGCTGTCGGATGCGATTGGCAAGGCCACGATGGGAATGGGCGGTGCTCACGTTGTGAGCGAGGTGTCGCGCTGGATTCACGCCGGCATTCTGCTGTTCTTCCTCAACTACCTGCCGTACTCGAAGCACATCCACATCCTGGGTTCGCTGCCGAACATCTACTTCCGCAAGCTCGACCAAAAGGGCGTCATGCCCAAGCTGAACCTCGACGATGAAAACGACTGGGGCGTCGGCAAAATTGAGCAGTTTTCGCAAAAGTCCCTGCTCGACCAGTACGCCTGTACCGAGTGTGCGCGCTGCTCGAACTACTGCCCGGCCTACAACACGGACAAGCCGCTGTCGCCGATGCACCTGATCCACGACCTGAAAGACGAAATGAAGGAACGTGGTGCCCTGGCGATGCAGCTCGATGCGCTCAAAGCGCAGGCTGGCGTCACCGCCAAGGACAAGAGCGAAGCCGAAGCCCAGCTTGAAAAAGCGCCCGAGGCGTTCAAAAAGCAGATTGCCGACCTGCAAGCCAAGTGCGACGAGCTGCCACCGCTGGTCGGGGGCCGCATCAAGGACGAAACGCTGTGGTCGTGCACGACGTGCGGTGCCTGCCAGGAAGTCTGCCCGGTGTTTATTGACCATCCGCTGAAGATTCAGCAGATGAAGACCCACCTGGTGCTGACCGAAGGCCGCATGCCGACGGAACTTCAGCGCACGTTCCAAAACCTCGAACGCCAGGGCAACCCCTGGGGTGTGAATGCCGACCAGCGCATGGAATGGGCGGAAGGGCTGGACGTTCCGGTTCCGACGGTCGAAGAAAAGCCGGACTTCGAATACCTGCTGTTTGTTGGTTGCGCGGCGGCGTTCGACGACCGCATCAAGAAGTCGATGCGCGCACTCGTCGAAGTCCTGCACGCGGCGGGTACAAGCTTTGCTGTGCTCGGCAAGTCGGAAGGCTGCTCGGGCGATCCGGCGCGGCGCGCGGGCAATGAGTTTGTCTTCCAGGAGCAAGCCCAGGCCAACGTCGATGCTTTCAACGAAGCCAAGGTGAAGCGCATCGTCACGAGCTGCCCGCACTGCTTCCACACCCTGAAGAACGAATACCCGCAGTTTGGTGGAAACTATGAAGTGCTCCACCACTCCGAACTGCTGGCCCATCTTCTGTCGAGCGGCAAGCTACAGCCCGACACCAAAATGAACCAGAAGGTCACGTTCCACGACTCGTGCTACCTGGGCCGCTGGAACGGTGTCTACGATGCGCCGCGCACCGTCATTGATGCGGTCGCCACTGGCGTCATCGAACTGGGCCGCAAAAAAGAACGCGGCTTCTGCTGCGGCGCGGGCGGCGGTCGGATGTGGCAGGAAGAAAAGGGTCCGCGCGTCAACCGCAACCGCACCG
>DAORGN010000046.1:19210-28434 GCA_035340095.1 Pseudomonadota bacterium | reverse complement strand
CCATACGTAGCTGACCGACGGGAAGTTCATGTCGGTGTAGACGACGCGGTTGCGCGGCTTGGCAAAATCGAGACAGCTTGCGATCGTCGCCTGCACTTGGCTTACGTTCGTCGCCATCTGGACGGTGCCCGGCGCTGCGCCGATGATGTGCCCGATGCGGCTCGCCGCAAGCTGCGCCTGCCTGAGCCAGTCTTCCCACGCCACAATCGATTTTTGGACCCACAGCGACGTAAATTCGCTAAGCGCTTCGGTCGTCGCCCGTGGCATGGCACCCAGCGAATGGCTGATCATGTACACGCTCTGCGCAAGCGCTGGAAATTCACTGCGCAGCGACAGCAGCGTCTGCTCGTTATCTGAACCGGAGGTTGGCTCGTGCATGGCGGCTTTACTTGGTTTTGCGACGGGGCGGTTTGGGCGCTCGCGCCGGCAGTGGGGTTTCGACGGGGGCGGGCTCTGGCTTGACGGTCCCGGTCAGTGAATAGTCGGCGCCCGACGGATTTTTGGCCGACCATTCGCCGTATAGCTCGTCGCGGACTTCCCACAGCTTCGGGAAAAACTGCTGGCGAAGGCCCCGCTCCAGCATTTCGGAGTGCTTGCCTTTGAGCGACGGCGTGCCCACGCCGATGGTGCGATAGACCATCAGGATGTGCCGATTGCGCCACTCTTGCAGACGGAGATCGAAGTCAATCAGCGCTTCGGCGACCTGAAACACGTCGGCGTGGCGCGACGGCTCGCGATACAGTTCGATGAGCGTCAGCTTGCGCTTGGCCAAAAGCTGCTCAAAGTGCGGATAGACTTCTGCCGGCACCGCGAGCAGTCGCTTAAATCCGGGGGATTCTTGCCCCGATCCGCGTCCCAGCACTTCGCGAATCCGCATGTAATCGGACGGCGTCAGTGTGTACAGCGTCTCCAGGCTCTGCGCGAGCTGCACCAGCACCGCATGAACCCGTCGCAGCGTCTTGCTGGCTTCGGCAAGTCGTTCCGACGAGATGAGCGGCCCCAGCAGTCGCATCTCAAAGTCCGCAAGCTTCATCCACAGCTCGGCAGCCTGATGGACGACCTGGAACAGAAGCTCGTCGGGGCACGAGAGCTCACTCGGTTGCTTTTGCAAGCGAAGGAGCTCGGGAACGCGCAAGTACAGCTCGTAGTCGGTCGGAGGCGTTTCTGACATGCCGCACGCATATCACATGCAGCGGCTTTCATCGCCTACCAAAACAGAGGCAAGCTGCGTCTCTCTTTTCGTCGGTGTGTTGCGAGATAACTGCTTCGCACCGTCGGAAATTTGGAGATAGTCAGCTTGCTGCCTGCGCCGGGCGAACGCTAATCCTCGTCGCCACCGTCGAGGTCGACTTTGCGCGGCCCCATGATGCCAGCCTCGGTTCGCATCGCCGACGCCTCACCATCGAGTCCGTAGTCGCGCATTTTGTCGTACAGCGCACGCCGCGAAACTCCGAGCCACGCCGCCGTCTGGCTGTTGTGGCCGCGATGCATTCTCAGCGCCTTCAGGATGAAGTCCCGCTCACACCGGCGAAGATACTTCGCCAGCCGCCCCTCTGATCGTGGTCTTCGTGCAGTAGTCACTGGAATTACCTTACGAAAATTTTTCCTGTTGTTCAATTGTAGAGTGATTTAGCTAACAAAAATACTGTGAAGTAATATGCCCCTCTTCTCCGTCGAAAATCGCGGTTCCGTCGCTGTTCTCTGACCTTGCCCCACCTGTCGCAAGGGGTCGCTTGGTTTCTTCCGAGAAGCAAGCAACTCGTAATAGGATGCGGTCTCTTTGGCTCGCTGCCCTGGCGAGGACGTGCTTCATGCCGCAAAAGCCCGCTGCTGCTCCGACGGAAATGCCTGCCGCTGATTTCGAAGAAGACACGCTGCTGCCGCCGCCGGCCAGAAGTCTACTCGCGCCCGAACATGAGCCGCCGGACGAGGCTCTGTTAGAAGCCGACCGGGCGATGTTGCCCGCGCGACTCTCACAGGAAAAATCGTCGCCGGAGCTGTCGTCCGAACAGTCTGCGATCCCGGAACATGTCATTGACGTTCCGACGATGCAGGGCTTCCTCGCGACCCGGCCTATCGACGGGATTTCTGATCCGTTGGCTGCGCAAAGCGGGGATGCCATCGCGCGCGTCATGGCCGAACTTCCCGTCGACAGAACCCAGCAGATGCCGCTGTTTCTGCCATCGCGATTGCGTGGGGATGAAACGCCACGGCAGCGGCTGGATGTGGGACCGATTCCACCGTCGGCGATGACGCAGGAACTTGTGCCGATCGACCCGGCGGCGACCGTCGAGCTGCCGCAAGTACCACGCTCGCTGACCAGGCGTTTCCAGGCGGTGCTGCCGAATGCGACCGCACAGATGCTGCCGGTGTCGCCGCATGAAACGGCCAAGCTGGATCCGGTTCCGTCGTCTCAGACGATGCGTTTTCCGACGCTGCCGACTTCGCAGCGCGTACCGGCTCGATCGGTGCCGATCACCGCACCGCCGCCGTCTTATTCGGCTGAAATCCCGTCGCCGTCCGACCCTGATAAGGGCGAAAGCACCGCTGAAATCGCCCGCGCCGCGCTGGCTTCTGCCGCGACGATGGAAATGCCGATGGTGCCGTCCGACGATCGCGACGCAGAGAGTGTGCTGTCGGTAAGTACCCGCTCGCTGCCCAAAATCAGTCTGCCGCCGCCGAGTGAAGATACGCTGCCACCGCTGCCGCTGCTGCCACCGTCGGACACGCTCTGGGGCCGCCTGTCCTATGCGGTGTCTGGGCTGCGATCGCTTATGCGTCGGCGAAAACAGCTTCGGTGCTTGCTGCGCGACCTGGGCGAGCGGCTGTCCGCCTACGATCGCGCGCTGGTCCAGCTGGGTGAGCTGGCCTATGCGGAAAACATCGAACTTTTGCGCGATCCGAATAACAGCGACGGGGCAGTCAGTACCGAGCTGCCGGCCAGCAAAGACGCGGCGCTGCTGGCGGTGCAAGTGGTGGCGGATCGGCTGTGGGCAAAGGCGCAGAAAGAGCAGCGCTCACTGGCGCGCAAAGAAGCGGTGCTGTCGTCGGAGCTGCGCGTCTTGCGGCATCGCCGTGATGAGCTGTATCAGCGGCTGCTCTTGCTGGCCGGTGATCCGCATGCCAGCGAAGCCAGTGGCGATGAGCGTTTTTCCGTCGGAAATGAGCTGACCGGGATTGAAAGTGATCGGCAAAAAGTGGCGGCGCGGCTGGGCGAAGTGCGCGCCCTGTGGCGGCTGGTGCGACGGAAAAATCACCATCTGAAGTCTCGTCGGGCGGAGCTTGTCTATGCGCTGAGCCTGGAATACGCCGAATCGGTGCAAAAGTCGCCGCATCTTCTGGTGCTGGGGACGCTGTGTGCGAGCGTTCGTCCGCTGCCGGCTTTTGGCAAAGACAAACGGGCGCGATTCGATTCGCTGTATGCCGTGCTGGATGCGCTGCGCAGCGGAATTGCGAAAGTCGAAACGCGGCTGGCACTGCTCGACGGCGACCGCCGTGCTGCGGATCAGAAGGCGTGGAAGTCGGCGCTGCTGTTGCTCGGTGGGCTTGCTCTTATCGGTGGTGGGATCGTCGGTGGGCTGCTTTATTACCTGCTCTTGCCTTGAATCGCATTGGTTGCAAAGTCTAGGCTGCGCCCATGGAACGAGCCCTGGCCGACATGGAGCGCGCCTTTTATCTGCTCGATCGCGGCACCCGCTTTAACGGCGTCCAAGTCGTGACGCTGCGGGGGGCGGTCGACGTCGCGCTGTTGCGGCAGGCGCTGTTGCGGCTTCAGGCGCGGCATCCACTTTTGCGGGTGCGGCTACGTGGCGACGACAAAAAGCTGTTTCTGACCGACGAAGATCACGGGCCGCTGCCGCTGACGGTGCAGACAAGGCGCAGCGACAGCGACTGGATCGCGCTCGCCGAAGACGAGCTAAATCGTCCGTTTGACCGTGAGGGCGATCACTTAACCCGGCTTCAGCTCTTGCTTGGCGACGATCGGAGCGATCTGATCCTTTCGCACCATCACGTCACCGCCGATGCGCTCTCGATCATTTTTGCGATTCGCGATCTGCTGACCGATTTGGATACGCTTCGTCGCGGCGACATCTTGCCACCACCTGAAAGCCTGCCGCTGCGACCGCCCATGCCCGCGCTGTTGCCACCGTCGGCGCGCGGTCTGCGGCTGCTGCCGGCGATGCATCACTTTTTTTTCAAACATGTCGTCGGCAAGCCGCTGCGTCGGGCCAAGACGCTGCCGCTTTCCCAGCCAATGCCAGCGGCGCAGCGTCGCAATCGCGTCGTGCATCGGGCGCTCGTCGGGGAAACGCTTACGGCGCTCAAAGCGCGGGTGAAAAAAGAACAGACGACGGTGCATGGTGCGCTGGCAGCGGCGCTGCTTTTGTCGACGAGCCAGGAAGTATTCGCCGAGCGGATTGCGCAAAACCGAGCGACAAAGGCCGGCTGTTTTTCGGCGGTGAACCTGCGCGGCGATCTTACGCCCAGCGTCGGGGAAGAAATGGGGCTCTACATCTCGCAGGTGACGACGTTCCATCAGGTGGTGCCGCCGCCGTCGCTGTGGAACCTGGCGCGCGAACTTCGGCAACAGCTGACCCGGACGCTTGCGCAGGGCGAGCAGTACCTGACGATGCCGCTGATTGGGCTGTTTATTCCGCGGTTTGGCGACGTGGCGGCGCGCTTTGTCAAAAACTTCGATGCGGCTTCGCCGGCGCTGACGGGGGTGACAAACCTGCAAAAGCTGCCGATCCCGCTCGAATATGGGGACTTGCAGATTGAGGACTACCAAATCACCGTCGGGCTGTCGGTGGTGGGACAGCTTCTTTTGGCGGTGACGACGGTGGGCGACAGGCTAAACCTCAACTTGGTGTTTGTCGATCCGCTGGTGTCACCGGATCGGGCGACGCGAATTGCCGACGGTCTGCTTGCGCAGCTTGATGCGGCGCTTGGTGTTTCCGAGGCGGCATGAAGCGCTATCACCTGTTCGAGTTTTGCGATTTGCCGTGGCTGCCGCCGTTTTTTCGCAGCCTGACGCCGCAGTTTTTGGAAGCCGCGTTCCGCCTTTTGGGATCGTATTCCGTCGCTGTACCGATGCTCGCCAAGGCGCTGCGGGCGACCGGGAGTGTGGAACTGCTCGATCTTGGATCGGGCGGGGCGGGGCCGCTGCCGCAGCTTCTCGACGGTCTTGCCAAAGATCACGGGCTTATGGTGCGGGCGACGATGAGCGACAAGTTTCCAAACCATGCCGCGCTTTCTGCGGCGGTCCGTCGCGATCCCGAGCGGCTGTCGTTTTTGCCAGATTCCGTCGATGCCACGGCGGTGCCGGCCCACGCGGCGGGACTGCGGACGATGTTTCAACTGTTGCATCATTTTCCGCCGGAAACCGCGCGGGCGATTTTGCAAGACGCGGTGCGTTGTCAACGCGGGATTGCGATTTTTGAAGTGACGCAGCGACGACTGCTGGGGGTCGTGCTGGCGCTGCTCATTCCGTTTGTGGTGCTTCTGGTGACGCCGCTGGTTCGTCCGCTGCGCCTTTGGCGACTGCTGTTGACGTATGTGGTGCCGATTGCGCCGCTCGTCATTGCGTGGGACGCGCTTGTATCGACGCTGCGCAGCTACACCGAAGACGAACTGCGGGCGATGACCGATTCGCTCGACGGACCGGCGTATGTTTGGCAGATTGGCCATGGTCGCAAGCTTTTGTCGGAAGTAACGTGGCTGATCGGCTATCCAGCGACGGGCGAGACCGGCAAGGACTAAGCGGCGATGTTCGATTGGCTGCTTCGCCACGTTCTTTTGCGCGGATTGTCGCGTGCGACGATTGATGCCTGCCTGGCTCACCCCGAAGTTCGGGCGCTGTTGCGCTTTCGGTTCGCTTACTTGTTCGCTTTTCATGCGCCGGTGCTCGTGCCGCTGCTTGATGCGCTTTCGGGGCCGGATGCAAGCGGCCAGGGCGGTGATCCGTCACTGTCGGTGCTGTCGCTGGGGCTGGCGAGCCTGACGATGGTGCTGGCCGATGTGCCGACGGGTTTTTATGCCGATAGGCATGGGGCCAAAGCGTCGCTTTCGCTCGGGCTGTGGGCGACAAACGGCATCATGGTGGCGTTTTTTGGCATGGCGCTTCTGCGCGCGCTGTGGCCAACGCAGTTTGTCGCGCTGTCGCTGGGACCGTGGGCAGTGCTGTTTTTGGAAGGCGCAATCGGCGTCAGCTTGGCACTTCTGAGCGGAGCCGACACGGTGCTGTTTTTGCAAGTGGCGCGGCGTTCGCAAATTCCGGGTCTTTTGCATCCCAGCTTCGAGGGCGTCGGCAGCTCGATCCGCTATTTGGGCACGATGGTGGCGGTGCTGCTCGGGGCGCTGTTTTACGACTTGTGCGCATGGCTTGTGCCGGCGCTGCATCTGCGCACTGCGGTGCAATCTGGGTTGTTTTTGCTCACTTCGGCAGCCGAGCTGGTCGCACTGGCGGAGCTGGCCAAGCTGCGCGACGACCATACGCCGCTGCATCGTCCGGGGCTGCGCGAGCTGTTCCGCGGTTTTTCGGTGGTGCTCGGGTATCCGCGCTTTTTTGCCGAGCTGTGGCTTTTGTCGATGGCCGCGGCGGTGGCGCTGTTCGCGGTTTACCTTGTGCAGTCGCCGCTCAGCCGGCTTTCGACGGCGCTGGCGACGCAGCATCCGCTGTTGTGGCCGCTTTACACGCTGGTGGCGGTGCTTGGCTACTGGGCGTGCAGCGTCGGTTCGCAGCGGTTTGCCCGTCATCGCGGCGAAGCGCTGATTGTGCTGCCGCGACGATCACTGTCGCTCACCCTGGGATCGTGGCTGCTTTTGCTGCTGCTTCCGCTGGGCTTCTATGCGACGGAAAACCTGTCGATTCAGCCGGTGGTGGTGCTGACGCTGTGCATTGTGCTGTGTCTATTGTTTAACTTTGTGCGGGGTTTTATCGAACCGTATAGCGCGGCGACGCTGATTCGCTTCACCGAGGAGCAAGGAGCCAAAGTACCGGCGTCTTTGGTGTCGGGTTTTAACTCGCTCAAGCGCGGTGCCCATTTTGCGTGTAGCGCGCTGTTTTTTGTCTTGCAGCGGCGCTTTGTGACCGCTGATCCCGACGCTCGGCTTGCGCGGAGCTTGGCGTTTGTCGCGCTCGGTTTTGCGCTGGTCTGTTTGCCGGTGCTGCCGCGGCTTTTGGCGCGTCCATCGAGCCTGCCGGGTGGGCAAAAGACCGCGTAGCTGCACGTAGCTTGTGCTACGAAGTCGGTATGCAGGACACCATCGCGCGATACGGGGAACCGAAAAACGAACCAGTGTTTGGCTATCTACCGGGCAGCGCCGAGCGAAATGCGCTAAAAGCCGAGCTTGCCAAAATGGGCGGAGCCAGCGTCGACGTGCCGCTTTACATCGGCGGTGAACGGGTGCGCACCGGCAAGACCCGCAACATCGTGACGCCGCACTCGCACCGGCACAGCCTCGGGGTCTTTCACCAGGGCGGATCAAGCCACGTCGAGCAAGCGATTGCGCAAGCGCTGGCCGCACAGGCCGACTGGGCAGCACTTCCGTGGCAGCAGCGCGCCGCGGTGTTTCTGAAAGCGGCGGATCTGCTGTCGGGGCCGTGGCGGATGCGGCTGAACGCGGCGACGATGCTGGGGCAAAGCAAGACCTGCTACCAAGCCGAAATTGATGCAGCGTGTGAGCTGGCTGACTTTTTTCGCTTCAATGTCTACTTTTACCGGCGGCTGCTCGAAGCGGATCAGCCGTTGAGCCCGACGCCGACGTGGAATCAGCTCGATCTGCGGCCACTCGAAGGCTTTGTCTTTGCGGTGACGCCGTTCAACTTCACCAGCATTGCCGGAAATTTGCCGACGGCGCCCGCGCTGCTTGGCAACGTGGTTTTGTGGAAACCGGCGGCGACGTCGATGCTGTCGGCGTACTACATCATGGAACTTTTGCTGGAAGCGGGGCTGCCGCCGGGCGTGATCAACTTGGTCGCAGGTCCTGCGGCGGAAATTGGCGCAGTGGCGCTGTCTCATCCCAGCTTGGCGGGCATTCACTTTACCGGCTCGACGGGCGTGTTCCAGCAGATGTGGGGCACCGTCGGCAACAACATCCAGCGCTACCACACCTATCCACGGCTCGTCGGTGAAACGGGCGGCAAAGACTTCATCTTGGCGCACGAGAGCGCCGACGAAGATGCACTGGTCGCAGCGATCGTCCGCGGCGGCTTTGAATACCAGGGGCAAAAGTGCTCGGCAGCGTCGCGGATTTACGTGCCGCGTCCTTTGTGGGGCAAAATTCGCGACAAGCTGTGCGCCGAAATCGAGTCGATCAAAGTGGGCGACCCGACCGACTTTCGCAACTTCATGGGCGCGGTGATCGACGCGGGGGCGTATTCATCGATCACGTCGTACATCCGCGCGGCGAGCAGCATTCCCGGCGCGCGGGTGCTGTGCGGCGGCGAAAGCGACGACAGCCTGGGTTATTTCATTCGCCCGACGCTGGTGGAAGCCGAAGATCCCCGTCATAAGCTGATGTGCGAAGAAATTTTTGGCCCGGTTGTAACGCTGCACGTCTACGACGACTGGCAGGAAGCGCTGCGGCTCGTCGATACGTCGTCGCCTTATGCGCTGACGGGAGCCGTGTTTGCGCGCAGTCGCACCGTGATTGATCAGGCTCTTTTGCGGCTGCGTCACGCGGCGGGCAACTTTTACATAAACGACAAACCGACCGGAGCCGTCGTCGGACAGCAGCCATTTGGTGGCGCGCGTGGATCGGGCACAAACGACAAGGCCGGATCGGCGATGAACCTGCTGCGCTGGACCAGCCTGCGCGCGATAAAGGAAAACTTTGTGCCGCCGCGCGACTACCGCTACGGCTTTCTCGCTGCTGAGTAGTCCGGGCGAGCGTCGGGGTTACGGCAGCTTCGGCGGCTTGATTCCCAGGGCCTGAGCGAGGGCGCGGGCGGCTTCTTTTTCAAACGGTGCCGCGCCGGGGGCTTTGGCGCGTGCAAGCATGCCGTCGTAAAACATCCGCAGCTCGGTTTTGTTCATCGGGCGCTCGGTCCCACCGGCAATCGTGATGAAGAAGTGGCCGCGCGTCGGTGATCCGTCCTTTTCATCCATCCGGACCTGCACTGGGATTCCGGCGGCAACGCCCGTCATCGTCCAGTTTCCGCCCGCGTGAACTGCCGTCGGATAGTAGCTCTTGAGGTCAGCGGCTTTGAACTTCACTGCGGC
>DAORGN010000046.1:0-19110 GCA_035340095.1 Pseudomonadota bacterium | reverse complement strand
CAGCCACAGGAGCCGTCGGTGCAGCCACAGGAGCCGTCGGTGCAGCCACAGGAGCAGCCTGTGCCGCAACAGGAGCGGCGGCTGGCGGCGGCTGAACTGGATCGACCAGCGAACAGTCTTTGACCTGGAGATCCATCGTGTCCATTTCGCTGACGGTGCCTTTGACCACCACGCTTGAGCCCGACGGCAGGCTGGCAGCAAAGGTGGCGACCGGGCCGGGCACGCTGCATGTAACCGAGTTGAATTCGGTGCCGCGCAGCTTCAGCTTGCCGCCGCTTGTGTCGCTGAGCTTGCCGCTGATGGCGATGACTTTGCCCTTGTATTTGAGCGTCGCCGCCACCGAGTTCCGCAAGTAGTCGGTGACAACGTCGGCGGCGGTCACTTTGCCACCTGTATCGGCCATGCTTACCGACGGGGGAAGCACCGGATCAAGCAGCTTGACAATCGTGCAGCCACTGAGCCGCAGCGAATACGTTCCCACCTGGGCCACGCCGGTTACGACCAGCTGCTGTCCCGTCGCCAGTTTTGCAAGCTCAGGTGAATTGGCCAGGGTCGATTCACACGCGATGTAGTCGAAATATTTCGACGTCCGCAGGTCCAGGGCCGGATTGCGTCGCATCAGCGCGTCGTTCACCGGGAAAAAGCCATTTATCTTGAGGTTAAAGACTTCGAGCAGCTTGCCGTTGTACGCGGCGGCGGCGGGTCCGCCTGCTTTCTGCGCGGCGATGAGATCCGCAGCATCCACCTTTTGTGCGGTCTGTGCCTGCGCAGTTGCGCCAAGCAGAAAGGAAGCGAACGTAACGGCAGCGATATCGAATCCGAATGCTGAGCGAGTCCGAGACATTGAGCACACTCCTATGCAGCGTCTACGGTAGCAAACAGACGGCTGCGCAGGCGCTTTGTTCAGCGCAAAGTGTGCTGTTTTTTGGGGGCGGAATTACTCGCCGTATTGCCGCAGCAGATCCATCGCTTCGTCGTCGGTCATCTTGTCTAGCTTGCGCTTTATCATCTGCTTTTTGATGGGACCTGCGTGGTCGTACAAAAGCTTGTTTACCAAGTGATCGTATTCGTGCTGGATCGCTCGCGCGAAGAACTCCTCGGCATCCACGGAAAACGGTTTTCCGTCGAGATCGAGCGCCGAGACCTTGGCTTTGAGCGACCGCTTCACCGAAATAAAGATCCCCGGAAACGACAGACAACCTTCATCGCGGACATCGGTATCGGGCGACAGTTGTTCAATCACCGGATTGATAAACACCTTCGGGGGGTCCGTCCGCTCACCGCCCGCGGCGAGCGCTTCGATGATGAAGATGCGGTGAAGCGATCCGACTTGGATCGCCGCAAGCCCGGCACCATTTACGTCGCACATCGTTTCCATCATGTCGGAAACGAGCGTGCGAATCTCTTTGTCGATCGTCTTGACCTCTTGGGTCGGCTGACGCAGAAACGGCGACGGGAAACGAACAATTTTCAGAAGTGACATGCGGGCTAAAAACCTACCCGCTAACAAGCGGGCGCGCAATCCCACTGTTTGCGGCGAGCATCGCTCTTTATAAAGGATAGTGCCTTAAAATGTGCATGTAAAATGATTCATATTGATCGATCACCTGATCACTCTGCCAGCGCTCCTCGACTTGTCTGCGTGCGTTTTGGGACAGCGCTGACCGCAGGTTCGGAACCGAAAGGATGCGCAGCACCGCATCGGCCATCGCGGCGACATCACCGACCGGACACAAAAAACCGGTCTTGCCATCCTCGACCACTTCCACAAGGCCTCCAGCGCGCGATGCCACCACGGGAACTCCGCAGCTGAGTGCTTCCAGTGCCGACAGCCCAAAGCCTTCGATCGTGCTCGGCAGAAGGAAGACATCGCTGTGCTGAAGCAGCGTGCGAAAGTCATGTTGGATTCCCAAAAAACGCACCGCGGCGGCCACTCCCATGGATTCCGCAAGCGCTTCCATTCGCGGTTTTTCTGGACCATCCCCCACCAAAAACAGGACGCCGCGCCGACCTTCTGGCAGAAGCTGCGTTACCCGGACAAAGAGCTGGATCACATCATCGATCCGCTTGACCGGACGAAAGTTCGAGCTATGAAGCAGCACCGCTGTCGTCGCAGATTCCTCTTCACTGATCGTTTTTCCCAGAAGCTGTGACAGAAGCGCGCATCTTTCCGATGAAGACGGACTTGGCCGCAGTGGACAAAAGAATTCGGTGTCGACAAAGTTGGGAATCACCTGAATCGGCGAAGTCTGCGGAATCCCAATCTGCGCATGTGCAGCGTCGCGTAGATACGCGGAAGGAGTCGTCAGCGCATCGCACTGTGAAAGCAAAAATCGGTGCATCGGCACAAGCGCAGGATCACTCCCCACCAGTGTTACATCGGTTCCGTGCAGTGTCGTCACCACTTTGGGAATCGGCGCGTTTCTGTCGCGCAGAAGCTGCATCGCCAGGTACGCGCTCATCATGTGGGGGATCGCGTAGTGCAAGTGCCACAGATCGAAGCCAACGTGTTGTGACAGCTCGGCAAGCTGCGAAGCGAGCGACATCGCATAGGCCGAAAGATGCAAGAGCGGATAGTCTGGAATCGCAATTTTTTCGACGTGCAGGTTTGCTTCCGGCGCAAAAATGAAGCCGGGTCTATCGTAGCTTAGCAAATGGACGCTGTGACCGCGGCGCGCAAGTGTCCGTCCCAAGTCGGTCGCAATTTTGCCGCTTCCTCCCACCGTGGGAAAGCAGATCAGCGCGATGCGCAGAGGCATGGATTCCCTTTCCAAACGGTTACAGAAAAATGTCACGCACCGACTGATCGGCGGAAAAAACCGACCTTGCGGCCAGACTTTCAAACAGTCTCTGTTTCCATCCAAAGAGTCCGTACTTGGCCAGATAAAACGGCAGCGAAAACAAGCGCTCTTGCGGGGTCGACGAAGGAAAAATCGCCGCTTGCAAACGATCGATCCGCTCGCTGTTCACGGTGTCTTTTTCGTGCAGCCTTTGGGCGTAGCGCAAGCTGATTTTCTTCGCGGTTTTTTCCATCACGCGGCGCGCGGTGTGAACGGCATCCTGAAGCGCCGGATCAAGTGAATCGATCTCGGAAAGTGGCGACAGAAGCTGGGCAAGGAGCCTCTCTTCCACCGCTTGGGGCGACGGCACATCGGCTGGCTTTCCTTGCGCAAGCCGCAGCATGATGTCGTCTTTCGGCGCTTCCACATCGCACGCACGCAGCGCCAGCTTGGCAAGCGCTGTGCGCGTACTTTCATCGATCAAGCGAAAGCGCGCGCGCGGCATGATGACTGGCTGGACAATCCCCAGCGCATGGTAAAGCGGTGTCACTTGGGCAAAGTAGCTCAGCTCGGCGGGGCCACCCACGTAAGCCACCGTCGGTAAAATAGTGTCTTGCACAAGCGGGCGGACAAGCGCAGACGTACCAAACGAAAGCGGATCGCTGTCCATGCGGGCGAGCAGATCGGACTGGGAATAGCGGCGTCCGTCCTGCGGAATCGACCACTGCAGAAGCGAAGCGTGTCCATCTGGCCCGGTCTGTTGATGCTGCTGAAGGCGATGGCGCGGACTCCTTTCCCCGTCGGGATGAAAGAACAAGAGCGAGCTGTGCGGACGCACCGGAATCTGACAAGCAAAGCCCCGATCGGAAAGCGCCCGCTGTCGCGCAAGGAGCGCGCTGCCGAGCGTTTCATGCGACGTGAGGATGTTTCGATACAGCGGCGCAGCAAGCTTGGGTAGGGTGTCCTGTCCAGGCTGTCGCGGGTCCAAACAAAGCAGTCCTTCGTCAGCAAATAACTCGCAAAGGAGTCCCGAAAAAGCCTGGGCGAGCGACCGACCGATTGCGTAATGCCGGCGCAAAAGAGACAGACAGTCGGCGGCGTGGGGCAGGGGATGAAGCCACGACTCGAGCTCCGACAGGAGCGCATCGACTTCTGGACCCAGCTGACGATATGCGACGGACATTCGCTGTTCTGCGGGGTCGGACGGCGGCAGCGAAAGGACCAGCGGCGGCTCTCCTTTGTTCGGACTTGGAATCGTACAGGATCGGATTTCTTCGTAGTCGTGATCTTCCGTTTGCAGCCAAAACAGCGGCACAATCGGCTGTCCTGTCTGCGCAGAGAGTGTGCGTGCAGCGGCAACCGCGGTCGCTGCTTTGTAGACGGTGTAGAGCGGTCCCAAAAACAGTCCGACTTGCTGTCCGGTCACGACCACGCCCGCACCCTGAGCCGCGCAGAGCTGCTGCATGTGTCTTTCGCGCGCCACACTTTGGCCAAGTGGGTTTTGTTGCGTGGTGAGAAGTGCCGCCAGCTCGACCGAAATCCTTTGACTTGTCCGCTGCGCCACGATCGCGCGAAGCGACAGCGGATCGCGAAAATCACCGTCGAGAAAACCCGCCGCCAAAGGATCGCCTTTCAGATACGCCGCACCAAACGAAGCCAGCATGATGCTGCGCAGACTACCGAAAGTGGACCGTTTGCGAAACTACGCTTGGTGCACAAAAGCGGAAACGGTCTGCGTATACTGGCGCGCGTTTTTCTGCTGCGGAGGCATCTTGTCCATCATGTCGTTTCAAAACCGATCACTTCAAAACGGGTGCCGTTTGCTTTCGCCAAAATCGGTGCTTGGCATCGTCCTTTCTATCGGTGTACTGCTCACAGACATGGTTTCTTCGGCGCACAGTCCTCCCAAACAACCAAGTGGTGCGGAGCTTTTGCGGGCGATTGATCGGCTGTCTGTGGTGGGAAACGTGCTGTATGTTGCAGCGCATCCCGACGACGAAAACACCCGGCTTCTGGCGTATCTGAGCAGCGATCTGCAGGTCCGGACCGCGTATCTGTCCCTGACCCGCGGCGATGGTGGACAGAACTTGATCGGACCGGAACAGGGGCCACTTCTCGGTTTGATTCGGACGCAGGAACTGCTTGCAGCGCGGCGCGTCGATTCTGCCGAGCAATTTTTCACCCGTGCGCGCGACTTTGGCTATTCCAAAACGCCGGCAGAGACGCTGTCGATTTGGGATCGGAATGCCGTGCTGGAAGACACGGTGTGGGTGATTCGCAAGTTCCGTCCCGATGTGATCATCACGCGCTTTCCGACGCAGGGACTGGATACACACGGGCATCACACCGCATCGGCGATGCTGGCAGAAGAGGCATTTGCGGCGGCGGCAGATCCAAACTTTGCCAAGCAGCAGCTTGCACAAGTTTCTGTTTGGCAGGCGCGGCGTCTTCTGTGGAATCGATCACCGTGGCGCAGTCTGGCCGGGGAAGACTTGTCGAAGTTCCTCAAGCTTGATGTCGGTTCCTATAACCCTGTGCTCGGTGTTTCCTATGGGGAACTGGCGTCGGAAAGCCGCAGCATGCACAAGAGCCAGGGATTTGGTTCTGCCAAGCAGCGCGGCGCAAGTCCAGAATACTTTTTGCCGCTTCTTCCCAAATCGGAAAGCAAGCTGCCCGCGAGTTTGTTTGAAGGAATCGATCTGTCTTGGAACCGGGTGGCGGGTGGCGGACCGCTTGCGCTGTTGCTGGCGAAGATCAGCAAGTCGTTCGATCTGCGACGACCGGAAGCGTCGATTCCCCAGCTTTTGCAGGCACGCAGAGAACTTTTGCGGCTGCCTGACAGTCCGTGGAAACAGCCCAAACTGCGTGAGATCGAAGACATCATCGTGGCCTGCGCGGGACTGTATGCAGAAGCGAGTGCAAGCGATCATGCGATCACGGAAGGGAGTGATCTTTCGGTCAGCTTGCAAGTCATCAATCGATCGACTGCGCCGCTGCGGCTGCGCGAAGTCCGTCTGTCCACCGGAGAGATGCTGTCCGTCGAGCAGAACCTGGCAAGCGGGGAGCTGTGGCAAAAAGAACAGACGATCCGGATTCCGGCCCAGACACCGATTGGGAATCCCTATTGGCTGACCCAACAGCCACTGCCCGGACTTTATCCGGTGCGCGATCCGCTGCGGATTGGGATGCCCGAAGATCCTCCGGTTGCCCAGGCAGCATTTGTGATCGAATGGAGCGGGCCGCAGGGGGAAAAGGAAACCCTGACAGTCGATCGCGCGGTGCTTCACAAATGGACAGATCCCGTCGCTGGAGAGCGCACTCGATCGATCGAAGTGTGGCCGCAGGTAATGGTGAACGTCGATGGCAAAGTCATGATGTTTGCCGATGGTGAAAAGAAGCCGCTGCGGGTGCGTCTCAAAGCCGGGCAAGCAGATGTCAAAGGAACCGTGCGGATCGAAGTCCCCAGCGGATTTTCCGTCGAACCCAGCGCGATTCCGTTTCAGCTCGACAAAAAGGGGGCCGAAGAGGAAGTCCTGTTCCAAGTCCGTCCCAAAGCCAATCCGCAAGCGACACCGATTGTGGGTACGCTGCGCGTCATCGCGGAAACAAACGGACAGTCTTTCGATCGCGGAATTGTCCGCATTGAGCATCCTCACATTCCGATTCAGACGGTGTTTCCGGAAGCGAGCGTGTCGCTGTGTCGGTTCGATCTGAAGAAGACCCGCAGCCGGATTGGCTACATCGCGGGGGCCGGTGATGATGTGGCGGCAGCGCTGCGTCAAGTTGGCTTTGATGTGACGCAGCTTTCGGAAGAACAGATCCTGCAAAAACCGCTGGCCCCTTATGGTGCGATTGTCGTCGGAGTGCGCGCGTTCAACGTGAATCCGCGGCTGCCGTTTTATTACAAAAAACTGATGGACTACGTGCAGGCGGGGGGGAACTTGGTCGTGCAGTACAGCACGTCCAATCGCTTGGGAAAACTGCAAGTGCCGATCGGGCCGCATCCATTTGAAATTTCTACCGACCGCGTCACCGACGAAAACGCCCCGGTTACATTTGCGCTTCCCAATCATCCGATCTTGCAGCGTCCAAACAAGATCACTGCGGCTGACTTTTCCGGTTGGGTTCAGGAACGGGGTCTGTATTTCGCAGACAAGATCGACGAAAAGTACGAAACGCCGCTGTCACTGCGCGATCCGGGGGAACCAGAAAGACGCGGCAGTCTGCTGTTTGTCCGCCACGGAAAAGGATCGTTTGTCTACACCGGACTTGCGTTTTTCCGTCAGCTTCCGGCTGGGGTTCCCGGCGCGTTCCGACTGTTTGCCAACTTGATCTCTCATGAACCCTAGCGAACACCAGACTCCTTGTGATCCGCCGCCGATTCTCAAGTCATGGGGTCGGCTTTATGTGCTGACGCTCGGCATGCTGTTTCTGTCGGTGCTGCTCCTGTTCGTTTTGGGCAAGGTGTTTTCATGACCCAGCTCGACTGGCTGATCCTGATCGGAACGCTGGCCGTCATCGTATCGGTCGGACTGTGGAAGGGCCGATCGGTGCGCACGGCGGAACAGTATCTGCGCGCGGGTCGCGACATGAAGTGGTACACCATCGGCCTGTCGATCATGGCGACGCAGGCGAGTGCGATCACGTTTCTGTCGATGCCCGGCCAAGCCTATGAAGACGGACTGGGTTTTGTGCAGTTTTACTTTGGTCTGCCGGTGGCGATGGTGATTCTGTCTGCCGCGATTGTGCCGATCTTCAGCCGGCTGCGCGTGGCGACGGCCTATGAATATCTGGAACATCGCTTTGATCGGCGGACCCGGATGCTGACCGCTTTTCTGTTTTTGCTGCAACGGGGGCTTGGTACAGGCATTTCGATTTATGCCCCCGCGATCATTTTGTCGACGGTGCTTGGCTGGCCGCTGCACCTGACCAATCTGCTGATTGGGGTCCTTGTGATTGTCTATACGGTGTCGGGGGGAACACGGGTCGTCAGTCAAACCCAGACCTATCAAATGATTGTGATGCTGTCGGGGGTTCTGCTCGCATTCCTGTTCATTCTGTCTGCGCTTCCCAAAGAGGTCAGTCTGCCCGACGCGCTGTACATCGCCGGGAGTCTGGGAAAACTACACGCGGTCGATTTTTCGCTGCGACTGGATACGCGCTATACGTTTTGGTCCGGAATGACCGGCGGTCTGTTTGTGGCGCTGGCGTATTTCGGAACCGATCAGACCCAAGTGCAGCGCTATCTGACGGGTGGATCGCTCGTCGAAAGTCGGCTGGGACTGCTGCTCAACGGAATCGTCAAAATTCCGATGCAGTTTGTGATTTTGCTGGTCGGCGTCCTGGTGCTTGTCTTTTATCAGTTCCAGCGTCCACCGCTGTTTTTCCATGCAACAGAGCTGCATCGTGCCGAGCAGTCCGTCTATTCTGCCGAGCTACGCAGCGTCGAGGATTCCTATTCCCAGGTGTTTTCGCGCAAGCAGAAACTGATAGATGATCTGCTGCTTGCGCGCCGCAGTGGGAATGTCGAAGCGATGCAGTCGGCCAAGAAGTCGCTGCAAAGCGCGGATTCGGAAGCGAAGCAGCTTCGCCAAGCAGCCAAGGGAATCGTTCGCAAAGCGAATCCGCGCGCGGAAACCAAGGACGCCGACTACATCTTCATCACCTTTGTGAAAGATCACTTTCCTTCTGGACTGTATGGTCTGTTTTTGGCGGTGATCTTCTGCGCTGCGATGTCAGCAACGGCCAGTGCGCTCAATGCGCTGGGCGCGACCACGGTGGTGGACTTTTACAAGACGTCACTGCGACCGCATGAAAGTGATCGACACTACTTCCTGGCGGCGAAGGGATTTACGATTTTGTGGGGGCTGCTGGCGATGCTGTTTGCGACATTCGCATCGCTTGTCGACAACCTGATCCAAGCGGTCAACATCTTGGGATCGATCTTTTACGGTCCGACGCTGGGCGTGTTTTTGGTTGGCTTCTTTTTGCCGCGCGTGGGGGCCAAGTCGGTGTTCGTTTCGCTTGTCGCAGCACAAGCGCTGGTGCTGCTGGTGTTTGCTTTCAGCAGCATCGGTTTTCTTTGGTACAACGTGATCGGCTGCGGTGCGGTGCTGATTCTGTCAATCTTGGGAATGCGCTTTGAAACGGCTCCCAAACCGACGGTGACGACTTCCTGATCGCGTTCTTTAGATCACAAACTTGAGACCGATCAGCAGCAGCAAAATCGCCAGCAGCGGTCGCAAGATGCGTTCGGGAATCTTCGCGCTGAGCAGACTTCCCAGCCAGATTCCGGGCAGACTGCCGAGAAGCAGACTCCCCAAAAGCGAAAAGTCAACGTGACCGAGCCGCCAGTGGCCAAGTCCAGCCACCGCGGTCAGTGGAATCGCAAAGGCGAGGTCCGTTCCCACCACTTTCAGCGTCGGCAACCGTGGATACAGCGCCAACACCGCAACGGTTCCCAGCGCGCCTGCTCCCACCGAAGACAGCGTCACCAGCACACCCAGCAAGAGCCCCACCGCAATCGTCAGCGGCGTCCGCAGTTTTTTGAGTGGACTGGGAATCCGCGCGTCCTGATTTTTGCCAAACTGCACCAGCGTACTGCGCAGAAGCTGTGCCAGCGCGACCAAAATCAGCGCCACCCCAAGCGAGCTGGTGACGATCCGATTGAGCCCCGCACCGCGTGCGTAGTTTTGCAGCACAAGCAGCGTTCCGATCGATCCGGGCAGACTCCCTGCGGCAAGCAGACCGACGATCTGCCAGTCGACCGACTTGTGTTTGCCGTGATGCACCAGCACTCCTCCCGTTTTGGTAATTGCCGCAAACAGCAGATCCGTACCGACCGCGACCACGGGCTTGAAACGGAACAGGAACACCAAAAGCGGTGTCATCAGCGAACCGCCACCGACGCCCGTGAGCCCAGCCAAAAAACCAACCAGCAGTCCGGCAGTCAGATAGCCCAGCGTCATCGGAGTCGACTCCTTCGCACAACGGGCGCAGCTTAGATCGTGCGGCTTGCGAAAGAAACCCAGCAAACACGCAGTCCCCCGCGCGCGGCTGTGAAGTGACGCTGTGGCGACTGCGGAATCGGATGTGGATTCCTATTGCTCTTTGATGCGAATCGCGCGGGTCGGACAGAACTTGGCAGCAGCACGGAGCTTTGCGTACTGCTCGGGCGGAATGTCCTCTTGCTTGAGCGCGACCTTGCCATCACCCGCCACATAGAACAGCTCTGGGGCTTCCCCTGCGCAGACGGCGTGTCCTTGGCACAGATCCTTGTCGAGCATCACCGTGAGTTTTTTGGGCTGGGCCGCAGCATCTGCTTTTTCTTCCGTTTCAGGTTTCGATGCGGGCGCGGCTTCTTGTGCGGCGCTGGGATGCGCAACCGGGCAGCCACCTTTTCCGGCTTCGCCACCTTGCTGCGCGGCTTGTCCGTATTCATCGGCGAGCTTGGCCAGCGCGGTCGCTCCGGCGATCGTCACCGACGGATTTGCGCGCCGTGAATAGCGAATTCGGCAGGGCACTTTCGGACCGACCACAAGCCCATGGAAGTCCGAGTCGATCGGATCGCCGGCCAGCTCAAACTCATATTGACCCAGCAGCAGCGCCAGGATCGCTTTGATCTGAAGGATCGCGAACGCATTGCCCAGACACTTGTGGCGACCGCCTCCAAACGCGATGTATGCAAAGTCGCGCTTGTCTTCTTCGCGTGGCGGCGCAAAGCGATCTGGATCGAAGGTTTCGGGGTGCGGAAAGACTTCCGGAATCCGGTGCGACACCGTCGGAGAAATTAGAATCCAGGTGCCTTTGGGAATGAAGAAGTCTTTGAACGTGAAGTCGGTCTGCGCCACCCGCACCAGCATGAACAGCGGTGGATGCAGACGCAGCGTTTCTTTGACCACGTTTTCCAAAAACGAAAGCTCGCGCAGTGCTGCGTGATTGACCGCGCGACCGCTTGCGAACACCCGATCGACTTCATCAATGGCGCGCTTGAGCGACGCAGGATTGCGCAACAGATCGATCATCGCCCAGGCGGTTGTGACCGAACTTGTGTGATGTCCCGCGAACATTCCGGCGAGCAGTAGCCCGGTGATTTCGTCTTCGGTCAGGCTGCGTCCGTCCTGGTACTTCGCATCCATCAGCGTTTGCAGGAAGTCTTCTCCCACCCGCTGCTCGCGTCGCCGGGCTTCGGTGATCTTGCTGATCATCTCGACCAAACGAACGCGCGCGCGATCGCGCCGAATGAATGACGGAATCGGCAGGTGCGCGTTCAGATACGCAAGCGGAGTCACTCCCATTTCCAGATCGTGATAGACCGCGGCAAACTCATCATTCATGCCTTCGCGGAATTCCCGACCGAGCAGACAGCGACTGGATGTGAAGTTGGTCAGGACGCGACAGAACTCGACAAAATCGAGCGTTCCGTCATCGCCCCAGCCGCGCGTGCTCTCTTCGGTTTCTTGGACCACGGCTTCACCGTATGTCCGCATCCGTTTGTCTTTGAGCGCCGGCAGCAGCATTTTAAACTGCTCTGCTTGCTTGTCGGGAGGCGCGTCATAGACGATTCCTTTTCCGAACACCGGCGTCATGATCTTGTACGCTTCCGACGGATTTAACACCGTATCGGGGGCGCGGAAGACCGCTTCATGGGCATCGGGACCAAACATCGCCACCATGTTGCGATGGAAGACATTCAGTCGACAGATTTCCCCGTGTTCACGGTGGGCACGGAACAGAAGCTGGATCGCGCCAGTCACGAAATCGGAAGCGTGACCCAGAACCGGAAGACCTCCGGACAGAAGCGGTGGGAGCCGAAGACCGCTTGGCACATCGATCGGTTTGTCACGTCCAATCGCGCGACCAATCGCACGATCCAAAAGGCTGAGTACTTGCATGTGGGGCCTCACTATTTCGCGCGCTCTGCCACAGGGCCGAGGTTTTTTTCATCCGCGGTCCCAAGCAGCTTGTCCCAAAAGACAAAGTTGGGCGCGAAGTTGCGGTTAAAGCGTCGGTGATGCCTGTCATGGAATCCGGCGCTGACCAGGAAAGGAAGATAACGACTGGGGCGGAACGGAAACATGTAACCGCAGTGAACTGCCGTCGCTTGTAGCTGCTTGACCACCACCCAGATGAGCAGCGTAAACAGATGCGGACGCAGAATCAGCATCGGCAAGACGGTTCCGAAACCAGTAAACAGAGTCTCCAGAGGATGGGCATAGCTAGATGCCAAACCAAACGGAGTCATGTAGTGATGATGCAGGGAATGGATGTTGTCCATCGCCCAGCGCGTGTGCAGTGCGCGGTGCGCAAAGTAGTGCCAGGTGTCTTCTACCAGAAGGCAGAATACCAGCGTTCCCAAAATGGTCGTCACCGTCGGAAGTGGCAGGTCTTTGCTGATTCCCAGCCAGACAAAGAACGGATAGGAAGCAAACGTCAGCGGCACTTCCGAAATCAGCTTGTTGCGCAGCGAATGCAGCACCACTTTCCAGAACTCGGCGGTTCCATTTACGTGATGTTGGATCTTGTATGGACGCAGCGCCGGAATCGAATCCAGTCCCAAACAGAACAGACCGCTCACGATCCAGGTGATGTTGACGACGATCGTCGGGAACAGCGCGTACAGCGTAAAGTTCGAGGCCGAAGCAGTCAGGTGTTGCCAAAGCGCTTCCATCGTCAGCAGGCTCCGTGCGTAGGCTAGAAAGTGGCGGTCTTATAGCAGAAGCACTTGGATTTTGTGTACGAGGATTTGCTGTCCAAAATGGAAACGCTGCGGCACCTGCAAGCTGTGTTTTTTCGTCGCTGTGCAGTTCCGCACGGTGTTTCCATCTGCTGCGGTGCGGATGCGCGAACTACCGGAAGATTGGGTGCGAAATCGCCCCATTTCAGCGTGTTCCACAAGCGAGCGATCGAGCGATCGATCCTGTCTTCCATGCTTGCCGATCTTGCGCTGCGAGATCCTCCCCAAACGTCAGCTTTCGTTTCTGCTGCGCTCCTTCGCGGCCATGTAATGGGCCAGGGGCGCTACGCGCTCGGCTCTGTCAACGACTGCGGCGCTTTTGACCAGCGCGGTGTGCGGCGTTGTATCGCTGCAATTCTGTCCGCATCGGTGATTCAGCGGAGCGATCACGGAGCGTGAGGACTGGCGGCACTGTGACCGCTGTGCGACGCTTGCCTGTCGCTGTGTGTGCTTCCAGCGCGTTTGCTGGTCGGTTGGGCGCGCGCGGCATCGTCGGATTGCAGCCTGGAAAACTCTTCATAAGATCGCAGGGTTTTGGCCGCGGAAAAAAAGCCGTATTTATTATCCGCAATATTGTGATGGTGTCCTCGAACAGTAGGGCAACTTACTTTCGTCGAGGAAACACCATGGCGGACAAACCCGAGGACGATCCGCAAGCACAGCGAGACCATCACAGCGAAAAGGACAGTGATCCTTCGCGTCGTGATCTGCTGAGCGTTGCACTCAATGCCGGCGTCGCGCTGTCTTTGGGCGCAAGCTACGGCATGCTCGGTGGGTATGCGATAAGTTATCTGTATCCGACGCAGAGCGAGCCCAAATCCTGGCTGTATGTGAGCCAGGTTGGGACGATTCCAACCGGCGGACAAGTGAAGTTCATCGCACCGAGTGGTGCCAGCGTTGCCGTCGCACGCATCGCAGAGGGCGCCGATTCAAACTGCTTCATCGCGCTGTCCAGTACGTGCCCTCACATGGGCTGTCAGGTGCAGTGGGAAGCGAACAAAAACCGCTTCTTCTGTCCGTGTCACAACGGCGTATTCAACGAACGCGGCGAAGGCATCGACGGTCCCCCCAAAGGACAGAGCCTGGCGCGCTATCCCATCAAAGTCGAAAACGGTCTTCTGTTTATCGAAGTCGCCGTCGAAGCACTGCCGCAGCAAAAGAAGCAGCTTGCAAGTGTAAATACCCGATCGGGCTGTCTGCGTGAGCCCAGGCGACTGCCGGTACTTCCATCCGGGGGCCGGGGAGGGGATTCCGATGGGCACGCTTAACCAGTTCTTCAAAGAGCGCGTTCCGGTCAGCTCCGAGACGATGGCAGAGCTGACCAACGAGCCGGTTCCCAATCACCTCAAGCGCTGGTGGTTTGCGCTCGGTGGAACGCCGGCATACCTGTTTGTGATCATGATCGTGACGGGCATTTTGCTGGCCTGTTACTATCAGCCAGGACCGACGACGGCGTATCAGTCGGTGCGCTTTATCACCGAAGAAGTCGCGTTCGGTTGGTACATCCGATCGCTGCACAAGTGGAGCGCGACGTTCATGGTCGCGGGTGTGATCCTGCACCAGATGCGGGTGTTCTTCACCGGGGCGTATCGGCGTCCGCGTGAGCTGAACTGGATGATCGGAATGGGTCTTCTCGTTTCGACGCTGGTTGGCGGTTTTACCGGCTATTCGCTGGTGTTCGAGCAGCTCTCCTATTGGGGGGCCACAGTCGCTTCCAACATCGCAGATGCGGTGCCGCTGGTAGGCAGTTTTGCCAAGCGCATGCTGCTTGCGGGGGATACCTACAATTCCCATACGCTGTCGCGGCTTTTCGTGATTCACGCTGCGCTGATGCCGACGCTGATGGTGCTCCTTTTGGTGCTTCACATCGCGATGGTTCGGCTGCATGGCGTGACGGAATTTCGCTTTCCGGACGACAAGAGCGAACAGAAATACTTCAACTTCATTCCCGATCACCTGTTTACCGAGCTGATCGTGGGACTGTTGCTGATGATCGTTCTGTCGACGCTGGCGGTAACGCTGCCGGCTGAAATGGGCAAGATCGCGGACCCGCTGACCACGCCGGAAGTGATCAAGCCAGAGTGGTATTTTTACGTTTCGTTTCGCTGGCTCAAGCTCTTTCCCGCTACCGTGGCGGTGCTGAGCATGGGTCTTATCGTGTTCCTGTTTTTCGTCTGGCCGTTTGTCGATGGACTGATTCGTCGACGCTGGCCGGGCAGCGAAGCCAGCCTGTGGATTGGTGCGGTTTCGGTCATCACCATCGTATCGCTGACGGTGTGGGAAGCCGTCGTCGCGCACTAAAAAGGAGTCGCGCACATCATGTCACTCCGCGCAAAACAAGTTGTCATCATCATCCTGGGCCTTGTGTTCTTGGGTTCTCTTCTGCTTGTGCAGTACATGGAAGTGCTGCGCAAAAAGCAGGAAAGCGGCGATCGCGCAACCGCACATGTGGTGGTTCCGCAAAGCTCGCAGTCCTGTGTGAAGTGCCACCAGGAAAAGACCCCCAACATCGTCGAGCACTGGAAGTTCAGTACCCACTCCCAAAAGGGTGTCGGCTGTCTGGACTGTCACAAAGCCGATCGCGATGACGCCGATGCGTTCATCCATGAAGGCGCAGTCATCGCAACGATCGTAACGCCGAAAGACTGTTCAGGCTGTCACCCGCGTGAGTTTGATGAGTTTACGCACTCTCATCACTCTGCGGCGGGCAACATCTTGGCGTCGCTCGACAACTACCTGGCCGAAACGGTCGAAGGCCATCGTGGATCGTTCAATCCGCACGGGCCCACGGTCGGTCGCAGCGACATAAATAACGTAAACGGAATGGCTTCCGCGGCCAGCGGCTGTCAGCAGTGCCACGGTGCGAAAGTCGCGCTGAAGACCAAAGACGGCGGACGGATTACTCTCGATGATCTGAAGCCGGATGCAAACGGTCGACCGACCAACGCGCTGGTGCTGGCCAATGTGCTGCGCACCGCCGATGGCAAGCCGATGCTGCATGAATCGACCTGGCCGAACACCGGAATTGGTCGGCTGAACCTCGATGGTTCGCGTGGTTCATGCAGTGCCTGTCACTCGCGCCACGACTTCAGTCCGCGTCGCGCCCGGCAGCCGGAAAACTGCGGCAAGTGCCACCTTGGACCGGACCATCCGCAAGAAGAAATCTATCAGGAGAGCAAGCACGGAATTGCTTACAAGGATCTCCAGTCGCGCATGAACCTGGATGCCAAGACCTGGATTTTGGGACAGGACTACAGCGCGGCACCGACGTGCGCGACGTGCCACATGGGCGGCAATCTGCGCAATGGCGGCAAAGTGACGCACGATCCGGGTGAGCGGATCAGCTGGACCAACCGTCCGCCGGTGTCGAAGCTTTTGGATACCGATGCCAAACACCGCATTGTGTCCGAAGTGGATCCGGCCAAACGCAAAGAGCTGATCACCGATTCGTGGGAACAGAAGCGCGGACGGATGAAAGAAGTCTGCGGTCACTGCCACTCGCCCGATTACGTCACCGCGTTCTACGTCCAGTACGACGAGCTGGTGATTCTGTATAACGAAAAGTTCGGCAAGCCCGGCCAGTCGATCATGGATGAGATGTACAAGCAGGGGCTCATCAGCAAGACGCAGTTCGACGAGCCGGTCGAGTGGACGTGGTTCTATCTGTGGCACCACGAAGGACGCCGCGCGCGTCACGGTGCCAGCATGATGGCTCCCGACTACACGCACTGGCACGGCATGTATGAAGTCGCGGATCGCTGGTACATGCACTTCATTCCGGAAGTGCGCGAGATCATCAAGAAGGCGCGTGAGACCGGCAAAGCCCCACAAGCCGATGCGGCGCAGGCTGTCGTCGACAAGATCATGGCCAAGCCCGAACACTCTTGGTATCAGGGCGGCAGCGACGCGCAGTACGATGAGATCAAAAAGCAGATGGAGCAGCGCTACGGATCGAAGTAGCCGCCCGCTTTTGCGCGCAGTCCGCCGCTTGACGCTCGACGCTCTGTAGTTCTCTCCTCTCCCTCCCTTTCGTTTCCTTCCCAGGCCGCAGCGCGGCGCTTTGTGCTTTCCACTTGGGGCAAAATTCACTGTCCAAACGCCGCGTTCTGCGACGGTACGTGCTGCTGATTGGATCTCCCTTATGATCAGCATGGGAGGTGTCTATGAAGCGGATATCCTATGTGGCCTTGATTGCGCTCGCGCTGTCTTGTGACAGTACTGGATCGACCGGAAACGATGTGGCAGCGCCCACCTGTACCGACGGACAAAAGAACGGAACGGAGTCGGACATTGACTGTGGCGGAAGCTGCGGCGCGTGTGTGGTCGGCAAGCACTGTGCCCTGGCTGCGGACTGCACAAGCGGCACCTGCATCGCCGGAAGCTGTATGAATCCAACCTGTACGGACGGGGTGAAAAACGGCGGTGAATCCGACGTGGACTGTGGCGGATCATGCGGAGCTTGTGCAGATGGCAAAGCGTGTGCAAACCCTGCGGACTGCATGTCATCGGTGTGTTCGGCGAAAACCTGCACCGCACCAGTCTGTTCGGATGGCGTGAAAAATGGATCGGAAACCGATGTGGACTGCGGCGGTGGCTGTCCGAGCTGTGTCGCCGGTCTGCGCTGCGTCCAAAACAGTGACTGCGCAACGGGTTTTGTCTGCGATCAAACCAGCTCCGTATGCCGCAATCCGGCAAGCTGTCAGGAGCTTCTGTCCCGTCGGCCAGGCACCCTGACCGGAACGTATCTGCTGTTGCCCGCCGGGGTGACGACGCCGTTTCTCGCCAACTGCGAAATGACCAAAGATGGCGGGGGCTGGACGATGGTGCTCAAGTCAAACGGAGACGCCACGCTGGGATATGGATCGGCGCTGTGGACAGACACCAACCTGCTAAACCCGACCGACCTTTCGTATTCGCCCGGCAATGCCAAATTCCAAGGATTCCTTTCGGTTCCTGGTGGCGAGCTGCGCGGCGAGCTAGACGGGTACAGCTTCAAGCTGAAGCTTGCGCAGAGCCAGACGGCGCAGGCGGTCTTTCAGGGCCCCGCATCGGTGTCGAGTCCGTTTTCGGTGGCGCTGGGAACGGGCGCAAACTGGTCGGTGCAGCCAAACTGTCAGACATTCGGCGTCAACACGCCTTATGCCTATCAGCGGACGCGGTTTGGCTGGACTGCGAACCAGGAAGCCGACTGCAACTCGAATGACACGGCCATCGGACTTGGGCTTGGGGCGACGAACACGACGGCGCAGGATCGCGGCGCGGGCTATGCCTGTCTGTCGACAAACTGTAGCCAAGGAAACGTCAACACCGGCGGCAGCGGCTTTCTGTGGGTGCGCTAACTGTCCCTTGATTGTTCAATAGAACCGAACAAACTGTTCGCTTTCGGCACTATTGTTCGGACAGACCGGCATGTTCACATTGGAAGCATGCTGGAACTGTCCGATTACCGCGACTGGATCGGTCTCGATAAGCCGTTTGTGCGTCCCACGCCGCTGGCTGCGAGCGACGTACCGGCGGTAGTGGATACACTCTGCCAGACCTTTGTGCGCGAGCCGCGGCGGACTCCCTTTCAGGTTCGCAAGGGACTTTCTCCGCGTGAGCTTCTGTATGCGCTGCTGATTTCGCGTGATCCGTTGCCGATACCTTCCGCTGTGATGGATCTGCTGGATCGACTGTGGGCCTTGGAATCCGTGCAGCGGCGGACAGTGACGCAGACAGCGCTTCCGCTCGGGGTCTCTGTGTGGAAGGGAGACATCGCCGAACTGTCAGTCTGTGCGATTGTGAATGCGGCCAACGATGCGCTGCTCGGCTGTTTCAGGCCGTTTCATGCCTGCATCGACAACCGGATTCATGCGGTAGCTGGTCCTGCGCTGCGGGCCGACTGTCAGCAGATCATGACGCGGCAAGGTCATCCGGAACCGACGGGAAGGGCGAAAATCACGCGCGCCTATCATCTGCCAAGTCGATACGTCTTGCATACGGTGGGGCCGATTGTGAATCTCGATGCGTCTGTGGTTCCGGATTCGCAGTGTACAGAGCTGCGGAGCTGCTATCTGTCGTGTCTGGATCTGGCTGCGCAGGTGCCTGACATTCGCAGTATTGCGCTGTGCTGCATTTCCACCGGGGCGTTTTCTTTTCCAAAGTCCCAAGCGGCGGACATTGCGCTGTCTGCCGTCGATGATTGGCTGGATAGGAATCCGGCTCGGTTCGATCGGATTGTGTTCAACGTGTTCACGGAAACCGACCACGTACTGTATCGCGACAAGCTCGCATTCCGTTCACGTTAGGAAACACGTTAGGAATCAGCTAAGGAGTCATAAATGAGCAAGCCATCGCGGGAACAGATCCAGCGTGCGGTGTCCTATTTTGAACAAGCAGAGGCGATCTGGATTGGGGCCGGCGCCGGTCTTTCGGTGGCTGCCGGAGTCGATTTTTCCGACGAGAAGTCGTTTGCGCGGGACTACCCTGGAATGCTTCAGTACGGCGTGCGTCGCAAGCTCGACATGATGGGAGTCTGGGATTTGCCGCAGGAACTGACCTGGGGATATTACTTGCCGCATGTCAAAGAGACGCGCTTTGGCGAAGTCCGTGGAG
>DAORGN010000045.1:0-28679 GCA_035340095.1 Pseudomonadota bacterium | reverse complement strand
CGCGCCCCGTCCGAGCGGTTTTTTGATCTCGTAGCCTTCGACTTCGGCGGGCGGGGGAATGTCACAGTCGAGCAGCGATGAACTAAAACCACTTCTTTGCGCCCCCGATGCCCGCACCGTCGTCGCTGGCTGTCCCGATTCACCCGGTTTTCCGGTGGATGCACTTGGGCCTGGACTTGGCAGCGTGTTGGCAAGTGCCGTCGCCGCCAGCGGATCGCCGCCCGGCCCGAGCGGATCGCCACTTGGCCCGATCAGGTGGGTCGCGATGCGCGGATCGGTGATCGTCTGGGCCTCTGCGGGCGAGATTGTCATCGAGAGATCGCTTGTTTTGGCAGACGTTCGGCTCGCGTGCGACATAACCTGGCTCGGCCTAAGCGAAGCGCGCACCATACCATGCACGGCGCATCGCCCACATCCCTTGCGTGCGGGCTAACCTTCGGGGGACACAAGCGGAAGCAATTGACCTTTGCCGGCAAAAACCGGTAAAAAGAAACTTATGTTCCGAGATAGCTTGCGCACGCTTGTAGAGAAGACAGATGGTGCGGTCGCTGGACTGCTGATGGGCTTTGACGGAATTGCCGTCGAGAGCTTTGCCAAAGACGCCCAAAAGCTGGACATCCAGACCGTCGGCATGGAGTTTTCGTTCATCTTGGCCCAGGTCAAGAAAGCCGCCGACATCATCGAAGGTGGCAGTGTCGAGGAGATCAGCATTCGCACCGAGCGGATGACTCTCCTTATCCGGGTCATCTCGAAAGACTACTTCGTTGCGCTGGCGCTTGCGCCGAGCGGCAACAGCGGCAAAGGTCGATACCTGCTGCGCGTGACCGCACCGAAGATTCAAGCTGAGCTGTAATCTTCTCGAAAACAGCACTTCGGCATAACCTGGGTACTCGTCTGAGCATCCAGTCATGCTATCTGCCTCTTTTGGCGAAGGGCTCGATATGATATATTTCTCTTTATGAGAAAATATCTAATTGAGACTTTATCCTCCGCAAAGCGTCGTTTCCTTTCCTTGGCTTGCGCGGCTGCGCTGTTAGGCGCGGCAACCGGCGGCTGTGGCTCCGTGACCGAGCAAGAGCTGACTCTCGCCGAGCAAACCCTTCACTACGATCTCAAGCTGAACATCAACATCCCGATGACGTATCAGGGATTGAAGATAAGCTGCCAGAACCTATTTGGAATTCAATGTTCAGCACTACCGGGTGTGCTGGGTCTGACCAGTTCGTATCAAGTTACCGGACTTTGCGATGACAAAACGATGCTATGCGCCGGTGATATCAAACAGCTCATTCTATTTGTCGTTGATTTTTCAAAAGATCCGGCGTTTACCACCGGATTTGCGCAATCGAACGCCGACAACATGCGCGATGTGAACCTGTTTTATACCGCATCAAACGGTGTCGACATCGATATCACCAAAATTGATGCCTACATCGGCCCCGACGGCATTCGCAGCACCACCGATCCGCGCGCCATCTACATCGGTTCCGTCGGTCCGCTTCCGCGCAAAGGTTCGATTACCGACAATGGCAGCCCGATCCCCGTCCCCGATGGCTCGCCGGCGCACGATGTGTTCATAAACGCCGTGCGCGATCCGTCGAAGCCGCTCAATGTGCTGTTGTCGGTGACGGCGCGCTATATCTCGGGTGATCCAGTGCCGGCAGCGGGCGCTATCGACGTCAAGCTTACGCCACGGGTCAAGATGCTCAAAAAAGAGTAACAGCGGCGGACTCTCGGACGGGCTCGCTGCCGTACAGTCCGACACGCAGTCCGCCATTGTGCAGCGTCGCGAGACAGGTTTTGGTCCCGGCGGCTGCGGCGAGCTTGGCCGATGGTGTGAAGACCGCCAACTGAAACCCCGGACTGCGTCGCCACAGATGCAAAAGGGATCGATAGGTTTCGACGAGCTGCGGGTCATGCAGTCGCTTTCCATACGGTGGATTGCACAAAATCAGCCCGGTTTCGACGGGCGGAAGCCGCAGCTGCGCCACCGCGCAGACCGCAAATGAAATGTACTCGGCGATCCCGGCTCTCTCGGCATTGCGGCGGGCGATCTCGATGACTTTTGGATCGCGATCGCTGGCCCAGATTGGCTGCGGTAGCGTCCGTCGTTCGGCGGCCTGGCTTTCCTCTCGCAGCTTCTGCCACAGCGACGGGGAAAAACCCGGCCAATCGAAAAATGCAAACGATCGCTGCAGCCCCGGTGCGCGACGCAGCGCAACAAGTGCAGCCTCGATCGCAAGCGTTCCTGAGCCACACATCGGGTCACACAGCGCAGTTGCGTCGGAAAAATTCGCCAGCGCCAAAAGTGCGGGGGCCAGCGTCTCTCGCAGCGGCGCGCCGCCATCTTCGTGACGGTAGCCCCGACGGTGCAAAAGCTCGCCCGATGTGTCGACGGACAGCGTGAACTGATCGGCCTGGCCGCGGACGAAGACATGCAATAGTGGCGCGTCGGGATCGTCGGTGGGCGTAACCCCGGAATCGGCGACGGCCAGCTCGACCCGTTCGATGAGAGCGCCGGTGTGAATCAGACGACAGCGATGGGCCGACGCCGACACCCGCAGCCGCACCGCCGACTTGGCAAACTGAGGCCAGGGCAGCTGCGCGACTTTGCGTCGCAGTTCCGGAAAATGAAGGGCGCGCAGCTTCCCGACGCGAAGCAGCACCCGCGTCGACAGCCGAGAGTGCAGATTCAGCCGGTACAGCGTTTCCAGGTCGCCGACGACGGTGCAGCCTTCGGGCGTTTGCACAAGCTTGGCTTGCGGACAAATCGCGCAAAGCTCCTGGAAAAGCGCGCGCTCCAGTCCGGGCGCACCGATCGCGAACAGCTCAAGCGCCGTCGAGGATGGCAAAAAATCGATCGACATCGGCTGCGTGATTGAAGGCATGCGGAGACAGGCGAATTCCACCGGCTCGCCGAGCGAACGCTACTTTGTGCGCCGAAAGTCGCGCCGTCGCCGCTTCGAGAGAGCCGCGCGGAACAAATGTCACAATCGGCGAGCGCAGCGCCGAACCGACGGGCAGAAGCAATCGAGCACCACGGGTGGCCAGGCCGGTGATCAGTCGATCAGACACCGCGAGCGCGGCTTGGTGCAGATTTTCAATCCCATACGACAGGCTTCTTTCGACGGTGGCCAGCGTCGCGGCAACCGGCAGAAGCTGCGGCGATCCGGGCTCGAACCTGCGGGCGTCCGGGTGCGGGGCTCGGCTTGGGTCGACGGGGTCGTCGGGGGTTCCATACGTCATCGCGCCGTGCAAAAGCGGCGAAAGCTCGGCAGCGCGACCGGGCGCAAGCGCCAAAAAGCCCTGACCAAGCGGTCCGCACAGCCACTTGTGGGTTCCGCCGCAGACCGCATCGACGCCGAGCTTGTGCAGATCGAACGGCAGCACGCCCAGTCCCTGGATGGCGTCGACGACCAGCCAGGCTCCATGCCGCCGACAAGCCTGGCCAAGCGCCGCCAAATCCAGCACCGCACCCGTCTGGAACTGCACCCACGACACTGCGACGACGCGCGTCTGCGGACCAATCGCCGCGATGACACTTTCCGTCGGCAAGCTAAAGTCTGGTTGGGATCGAACGGTCCGAATCAGCGCCGACGCCCGCTGTGCGGCTGCGTGCCACGGATAGGCGTTCGATGGATACTCTTGGTCGACGGTGACGATCTCATCGCCAGGCCGCAGCGACAGACCGAACGCCACCTGCGAGATCGCCGCCGCACAAGTTTGGAACAGCGCCACGTCTTCGGATCGCGCGCCCGTCAGGCGGGCAAGGGCAATCCGCCCCTGTTCGTATAGCCGCAGTACGTCGGAAAGCGCAAACCAGCCACGGCACATCCGATTCGCCATGGTGTGGATCGCAGCCTCGGCAACTCGGCTCAGCGGTGCGACCCCGGCGTTATTGAAAAGCACTTCGTCTGGTTCAAGCGAAAAGTCGGCCCGAAAGCGCTCTGCGACGGACTGGGCAATCGTCATGGCTTATCCTGCGGCCTGTATCAGATAGGCTTTGATGAACTCGTCCAGCTCTCCGTCGAGAACCGCGTCGACGTTGCCGACTTTGAGTTCACTGCGGTGATCGGTCACCAGACGATACGGCGCCAGCACATACGATCGAATTTGGCTGCCCCACTCGATCGCTTTCTTGTGGCTGTTGGCTTCGTCGATCTTGGCTTCTTTTTCGCGCAGCTTCTGTGCATACAGCATCGCCCGTAGCATCTTCATCGCCGTCGAGCGGTTCTTATGTTGCGATCGTTCGGACTGACACTTGGCGACGAGACCGCTCGGTTTGTGGATGATCCGCACCGCGCTTTCGGTCTTGTTGACGTGCTGGCCGCCAGCGCCGCCCGATCGCATCGTCTGCACTTCCAAGTCTTCGTCGCGGATGTCGACTTCAATCGAATCGTCGATTTCCGGATACACAAACGCCGCCGCAAACGCGGTGTGCCGACGGGCATTCGAGTCAAACGGCGAAATCCGCACCAGCCGATGGACGCCACTTTCCGCTTTCAGATAGCCGAACGCATTTGGGCCGCGCACCGCGAAGCTCACTGACTTGATGCCGGCTTCTTCGCCCTCTTGCAGATCGAGCTCTTCGACGGCATAGCCACGTCGTTCCGCCCAGCGGTAGTACATCCGGCGCAGCATGTCGGCCCAGTCCTGCGCGTCGACGCCACCAGCACCAGCGTTTATCGAAACCAAGGCATCGGTGTGATCTTGCTCGCCGGACAGCATGCGCCGAAGTTCCATCGCTTCGACGCCTGTTTCGACGCGGCTTGCCAGCTTGCGCGCTTCTTCGGCTTCGCCTTCGTCGCCGGCTTCTTCCGCCAGCTCCAAAAGCACCTTGGCATCTTGCAGCTCACCCGACAGGCGCGACCATTCACCGACAGTGGCTTTGTGTCCTGCTTGTTCCCGCAGGATGGTCTGCGCTTTTTCCTGCTGGTTCCAAAACGCCGGGTCCGCCGAGACTTGCTCGATCTCTAACAGCCGTTCTTGCAGCTTTTCGATGTCAAAGATGCCCTCGGAGAGCAGCGAGCCGCTCCCCAAGGGACCGTAGAAGTTCGTGGGTCTTTTGTGTCTCTAACGCCATGTGAAGTGGGAAGGAACTAACACAAAAACCAGGCTGGCCGGGCGTGCTTTGGCAAAAATCGGGCAGCCAATCGCCCAACTCGTATCATGGTCGGACCAAAAAGACGGCGATTTTTTGCGATCTTAATCGCTCGTTTTGGGCTGCAAGCGTCCCGTCGGTGACGAGCTTCGCTCTTGCGCGAAAGGCCGTGGTTCTGGTATAGGCGGAGATACATTTTGGTAGGAATCCACGGAAGGTGGGTCCGCCCGGACCCGCCTTTTTTTTTGAAAGAAGCCATGAAGCCCGTTGACCTCAAAGCCCTGCACAAGCTGATCGAGCCCGCCGTTGATGGCCAGGGCTACGAGCTTGTCGATCTGGAATGGACCCGCGGCGTGTCGGGATGGGTGCTGCGCGTGACCATCGATCGGCTGCCGGAGCAGGGCCACGTCTCGCACCAAGACTGCGTGGCGGTGTCGCGCGAAGTGTCAGCGCTGCTTGATGTCCACGATGTATTGCCGGGGGCTTACAGCTTGGAAGTCAGCTCACCGGGCGTCGATCGGCCTCTGAAAAAGAGCGCCGACTTTGCCCGCTTCATCGGCAAAAAAGCCAAGGTTCGGCTGCGTCCCGACGCTGTGCAGTCTTTCGATCTGCAAGGTCCGCAGCGACCTGATTCGGTTCCTCGGCGGAACTTTAGCGGCACGATCGATGCGGTCGAAGGGGATCGCGTGAAGATATCGGTCGAAGGCGCCGGCCAATTTGAACTTGTGATCGGTGAAATAGAAAAAGCCAACGCGGTGTTTGAGTTCGTCTGACGGAAGTAGAAACACACGGGCCAGGACGAATCGGCCACAAGGCATAGGCCAGGAAGTAAGGTAAACGCGATGCAACCCAACCTCTCGATGGTGCTGGAGCAAGTAGGCAAGGACAAAGGGATCGACAAGAAGGTCCTTGTCCAGACGCTCGAGCAAGCCATCATGACCGCTGCCAAGAAGGTCTTTGGCCTCGAGCGCGAGATGGAGGCTCAGTTCAACGAGGACAGCGGGCAGGTGGACCTGTTCCAGGTCTGCATTGTCACCGATTCCGTCGACGTGAAAGGTCGCGACATCGCCAAAGTCGATGCCGACCGCAACGGGCTGCGCGCCGACATTGGCGACGAGCTGCTGTTCCAGATTTTCTACACCGATGGGGACGCCGACAAGGCCGAAGAGCAGCAGCGCAAATACGGCGACATCCTCGACCTGCACGACACCGTCAAGCGATTTGGCCGCATCGCCGCGCAGACCGCCAAACAGGTCATCATCCAGCGCATTCGCGAGGCTGAGCGCGAAAACACCTTCAACGAATACCGCGATCGCAAAGGCGAGCTGATCCACGGCACCGTCCGTCGCTTCGAGCGCGGCAACATCATCGTCGACCTTGGCAAAACCGAGGCGATCTTGCCGGTGCGTGAGCAAGTTCAGCGCGAAAATTACCGCATCGGCGACCGCATCATTGCGTACTGCGTCGACATCGAGAAAAACGCGCGCGGTCCGCAGATTGTGCTGTCGCGGGCGTCGAAGGGCCTGCTCGAAAAACTGTTCGAGCAAGAAGTCAGCGAAATTTACGAAAAAATCGTCCGCATCGAGTCGTCGGCGCGTGAGCCGGGCTCGCGCAGCAAAATCGCCGTAAGCTCACGCGATCGTGACGTGGATCCGGTGGGCGCTTGCGTCGGAATCAAAGGTTCGCGCGTCCAGGCGGTGGTGCAAGAGCTGCGCGGCGAAAAGATCGACATCGTTCCGTACAGCGAAGATCCGGCGCGGTTTGTTTGCAATGCGATTGCTCCTGCCGAGGTATCGCGCGTCGTCATTGACGCCGAAAACCACACGATGGAGCTGATTGTTCCCGACGACAAACTGAGCCTGGCCATCGGCAAAAAGGGTCAAAACGTTCGTCTGGCGTCGCAGCTTACCGGCTGGCGGATTGATATCCACGCCGAAAGCCGCGTGCGCGAGATGGAACAGGTCGAACGACAAGTGCTCGCGGGTCTGGATGGCTCGTCGGAAGAACTGTCGAGCACGCTGTTCCGTTTGGGCTGGCGTTCGGTGTCGGATCTGGCCGAGGCGCGGATCGAAGACCTGCGCAACGTGCCGGGCGTCGGCGGTGAAGCCGGGGCGATTCGTCTCAAAGAGGCGGCGCTCGGTTTCGTCAACGAAGAGCGTCGCAAGCGCGGTGAGCCGCCACTATCGCCAAGTGAGCGTCCAGCGCGGTCCGATCTGCCGTCGAGCGGCGCGGCCCGTCAAGAAGCCCCAAGTCGCAGTGCGCCACCGTCGCGTGGGCCGCAAAATCCGCTGCCCGGTATTGATCCGGACATCGTTGCGCGACTGATGGATGCGGGCTATACGACGCTGGAATCGATGGAAGAAGAAGACGAGGAACGGCTGGCCCAGGCGGCTGACCTGACCCTCGATGAAGCACGCGATGTGAAGCGTCGAGTGACGCGACTTTTGACGCGGGGCAACCGCTAGTCCGCGTGGAGAAAAAGACCTGTCCATGGTGACATCGCCAAAAAAGAGCCAGACGGCAAACGCGCAAAGGCAAACGCCAGTGCGGACGTGTGTCGGTTGTCGGCAAACCGACAGCCAGGCGACTCTTTTGCGTGCGGTGATAGATGGTGCAGGGCGTCTTTCGTTTGGGCTTGGGCGTCGGCAAGCGGGTCGAGGGACTTACGTGCATCGGATCGCCCGATGTATCGATGCAGCAGTTAAAGGCGGATTTGCGCGGTCGCTGCGGCGCACGGTCCAGGTTGGGGATGTCGCAGCGCTGTACCAACTTGCCGCCGTCTCAGACGGCTCGCAGCCGGGCTCGCGGGCCCCTGCGCTGAGCCTTAGGAATCAGGACAACCACTAATGAACACCGAGAGCGTCGGTACTGCGGGCTCCAAGGTCGCAATCTACGAACTAGCCAAAGAGCTAGGGATTGCCCACAAGGATTTGGTCGAAAAGGTCCGAGCCTTGGGCATCGAGGCCAAGAACCACATGTCGCGGCTGGAGCGCGATGAGGTAGACCGCGTCCGGCGCGCGTTCGACAAAGAGCGTCACGACAACACGGTGCAAGAGCGCGTCTCGGAGACCGTGATTCGTCGACGGGCGAAAGACGGTAGTCGCTTGCATCCAGAAGCGCAGCATGCCGTGGCAAACCCGCCGCCGCCACCTGTGGTTGAAACCAGGCCGCCACCCGTTGTCGTGCAGAGTGAGCCGCCTCGGCGGATTGTCCGCGTGGTCAGTCCTGCACCGGAAACCCCGGTTCGTCCGGTGGCCGATGTCAAGCCGACGCCGCCTCCGGTGGTCACGCCGCCGAGCCCGCCTGCCCAGGTTGTCAGCGAAAAGCCCGCTGCGGTCAAGGTCGAGCCCGTGGCTGTCAAAGCCAAGCCGGTTGATCCGACGCCGGCCCCAGTGGTTGCTACGACACCTGCCGCGGCTCCTGTGGCTGCACCGACTGTGGAATCGACTGCGAAAGCTGGCGATCCGGCCAAAAAGCCGGCGCGTGCCAAGGCTGCTTCTGAACCTTTGGCCCCGGCCAAAGCAGATGTGGTGGCTGAAAAGCCCGTTGCAACGGAAACCCCGGCTCCGGTCAAGGTGGAAGCCGCACCGGCTGCACCGACGCCAGTGGTGGCCAAGCCGCCCGTGGTGGAAGCCAAGCCAGCACCCGTGGAAAGCAAGCCGGTCGCGGCCAAGGCGGTCGAAGCACCGCCCGTCGCCAAGGTGGAAGCACCTGCGGCTCCGGCGGCGAAGGTTGAAGCTGCCAAGCCAGCACCCGTGGAGAGCAAACCTGCAGCCGCCAAGCCGGTTGTACAGGTGGCTCCAAAACCGGCTGTGGCCGAAGCCGCCAAGTCCGTTGCGACCCCGGCTGCTCAAGCGAAGTCGCAGGGCGTGGTCAGTCGGCCAGCCCCCGCTGCACCGGTGGTCGAAACGGCAGCCAAATCGGCGGCCCCGCGACACGTCGAGCCTGCGGTGGCGCCGCCGCCTGCAGAGCCAGTTCGTGCAGCTTCGGCTTCGGCACCGTCGGCAACTTCGCCATCGCAAGGTGCTCCGGCCAAGGTATTTGTCACCGCGCAGACCCGACGCTCGCTCGAAGGACTGGGTCCAACGGGTCGGGTGATCGATCTGTCGGCGTTCAAGCCCCAGCCATCGGCCAAGCCTGCTGCGCCAAGCAGCGAGAGTCCGCGCAACTTCCGTTCGGGGGGCGAGCGTACCGATACGCCCGAAATGGGTCGCGGTCCGCGTCAGGAAGTCTCGGGCGAGCGGTTGCGTGGTGGCCAAGAGTCACGGCGCGCGCCGGTTGGTCCGGTTCAGCCAGCGCGTGGCAAACTGCCGCCCGGTCGCAAGCCCGGCAAGACCCAGATCACCACCGCCGCCGAGCACAAGCGCGTCGTCAAGATGGGCGAGACGATCGTCATCGCCGAGCTTGCGCGCCAGATGGCCCAAAAGGCCACCGACGTGCTCAAGAAAATCTGGGAGCTTGGCATGCGCAACGTCATGATCAACTCCTCGATCGACTTTGACACCGCGCAGCTTGTCGCCAGTGAGTTCGAGTGGCGTGTCGAGTCGACGGCGTTCCAAGAGCAGAGCGTTGTCGTCGAGACCACCGACAAACCCGAGGATCTGAAGCCACGCGCGCCGGTCATTACCATCATGGGTCACGTCGACCACGGTAAGACCTCGCTGCTCGATGCGATTCGCAATGCCAACGTCGCAGCCGGTGAAGCGGGCGGCATTACCCAGCACATCGGCGCGTACAAAGTTACGTCGCAGGCGGGCGATGTCGTGTTCCTGGATACGCCGGGTCACGAAGCCTTTACCGAAATGCGTGCGCGTGGTGCCCAGGTGACGGACATCGTCGTTCTGGTGGTCGCGGCGGACGACGGCATCATGCCGCAGACCGTCGAAGCGCTGAACCACGCCAAGGATGCCAAGGTTCCGGTCATCGTCGCGGTCAACAAGATCGACAAGCAAGGCGCGCAGCCGGATCGGATTCGGCAGCAGCTTGCGGCGCACGGCCTGACATCGGAAGAGTGGGGCGGCGAGACGATTTTCTGCGATGTGTCGGCGCGGACCAAGATCGGTGTCGACAGGCTGCTCGAAATGCTGGCGCTGCAGTCGGAAGTGCTCGAGCTGCGGGCCAACCCAAACAAGGCCGCCAAGGGCGCAGTCATCGAAGCGCGGATGGACGCCAAGCGTGGTCCGGTCGCGACGGTGCTGGTGCAAGAAGGTACGCTGCGCGTCGGCGATACCGTGGTGGTCGGCGAAGAAATGGGCAAAGTCCGCGCGATGAGCGACGACAAAGGTCGGACGCTGGCGCAGGCGGGTCCATCGACGCCGGTCGAGCTGCTCGGTCTTTCGGGTGTGCCGCGCGCGGGTGAAGTGCTCAATGCAGTGGCCGACGAGCGCGCCTCGAAGGAACTGGTCGAACACCGTCGTCTGCGTCGCATCGAACGCGATCGCGCCAAGGCAGGTCCGGTATCGCTCGACAAGCTGATGGACGCCATGAAGGCGGGTCTCAAGGAACTGAAGATCATCCTCAAGGCCGACGTGCAGGGATCGAGCGAAGCGCTCGGCAGTGCACTTGGCAAGCTGTCGACCAAAGAGGTCAAGGTATCGATCATTCAGTCGGGCGTCGGCGGTATCACCGAAAGCGACGTCAACCTGGCCAAAGCCGGCAACGCGATCATCATCGGCTTCCACGTCCGTCCCGCTGGCAAGGCGGCAGCGCTCGCCGAGCAAGAGGGTGTCGACATCAAGCTGTACGACATCATCTACGACGCACTCGACGACGTGAAACTGGCGATGGCGGGCCTTTTGGCGCCGGTCAAGCGCGACAAGTTCCTCGGCAAAGCCGAAGTCCGCGAAATCTTCAACATTCCGAAGGTTGGTATCGTCGCGGGCTGCTCGGTGGTCGAAGGCACAATGAAGCGCTCGGCGATGGCACGACTGATTCGCGACTCGGTGCTGATCTACTCGGGCAAGCTGGGTTCGCTGCGTCGCTTCAAAGACGACGTCCGCGAAGTGCAGCAGGGCTACGAGTGCGGTATGTCGATCGACGGCTATCTCGACATCAAGGTCGGCGACGTCATCGAGTCGTATGAAGTCGAAGAGATCGCGCCGACGCTCGCCTAAAATCCCTCCGTTTGCGGCAAGGCCAGCACGCTGCCTGGCCGGCTCGCGTTAAGATTCTTCCTGGTCCTAAGCCATGATCGTTGGTGTCTGTCGCATCACCTTGCAGCTTGAAGACTGCCACTCCGACAAAGACAAGCGCTCGGTGCTGCGTCGCATCAAGGATCGCGTCCACCAAAAATGGAACTGTGCCATTGCCGAGGTCGGCGACACCGAATCGCTCGACAGCGCGCAGCTTGGCATCGTGGTGGTGTCAAACCAGCGCGGCTACACCCAGTCGCAGGTGCAGAAAATCCTCCAGTTTATCGACGATCTGGCGTTTGCGCGGATCACCGACGACGAGCAGGACTTTCTTGATTATGGCGACGGTGCGGTCGAAAACGCGCTCGGGGGCGACTATGAGCACTGGGAGCCAGGAGAGCCGCCGCCGCCAAAGGCTGGCCCCAAGCTGCAAGCGCCCAAGCTGCTCGAACCGGCAGAGTATCCGTGGGATTCGCCAGATCCGGAAAGTCCGTCGCAAAATCCGGAGTCGCATGTCTCGCCGCGTTCCAAAGGGGGACGCTAGGCCGTGAAGCGAGGCCTGCTGTGCTGTGTGCTGTGGCTTGTCGCGCTCGCAGGTCTGTCGGGCTGTGTGACGGTGAATCAGCACAGCGCGGTGCGACTGTCGCAGCAAGCGGTGCAGTCGACGCGGCGGCTGTCGGCCTCGCTTGATGAGCTGCGATCCGGGCTTGGCGCGTATGTCGACAGCCAGACGTTGAGCGTGCCGCTTTTGGGCACCGCGCCACTTTCCCACGACACGCTGTGCCAGATCGAATCGGTGCAGCAGAGCCTGCGGCTGCGAAAAGCGCTGCTTGTGCGGCTTGGGCGCGCGTATGAGCACTACATTTTGCTGGCACAAGAAGGTGCCGATCGCTGGTCGGGCGAAGTGTTCGACAACCTGCTTGTCGACTTGGACCCGAGCGAGTTTGCCTTGGCAGCGCCGCTTGAGCCAGGCTGTCCGCCGCTGCCCAGCGCCGCGATTCCCAAGCCGAGCGATCCGTTGCCAGCGCAGGCACCGCGCAAAAAACTGAGTCCGTCGCAGCAGCTTCAGCGGGCGAGTGAGCGACTGCGCGGACTGCTCGGCCAGGTGTTGGAGCTGGTCGAGTCGGAAAAGCCGCTGTATCTGTCGATGCAAAAACAGCAGCTGCGGGCGCGCGCGAGTGTCGCCAAGGTGCTGTATCAGCGCCACGGCGTGCTTTTGCCGACGGAACTGCTTGGGTCTGTGCTAAGCGGGCTCGGACTTTCGTATGGGGAGCTGGACTGGCAGCCGCAGAAGACACGCGGACTGCCTGAAGCGGACCAAAAAAACCTGCGCGCTGCGGTGGTGCAGCTCCTTTCGCGTCGGGTCGAGCAGCAGTCGGCACTGTATGCCGCCCAGCTCGACGAGCAGCTTCTGTTTTTGCACGCGCTGGTCCTGCAGCATCAGCGACTTGAAGCGGGGCAGCCGCTTGATTTTCGCCAGCTGGCGCAGTGGCTGATACCCAGCCGTTAAGTTCGACCGCCCCAACAACCGCCGCCGATTTCGCAACACCTGCGCAGACCATCGAACCACCGCTTGACAGGGTGCGGTGGTGTGGGTTCCTCTGCGCGTGGGTCTGTAGTTTTCGCTCGTACATCGTGTTGTCCGAGGCGGTGGCTACCTCGCTGCGCCTTGGTCGGAGGTACTCCGTGTTGCGATCCTCTCCCGCTTCGCTTGCCTGCGCGCTTGTGCTGTCTTCGTTTCCATTTGCGGCGTCGGCCCAAAGCTATGGCGACCACGTTTCCCCGCCGCCTGTCGATGCGCCACCACCGGCTCTCCCCGAGCCTGCCGTCCAGCCCGTGCCTGCCCAAGACGGAACCAGCGCGCTGCCAGCGATTGCGCCCGGTCCCGCACCGACGCTGATTCCGTCTGTCACCATGCCGATGGGCGCCGCGTCGATTTGGCGCATTGACCTGGGCGGCTACATCCACGGCGCGTACCGCTGGATCGAGCAGCCGCAGAACTACAACCTCGCGGGACGCAACAACGGCTTTCAGCTGGAGCAAGCGCGGGTCAGTGCCAACGTGCAGTACAAGTCCCTGCTGGCAGCGCGGGTTTCGATCGAAGGCGCGAGCGAAGATCGCCTAAGCCAGAGCTTTCCCGGCGGTCAGCTTACGGCACGACTGCGCGACGCCTATATCACCTGGGCGCCGTTCCGGTTTTTCCGCGTCAGCGTTGGGCAGATGGTGACGCCGTGGGACTTGGACAGCATGCGCTCCGATGCCGAGCTGCCGTTTGTGTCGCGCGCAGTGCCGGTGGAAGGCGTGCAGCCGACCGAAGGCTATACAACGCGCGGAATGGGATCGGATCGTGCGCTGGGAATTTCGATTCACTCGGGACACATTCCGCTCGCGGGAAATACCTCGTTTCGCTACGCGCTGTTTGCCGGCAATGGGAATGGACAGAATCAGATTCTGTCCGACAACAACATTCCGGCGGTGCGGGGTCGCGCCGAGTTTTCCTATTGGGGAACACAGGGACTCCCAAACGATCAGGTGCGACCCATTTATGCGGTGACAGATGATCTGCGCAAGCCGGTTTTGCATCTGGGAATCGCAGCGCAGTGGAATCCTCGCACCGTCGGAAATTTGCCCGATCTGATCCGTGAAACCGATGTCGGAGTGGCCGCAGATGTGGCAGCGTCGCTGTTTGGAATCGAACTCCAAGCTGCCGTTTTGTACATGCAGACCTCGCGCGATACGTTGAGCGCGGTTCCTCCGCTGGAGCGCTTCGGTTTTTGGGCGCATCTGCGCTACACCTTGCCGCGCATTCCGGTCGAGATCACACCGGGCTACCGCATCGCTTCCTATTCACCGCGGGCGCATCTTTCGACAAGTCCAACAAGCGACATGGACAAGCAAGTGGATGCTGCACTGGGACTTCTGTACCACACGTTCGGAATCTTCGTCCGTCCGACGAGAACGTTCCCCGTTCACATGTCGCTAAACTACACCATCACCACAGAGCAAGCGCCCAACATCCTAAACAACGATCGCTTTGAAGCGGACATTGTGGCTGCGTTTTAGTCCGTGTGAAGACAGCACAAAAGGAGTCTTCCCATGAAGCGAATCTGGGTGTTTGCGTTTTGTCTTTTGTCGATCGTTTCGCTGGCCACCTGTCAGCGCGAAAGTGAATCGTCGCTTCTGCGGGCATTCCGGGTCACGGATCGGAATCAGCTCTTTGGCGGTGGTCCACGCGCGCTCGGTGAAGTCGGCGATTACGTACTGCAAAACGATCGCATCCGGCTGGTGGTTCAAAATGCCGGATTTTCGCGCGGCTTCGGAGTCTATGGCGGCGGAATCATCGACGCAGACTTGCGCCGTTTTGATGAACAAGGCCGCAACGAATCCAATCGCCAAGGCGGCAACGACATCTTTGCCGAGATGTTTCCGTCGTTCTTTTTTCAAGCGGTGGCGTGCGACAAAGTCGAAGTCATCACCGACGGGACAAAACCGTATGACGAACGGTATGGAACAAACCGCGTTCACTACGATGAAGGCACCGCAGTCATCCGTGCTTCCGGTGGTGGCGGAGAGTTTCTTACCCTGCTCAAAGTGTTCGACAGCCTGTTCCTAAACTACTTGTTACCGACGGCATCACACTCTTCCGATGGCAACAGTGAACTGGTTCGGCTGGCACTCCTTTTGGGACTCCCTTTTGCCGACTTTGCTGCCGAGCTAAACAAACTACAGAACGAAAACGCGCGCTATGAAGTCGACTACGTGCTGCGTCCTTCGGTCCGTCACGTCGAGATTCACTCTCGCATCATCAACAAGACCAAAAAACCGCTGCAGATTCCTAGCTCGGTGCTGGCAAATTCCACGTTCCAGCAGCAGATTGGCGGCGTCGATCTGAGCACCGTGCGCGTACCCATCGGAATGGTGATGCTGTACGGACGGCTCAACAACGTCTGGCTGCCAGGAACCGGCTTTGATCTGCGTCATCCGCTCGAGCGATCGTTTGGGCGCGGACTCCCTTTGCCGGCGTTTAACGGGGTGGTGACAGAGTTTATCGCGTCGGCATCGAGCCGGATGAACGACCGCGTAAGCTACGGACTCATCGCCGCACCCAGCGAGACAAACTTTGTCAAACAGAATGCCGATGCGTATCGCAACCTCGGGAAGTACAAAGACACGTTTACGCCGATCGACAACACCTCGCTGCTGGTTCCGTTTACCGCGATTTCGTTTATCGGTGTCTTTAGTGATTCGGTAAAAACGACCATCGCGCCGGGAGGTTTCGTCGAAATGACGCAGTACTTTATCGTCGGTGGTGGCGATGTTGCGTCGATTGTCGATGATGTCCTTTCGCTGCGCAAAACCCAGTCCGGAACCTATCAAGGCATTCTGCGCAGACAGCAGGGGGGCGATCCCACTTCGCACGGACAGATCGTGATCTATCAAGAGCTGGGTCCACAATCGGGCGTGCGCAGCAGCAGCTTTGCCAAGGACGATGACTATCTGGATGCCGGGCTTCGGCTGTGTCAGACCGCGGGAAAAGATACGCTGTGCCGGCCCTATTCCCAGGATTACCCCGACGACGCAGGGAATCTGTTTGGCAATCTGCCGCCTGGCCGCTACGCCTATCGCGTGCAGAGTGAAGGTAGACCAATTGGTCCATTTGTTCCGTTTGAGATCAAGGCGGGCGAGAGCACATTCATCGATCCGATCCTGCCGCCGGCTACGTACATCCAGGCCGCGGTGGTGGATGACAGTGGGCGTCCTGTGCCCGCCAAAGTCAGTGTGGTCGGCAAGTATTCGCAAGACCTGACCAATGCGCAGCGACGGTCAGGTGCGGTGTTCGATCTCCAAGCAGGGGAAGACAATCGCTTCACCGACATGCTGCCAGACAGCAAGGAAGGACAGCGCGCATACATCGAAGCGGTGGCATATACCGGTGCGGACGGACACGTTACGATCCCAGTCCGTCCAGGCGACTATTTGGTCTATTTTAGCCGCGGCTTCGAATATGACCTGGTCTCTGCTCCTGTCTCTGTTGCGCTTGGGAATGCAGCGCAGGCGACGGGAACCCTGACCCGAGTGGTGGATACCAGCGGCTGGGTTTCAATGGACGGACATGTCCATTCGGAAAACTCGATCGATTCACGGATGGCGCTGACACCGCGGGTGACGTCCGCAGCGGGTGAAGGTCTGGAAGTTGTCATTTCGACCGATCACAACTTCGTTTCAGACTGGCGGCCCCAGCTTGCGGCGCTGGGACTTACGCCTTGGCTGGCGACGTTTGTGGGCATCGAGTTTACGACGCTGGAAAGCGGCCATTTCAACTCCTATCCGCTCGATTACAAAGTCGGTCCCGTGACCCACGGCGCGTTCGAGTGGTTTGGCCGTCCGCCCGATGAGCTGTTTGCGGGTCTGCGGCAGCTTGCCGATCCTGCGGCCCAGACCAACATCATCGTGTGCAACCATCCACGCGATTCGACCCAGGGCTATTTCAACCAGTACGGACGATCGAGTGTGACGGGCGACATGGTGGCGCAAGGAACGTCGAAGCGGCTGGCCGGTCCAAACGGAAGGGCATTTTTCGACGAAAAAGGAAAGTCGCGACTGTCCTATGGCTGCGATGCGCTGGAAATCCTGAACGGCAAATTGGGACATCAGATTCACTCGGTGCGGGTGCCGACAGACTGGCCAAAGGAATGCTACAAGCCGCTGCCGAGTGGCTTTGATCCAAAGACGATGCTCGATCCGTGTAGTGCAAACGGAAAGATTCTGCGCCCGTCGAGCACGACCGATGCGCTGGTGCCCGGAACCATCCTTCTCGACAAGACTCCTTCTGCTGATCCGGGGTCTAGTGGTCTGGACAATGTGGAAGCGGTGTTTCCTGGTGCGGTGGATGACTGGTTCCACATGCTAAACCAAGGATTCCGTCACACCGTGGTGGCGGCTTCGGATTCCCATGCCGACGTCGGCGAAGAGCCCGGCGCGCCGCGCACGTATCTGCGCGTGGGTCACGATGATCCGGTGCGTGTGGATGCGGCGCAGCTGGTGGATGTGATCAAAAACCAGCGCGCAGTGACGCTTTCCCATGGACCGTTTTTGACGTTTACGGTGACGGTTCCTACGGCGAGCGGTGGCCAAACAGAACCGGTGCAGATTGGTTCGGAAGTCAACGCCCCCGACGGAAAAGTCACCGTGAACTACCGCCTATCGGCTCCGCCTTGGGTGTCGGTTGCGCGGCTGCATGTCTACGTAAATGGTCGTCTTGTGCAGCGGATTCCGATCGATCCCGATCGCAACTTGTCAGACCGTGCAGAGCGCGGCGGACCACAGAGTGGACAGATACCGCTTCAGCTATCGCGCGATTCCTGGATCGTGCTGGAAGCGGTGGGCGATCGACCGATGTTCCCTGTCATCACCGGAACGGAGGAGCCATTCCTTTTGGTTTCCGATGCGGTGGGCGCGCTGGCGGGTCCGCTCGGGATTGCGGCGACGACAGACATTGGTGCAGTGGTGGTTGGGAATCCGCAGCCCTATGCGCTGACCAATCCGATCTGGGTGTCGACCAGTCGCGCCGCTGCCTGGCGAGCCCCTGGTGTGGTTCCCTGGAAAGAAATCAACGTTCCAGCCCAAGACCCCGGTGTCGGTGTGCTGCGCACGCGCAATCACGACTAAACACGCTCTTTCCTACCTGCCAAGTCGTGCGCAGATTGACAGTGAATCGAAGAACCCCTGTTCCGATTCCCTTCTGGGGAGGGTATTCACATGTCTCAATCTGCCGACAAAACGACTCCTGAAAGTCCTCCGGTTCCTCCTGTGTTTTTGGTGGAGATGGCGCTGCGGCTGCGGCGTTTTCTGCTGCGTGCTGCCGATGCTGTGGTCCCACCGTATGTGGCGCTGCTCGATCGGTTTTTTGGTGCGGCGACAACGATGCTTCTGCACTCTGCTGCAGAGCTGCGCATCGCCGACTTGCTCGCCAAAGATCCGCTGACCGCAGCGGAGATCGCGGCCCGCTGCAAGACCGATCCTGCGCTTACCGAACGACTGTTGCGTGCGCTTGTCGGAATCGGCGTCTTTGCGCGAAGTGAAGACGGGAAGTACCGCAACAACCGGGTCGCGCAGGGACTTCGCACCGGCGTTCCGGGCAGCGTGCGTGGCTTTGTCGAGTTCTTCGGAATTCCCGAGATCGTCGACGCATGGCAGGATCTTCCGAACGTACTGCGGCATGGCGGAGTCGGTTTCCAGCGCGTGCACGGACGCGGTGTGTGGGAGTGGCTTGCCACATCGAAAGTCGGTGCCGATTCCTTTGTGGAAGGAATGAGCTCAATGACCGAAGAAGTCTCATCATCGATTGCCGCCGCGTATCCGTTTGATGAAGTGAAAAAAATCTGCGATGTCGGGGGCGGTGTCGGAATTGTGCTCGCTGCGGCGCTCCGTCGACATCCACACTTGTCGGCGCTGCTGTTTGATGAAGAAGCGATGCTCGAAAAAGCGCCCGAACATCTGCGAAAACGTGGTGTGCTTGATCGCGTTGAGCTTGCACCGGGCAGTTTTTTTGGATCAATTCCGCGCGGTGCTGATGCGTACATTCTGAAGACGGTGCTGCACAACTGGAACGATGAAGACGCCTGCACCATCTTGCGCAATGTGCGCGCGGCGATGGAACCCGGACATCGTCTGCTGGTTGCCGATTTTGTCGGTGGACCGGATGCGGTGACGACGCTGATTCCGTTCATGGACATCGCTGGCATGCTGATTTACAGCGGTCGGGAACGGACGGAAAAAGAAATGGCGCTGCTCTTTGAAGCGACCGGGTTCCGTTTCCGTCGCTTGATTCCGCTTCCTGCTGGTCAGGCCATTTTCGAAGGAATCGCCGTCGCATAAGTCGCGCAGACTTCCCTTTGGCGCGGTAAAGTAGACGGACAAGGAGCAACCGATGAGTGAGCTTGTGTCTTCGTTTGATCTACAGATCGAGCAGATCGATGGCTACGAATTTCGGGTGAAGTTCGACAAGCCGCAGCATCCCGAACTACACATGGATGAACCAGCGCCGCTTGGCAAAGACACGGCGCCCAATCCGTCGCGGATTTTGGCTGCCGCAATTGGCAACTGTCTGTCCGCGAGCCTTGTGTTCTGCATGTCCAGAAACGGCGCCAAGCTGTCGGGTTTCAAGTCCGATGTGCATGTGGAACTGACTCGCAACGAACAGAAGCGGCTGCGAATCGGCAAAGTCGATGTGACGCTGCGACCGCAAATCGACGGAGATGCTGCTGCGCTGGAAAAATGTCTGGCGACGTTTGAAGACTTCTGCGTCGTGACCCAGAGCGTCCGCCAAGGACTCCCCGTCCACGTAAAAGTCGAACCGCAAAAGTGAGTGGCTGAGACCCCGAAAGAGGAAAAAGAGCAGTGGGCCGACCGGAGAGTTTTTATCGGACCGCTCGCGGGACGAAAAAAAGCTCGAAGGGAAGGGGGACCCACAGCGAGACCCCGAAAGAGGAAAAAGAGCAGTGGGCCGACCGGAGAGTTTTTATCGGACCGCTCGCGGGACGAAAAAAAGCTCGAAGGGAAGGGGGACCCACAGCGAGACCCCGAAAGAGGGAAAAGAGCAGTGGGCCGAAAGGAGTCGCGTGGGTATCGCGATCATTCGCCGATGCGGGCGATGATCAGTTTGCGGGCCAGCGTCGGGTCGGCACTGCCACCCGTTGCTTTCAGAACCTGTCCGACAAACATTCCGAGCAGCGTTTTTTTGCCTTCTTTGTAGCGCGCCACGTTGTCCGCGTTGTCGGCCAGAACTTTGTCCACAATCGGTTCGAGCGCGCCCTGATCGGCCACTTTGTGCAGTCCCAGCTTGTCCACCAGCGCTTTGGGAGAGCCCCCTTCGCTCATCAGCGCTGCAAACACCGTCTTGCCTGCGCTCGTCGAGATTTCACCTTCATCGACCAGCTTGGCAAGCTCTGCAAGCTGCACAGGACCCAGCGGAAGCTCGGACAGAGGACGATCTTTTTGCGCGCGCAAAAGCTCGCTCATGATCCACTTGGCGATGCTCTGCGGATTGGCGTAGATGGCGCACGCGGAATCAAAAAATTCTGCCACCAGCGCTTCCCCGGACAGGATGTCGGCTTCTTCTTCGCCCAGCTTTAGATCGTCGCGATAGCGCGCAAAACGGGCCGCAAGCTGCGGATCTTTTTGGCGTGCTTCGGCGCGAATTTGGGCGCGGCTTTTTTTCTGCGGACGACTCCGGTCGTCGGCCTTTTCGGCGGACTCTGGTTTGGCGGCGGCTTTTTCCGTCGGTTTTTCTTCCGCTTCGCCATCGCTTACGCTCTTGGCCCACGAATCACGCAGCGTCACGATGCGGTTAAACACCAAGTGACCGGGACGGCTGTCTTTGACATCGCTTGCGAAAAAGCCCTGGCGCGCAAACTGGTAGCGGCTGCCGGCTTCATCGCTTTCGACGCTGGGTTCGATAAGCGCCGTGTTGATGACGCGCAGCGATTCCGGATTCAGATCCTCGTGGAAATCGCGTTCCACACCAGGCTGCTGCGCGACAAACAGACGTTCATAAAGTCGCACTTCGCACGGCTTTGCCGACGCTTTGTCCACCCAGTGAATGTTGCCTTTGACCCGCCGTGAAGACTGACCGCTGCGGCTCTGTGGATCGTAGCTGCAGCGCAGCTCGATGACGTGTCCGGAAGCGTCCTTTATTACATCTTCGCAACGTATAATATACGAAAACAGGAGCCGCACTTCCTGACCCGGCGACAGACGGTGGAATCCCTTGGGTGGATGTTCCTCGAAGTCGCTGCGCTCGATGTAAATCTCACGCGAAAAGGAAAGCGGGCGCGTTCCCGGTTTGTTCACATCGAGCGGAAAGTCCGCCGCGGCGACTTCTTCGCGCTGTCCTTCCGGAAAGTTGCTGATCACGACTTTGAGCGGATCGAGCACGCACATCCGTCGCGGCGCACGGTAGTTTAGGTCGTTGCGAATGCAGTACTCGAGCTTTTCGTAGTCGACTTGGGAGTTCGCTTTGGCGACTCCTATCATGTCGGCAAAGTCGCGAATCGCTTCGGGGGTGTAGCCGCGGCGGCGCAGTCCTGCAATCGTCGGCATGCGCGGATCATCCCAGCCCGAAACGACCTTTTCTTCGACGAGCTTGAGCAGATTCCGCTTCGACATCATCGTGTACGCAAGCGAAAGTCGCGCAAACTCATACTGGTGTGGCAAAGACGGCAGAAGATCGCGCGCTTCCGCTACCAGCCAGTCATAAAACTCGCGGTTGTTTTCAAATTCCAGCGTACAGATCGAGTGCGTGATCGACTCAATCGCGTCGGACAGCGGATGCGCATAGTCGTACATCGGATAGATGCACCAAGCGTCTCCGGTGCGATGATGGTGCGCGTGCCGAATCCGATAGATCACCGGATCGCGCATCAGCATGTTTTTCGCGCTCATGTCGATCTTGGCGCGAAGAACGTGCGCACCGTCGGAAAATTCGCCTTTCCGCATCCGCGCAAACAGATCCAGACTCTCTTCCACGGAACGACTGCGGTACGGACTGTCTTTGCCCGGCTCGGTCAAGCTGCCGCGGCCTTCGCGGATTTCCTCGAGCGTCGAGCTGTCGACGTAAGCCTTGCCTTTTTTGATCAGGTAGACCGCGATGTCGTACAGCTTTTCAAAGTAATCCGAGGCAAAAAACATCTTGTCGCCCCAGTCGAAACCCAGCCACTTCACATCGTGCTGGATCGACTCGACGTACTCGATGTCTTCTTTGGTGGGGTTTGTGTCGTCGAAGCGCAGGTGACAAAACGCGGTGTGACCGGCTTTTTTGTAATCGCGCGCGATGCCAAAGTTCAGGCAGATCGACTTGGCGTGACCGATGTGCAGGTAGCCGTTCGGTTCGGGAGGGAAGCGGGTGACGACGGTGTTGTGCCTGCCGCTTTGCAGATCCGCATCGATAATGTCGCGGATGAAGTTCGATTTGGCGGAATCGCTGCCGAAAGCCGCAATCGGCGGTGCACAAGGGTCATTTTCAGTCTTCACGGGCTCTCTCTCCGAAGGTGCGTCGAGGGGCGGATAATAGCTTGGATTTACTGGGAAGTGAATCGCCTGATATCGTAAGCAGGATGATGCTGTCCGAAAAGCTGTCCGCACTGGAGCTGTCTCGGCTTGCGGTGTGGGTCTATGACAACGAGCACGCCAAGATTGTCTGGGCCAATCAAGAAGCGCTGCTGCTGTGGAAAGCGCAGTCGCGCGCCGAGCTGTATGCGCGATCGTACAAAGACAACTCGGCGGCGACGCAGGCGCGGCTCGACAGTTACATGCGCAAGGTGTCTTCTGGGGAAGAAGTGGCCGAAGACTGGACGCTGTATCCGCGCGGCAAACCGACGACGATGACGCTGCACGGCACGGGCGTTTCGCTCGACGATGGGCGGCTTGGGATTTTGTTTCAGGCGGTGGTAAAAGATCAGTCGCTTGATGGATCGATGGTGCGCGGCGTCGAGGTGCTGCGTCATACGTCGCTTTTGGTCAGCTTGCTCGATGAAAACGGGGACGAGCTGTTTCACAACCCGACGGTGCTGCGGACGTTTGCTGCCGAGACGCGGTTTCAGTCCTGGTTTCCCGAGACGTGGCAGACGATCCTGCGCACAGTTTCCAGTGGTGATCGCTATCAAGCCGAGCTGCCTGTGCAGACGGCAGCGGGGGATCGCTGGCACCTGGTCGAAGCGCAGGCGGCGACCGATCCGCTGACTGGCAAGCGGGGCGTCCTGCTTCAGCAGCTCGATGTGTCGCAAAGGCGGCAAGCCGAGGAATTGGCTGAGAGCCGCAGTCGCCTGGTCGCCGAGCTGCAGAGCGCGCTACAGCTTGTCGAAACCCAGCGGCAAGAGATCCTGGCTTTGTCGGCGCCGGTGATAGATGTTGGGCGCGGCATCCTCGCGGTGCCGATCATCGGCGAACTTCACGACGTGCGCGGGGCCGAGCTTTTGCATCGGCTGCTCGAAGCGGTATCGGCACAGCGGGCGCGGTTTGTGATCGTCGATCTGACCGGGTGTGCAAACCTCGACGATGAGGGGGCGCGGCTTTTGCTTCGCGTGACCCGATCGATTGCGCTTTTGGGATCTCAGGCGATCGTGACCGGGGTGGCGGCTCAGCTTGCGAAAGCGATGGTGCAGGCGGGGGTCGACATGACGCAGCTTGTGACGCTGCGCAACCTGCGCGACGGCCTGGACTATTGCCGCAAGCTGACTTGAGTCATCCGCGTGGCCGGGCTGCAAGTGTCCTAAAGGCGGATAAATATTTCGTAATTGCCAATCCAAAATAGCGAGCGATACAATTTCAACTGAGTATCGTGTCGCACCCGTCTTCACCCGCAGCAACGATCCGACGGCAAGCCGGCCTGATGTTTGGGCTCTTGGGGCTTTGGGCTGGCTGTGCGGCCACGGATTTTGCGGAAGTTCCCACGCTGCAGACGGCGAACCTGGCGGCGAATCCCGATGGGGACTTGACGGCGACGATGCTGGGCCAAGTGGTCAATCGCTATGCGCCGCTTTCGGCAGCGGCGGCGGCAGGTGACACGGCGGTGTCAGTGACCAACCTGGCGGCGCTGAATGTGGCACCGGACGATCTGCTGCTGATCATCGAACTGCAAGGGGCGCAGATTCGATCGACCGACGACGATCAGTTTGGCTCGGTGCAGAGCCTGCAAGGCGCCGGTCTGTATGAACTTGTGAAAGTGCGCAGCGTCGATCTGGCCAGCTCGCGGGTGCTGCTGGATACCCGCTGCGGTGGGCTGCGCAATGCGTATTCGGCGACGGGCAAGTCGCAGGTGGTGCGGGTTCCGCAGGTCGGCAACCTGACCATTCCCAGCGGCACCAGCGTCGTGGCCCAGCCGTGGGATGGGCAAAAAGGCGGCATCGTCGCGCTGCGGGCATCTGGAAACATCACCATCGACGGCGCACTAGATGTGAGTGGTCAGGGTTTCCGCGGCGGCAGCGGTCAGACGGGTCTTGTGGTGCAGACCGACGAAAGTCCAGATCGAGCAGGTTATCGCACGACGCAGGCTTCGCTCGGGGCGGCCAAAGGCGAAAGCATTGCCGGTTTTTCTGCCGACTATGCCGCGCTAGGTGGTGCATTCGGTCGCGGCGCACCGGCCAACGGCGGCGGTGGTGGAAACGGCGTCAAAAGCGGTGGCGGTGGCGGTGCAAATGGCGGGGCGGCCTTGGCGTATGACGGCAGCGGTGTCATGGATGCGAATGCCGTCGGAAAAGCCGCGTGGAATCTCGATCCAGCGGCGATGTTGGCGGGCAAGCTGACGACATCTGCGGGCGGTGGCCGCGGCGGATATTCGGGCAGCAGCAGCGATCAGGATGCGCTGGTCGTCGGTCCGGGCACCGCCAGTTGGGGCGGCAACCAAAGGCGCGAGCGGGGTGGTCGTGGCGGTCATCCGATCGTCCAAACGCCCGGCAGTCGGCTGTTTTTCGGCGGTGGCGGCGGCGGCGGCGATGCCAGCGGCAAGACCGCAGCGGCGGGCGCTCCGGGGGGCAGCGGCGGCGGGCTCGCGTTTTTGTGGGGCAGTCGGTTAAGCGGTGCCGGTCGGATCAGCGCGAGCGGTCTCCCCGGCGGCAGCACCAGTGGTCCGTCGCACGATCAAGCGGGCGGCGGCGGCGGTGGCGGTGGCACGCTGGCGCTTTTTGTCCCTGTGCTGGAAGGCTCGCTCAAACTGCAAGCGGCGGGCGGACTCGGTGGCAACCAGGGGGCCCCGGCGGGGACGGATGCGGCGGGTCCTGGTGGTGGCGGCGGTGGCGGCGTGTTGGTTTTGCCAGGCACTCTGCCGGTGACGGTTGCTCGATCGACGGCGGGCGCGGCGGCGGGCACGACACTCGCGGCGGCTGTAAGCGAATTTCCGGTCAATGGCGCAACCCGCGGCAGCGACGGGGAAGAGATCGTGTTTGTTCCGGGCAGCGCGCTTTCCGGCTGCATGCCAACAGACCTTTCGATTGCGGTGACGAGCACGCAAAAAAGCGCAGTGCCAGGGCTTAGCTACACGATCAGCGTCACGGTGCAAAACCTGGGCAGTGAAACGGTTATCGCAGCGCCGCTGAGCAGCCTGCTGTCCCCTTTGGGGATTCCATCGGTGAACTGGTCCTGCTCGGCGATTCCTGCGACGGTGGGTGATGTCGCAAGCTGCAATCCCAATCGCGGCTTTCAGGATCTGAATTCGACCGTCACGCTGTCGACGGGGCAAAAAGCGGTCTATCAGGTGGTGATCGCGGTGCCGTCGGCGCTGACCGGAACCCTGACCTATCAAGCGACGGTGGCGGCGGCGAGCGGGCAGAGCGATGTCGATCTGAGCAACAACGTCGCATCGCTGAGCGTGCCGATTCAGCCCGTCGCGGATCTGCAAGCGCTGGTGACGATGGCTCCGCAGCCCGCCGCACCGGGACAGCCGATTTCGGTCTTGGCGCAGGCGCGCAACATGGGCCCGAGCGACGCCCGCGACATCGTGCTGCGGTTTGTGATTCCCGACGGATTTCGCGTGCTGCGCGAGCCAAGCTCAGCGACGATGACGTGCAGCGGCAGCGCCGAAACGGGTTACGAGTGTACGGCGGCGCAGCTTGCCCGCTTTGGCACCGATGACGTGCTCCTCGTGCTGGAGCCGGTGGACAGTCCTTCGGCGCTAACATTTGCTGATTCAGTCCGTGGTTCGGTCGGCGATGATACGCCAGGCAACAACCAAGCCACAGCGACGGTACAGTATGACTCATCGCTTGCGCCGTACCGGCCCGCGCAGCTTGCGGGCGGCGGCTTTGGCTGTGGGGTTACACAAGCTTTTCCAGCGACGAAAAGTTCGCTTTTGTTCGGGTCTGCGGTGCTGCTGTTTTCCACCGCGCTTCGTCATGTGCGCCGGCTTCGCAGAGGTCGGCTTTTCCGCAACCGTTAGGGGTAGATCGTGCGAAAACTCTTGCCTGCCATTGCTTTGCTCTGGACAACTGCCGTTTCAGCCTCGGCGAGCGCTCAGACTGCGGGCCCTGGATTCCAGGTCAACCGTTATGAACCAACAGCCGCCGGTGAGTGGTCGCTGCTCGTCGAGCACCCGTGGTACAGCAGCACCCGCTATTTCGCGGCGGGCGTGACGCTAAACTACGCACACAATCCGCTGACGTATGGGCTGCGCTTTGCCGACGGTTCGTTTGTGCGGGGCGGGGCGGTGATCGGCAATCAGCTGATTGGTCACATCGACGTGGCGGGATCGTTTTTAGACCGCGTGCTTCTGTCTTTGTCGATGCCGCTGACGATGTACGAAAGCGGCGAATCGCAGTACGGTGTTTCGCCGGTCAGCGGGGCTGCCGTCGGAGATCCGCGGATTGGTGCCAGGGTTCGGCTGTTTGGTCAGCCCTACCAAGGTCCGGCGTCGCTGAGCTTGGGCGTCGACGTGTGGATTCCGATAAACACCTTCGCCAGTCCGCCCCCATTTCCTGCGCAGACGGGGGAAAGTGGTGTGCGCGCCCTGCCGAAGCTTATCGCGGGCGGTCTTTGGAAGTCGCTTATGTGGTCGCTCACGGCGGGCTTTTACTGGCGGCCAAATGCGTCGCTGTCGAAGCTGCAACCGGTGAACTCGAACTCGATCGGTGCCGAAGTGCAGTTTGGTGCAGCGGTGGCTTATGCCAATCGCAGCCTGGGACTTGCGGTCGGTCCGGAAGTCCTGGTTTCGTCGGTGGTCGCTGCCGATTCAGCCGGTGGATCGCGGGCGTTTAAGCCGGACTCGATGGGAATCGAGCTGTTGCTCGGCGCGCACTACAGCCTGGCCAAGACGATGCAAATTTCTCTCGGCGGTGGGACGACGTTTTTCCAAGTTCCAGGCGCACCGGACTTCCGTTTCCTGACGCGGCTGGCTTATGCGCCGTTCCGCGATGCGAAAGCGCCCGATGCCGACGGCGATGGCATTCCCGATCACTCGGATGCCTGTCCCAGCGAAGCCGGCGTCGCGAGCAAAGATCCCAAAAAGCACGGCTGTCCGCTGCCCAACGATCGAGATCGCGATGGCGTGATCGATCCCGATGACCTCTGCGTCGACGTGCCGGCGGGCAAAAATCCCGATCCAGAGCGACGCGGCTGTCCGCTGGGCGACAAAGACGGCGACGGTGTGCTTGATCCGCAGGATCTGTGCCCGACGGAAGCCGCAGGAAAAGTTCCCGATCCGAAGCGCTTGGGCTGCCCGGCGGGCGACGCGGATTCCGACGGTGTGCTCGATCCGGAAGACCTGTGTCCATCTGAACCCGTGGGCAAAGTTCCTGATCCGAACCGCAAAGGCTGCCCGGACAAAGACAGCGACGGCGATGGCGTGTTCGATAGCCAAGATCAGTGCAAAGATGTCCACGCTGGACTGATGCCCGACCCGATGAAAGCGGGCTGCCCGTCGCCGGATCGCGATGGCGACTCGATCGCCGATCCTGTTGATGCCTGCCCCGACAAAAAAGGCGCACCGTCGGCAGATCCGAAAAAGAACGGCTGCCCCGGCCTGGTCGTCGTCGAAAGCGGCCAGATTGTGATCCTAAAACAAGTGTTCTTTGCGACGGGCAAAGACACCATCCTAAAGGTCAGCTATCCGGTGCTCGACGCGGTGGTGATGGCGCTCAAGGCGTTCCCCGACATAAAGAGAGTGCGCGTCGAGGGTCACACCGACAACCAAGGCAAGGCCGATTACAACACCAGCTTGTCGGATCGCCGCGCCAAGAGCGTGATGGCCTACCTTATCGTCAAGGGCATCGAGGCCCGTCGACTGGATTCGCAGGGCTTTGGCCCGAGCAAGCCGATTGCCGACAACAAGACCGTCAAGGGTCGGGCGCTCAACCGCCGCGTCGATTTCGTGATCGTCGAACCGAACCTGCCGATGGCGAAAGCGCCGCTGCCACCGCCGCCAGTGCAAGACGAAGCGAAACCGAAAGCGCCCGTCGGCAAAGCGCCCGTCAAAGCGCCCGTCGGCAAAGCCCCGGTCAAGCCGGCAGCCAAAGCACCCGTCGGAAAAGCGCCCGCCAAACCCGCTGCCAAGTAATCGCTGCCGCCGGCTCTCCGCCGCGCATGCTATGGTGCAGCCATGGCTTCATCGCATGCGCTGGTGGTCGAGGACGAGGAACAGTTCCGCAAAGTGGTCGGAGAGTTTCTGCAAGGCGCCGGCTACCGCGTGACCCTGTGCGAGAGCGGCGACAAAGCCATCCAGCTCGCCAGCGAACTTCCTTTCGATGTGATCATCAGCGACGTGCGGCTTGGGTATGGGCCGGACGGGCTCGACGTGCTTTCCGCGTTTCAGAAACACCAGCCGCAGGCACCGGTGATTTTGATGACGGCGTTTGGCGATGTTGAAAACGCGATGAAAGCGATTCAGCAAGGCGCCTACGACTACATTTCGAAGTTTCCGTTTCAGCCGCAAGAGCTGCTCCAGTGCGTGGCGCGTGCGCTGG